>JBCBWU010000047.1:0-39379 GCA_039816955.1 Bacteroidota bacterium
AATGAGGGTTTTATAATTGTGATGTAATTCAAATAAGCAACCGAAACCCCATTTGACTGGGTTCAATCCGGTCTTTATCTGGCTATGTCTTAGTGCTCTATTTTAGGCAACGGTAAACATTTCAAGATGAAAAAATTATCTATCACTGCCTAGGGTTTTCTTTCACGCCTCAGTGTAAACAAACAGGTTTTTCTTAAAACCTACCCACCAAAGTCATTAGGCGAAGATTCTTTTTCTGCCGTGTTGAGAAAAACTTGCACGCCAAAATCAATACCCAAACGAACATCACGATCATCAGGATCTATGCGTATACTAGGCCCAATTTCTAAAGCCACATTTCGGGCTACAAAGCTATTAAGTCCAGCCCCGATCGCGAAATCTACCGTGGTCTCACTGAAGGTCTGTTCAGTGGGTCCGGTAGTAAAAAAACTACTTTCACTCCTCATTCGATCATAATCAACATTTAGGCCCATTGCTAGAAAATACAAATTCCGTTGGTCACTATTCAGGTAGTAGCGTACCTGAGGGCTTATACTTAAACTGGTCGAATTAGAATTAATAAAGCTATTATCCTGGCGATCGAACCCAACTAACAAACCTGTCCCCAGCGCTAGCTGTGGATTGAGGAAATAAAAGAATTGGGGCTCAATCGAAAAGGATCTGGTATCAGTATCATCCAAATCAAAATTCAGTACGCCACTAGAGCCACCTATCATCATGGTTCCTGCTTTTAGGCCCGGCGTGGCAGATTTACGGCTGTTATAAGTCGGCCGATTCAAATAAATATTGAGCCTCGCTCCGAAGGATAGGGTCCGATTGAGGTCTTCGGTTATATCAAAATCTCGTATTTCTACGAATCCGTCCAGACCAATATTGGATGCCAGCATATGCGTGACCCCTCCACTAATAGTAAGCGGCACTAAACTAAAATCTTCATCCGCCAGTACTTGAACGTAACCCAAAGAAAGATCTCCATAAAAATAGGTGCCAGCCGTAGATTCTGGATTAAAGTAATAACGCACAAAGGGAAGCGCACCGATTACCAGAAATCAACGAAAGAATAACGCAGTTAAACATAAAAACGAGTTTTAGAGATGCTATGTTTAGCAACTCTTAATAATGTAAACTAATATCAATTAAAAGAACTGCGAACGCCGTCTAACGTTGGTTGGGGCTCACATTCATTGGTGTGATATTATCTACGCTTAAATAATTAAACCCGATAATCCATCAAAAATCCTGCTTGTTCCCTCTAATTCTTAAAACCAAAAGTCCAATCAACAGCACAACAATCACCAGGGATAGAATAATGGTTTCTGTATCTCCTAACTGCAAGCTTTCTGGTACCATAATGTAATTGAAACTTAGTTCCTCCAAATAATATGACTAATTTAGCAGTTTTCCAGAACCGTAAGCACCAAAATAAGGTTTGCTTAAGTGTTTAATAATTCCTCAAAAGACAGCAGGGCTCATTATTTGAAGCTCCGGACACATGGCCAAAGCAATTTCCCCTTCTCTGGATGTCAGTACGGCTGACGACCTCTTTCACGAAGACTTCATTCAGGTAGTTGGTGCCCGCGAGCACAACCTGAAAGATATTAATGTAGCGATTCCGCGTAATCAGTTGGTAGTGATTACGGGTATCAGTGGTAGTGGTAAATCCTCACTGGCATTTGATACCATTTACGCCGAAGGGCAACGCCGCTATATGGAGACCTTCTCCGCCTACGCTCGCCAGTTCATTGGTGAAATGGAGCGCCCGGAAGTGGAGCAAATCACGGGCCTGAGTCCAGTCATCAGTATCGAGCAAAAGACCACTGGCCGCAACCCTCGTTCTACCGTAGGTACCGTAACGGAGGTCTACGATTTTCTCCGCCTACTTTACGCCCGGATTGGCGAAGCCTACAGCTACCAGACTGGCAAAAAGATGGTGAGCTACACCGAGGAGCAGATTCTGGATCAGATCTTCTCGGACTTCAAAAATCGTAAGATTTCAGTCCTGTCTCCACTCGTACGTGGTCGTAAGGGGCACTACCGTGAACTCTTCGAGCAAATGCGCAAACAAGGTTACACCAAGATGCGCATTGATGGCAAAATCACTGATCTCACCCCTGGCCTCCAGGTAGACCGCTACAAGGTGCATGATATAGAGCTGGTAGTAGACCGCCTGAAAGTTGGTGAAGAGCGCAAAGATCGCTTGGCCAATAGCCTGCAGACTGCTCTTAAAATGGGCAACGATCTGGTCATGATTGCCGATCACGAAGATGATCGCGTGATGGCCTTCAGCAAAAACTTAATGGACGCGGCGAGCGGCCTTTCGTACGAAGAGCCTTCACCCAATACTTTCTCTTTCAACTCACCTTACGGTTACTGTAAAGAATGTAAAGGCTTGGGCGTAGTTAACCGCGTAGACCTTAAAAAGGTTATTCCCGACGATACCAAAAGTATTAACGATGCGGGTATTGCCCCTTTCGGGGAAGTGCGGGACAATATGACCTTCAAGCAATTGCGGGCCATTGCTAAAAAGTACAACTTCAGCTTCTCCACTCCGATTAAAGAAATACCAGAGAAAGCGCTGGAGACCATCCTAAACGGTGGAGACGACTCTTTCCGGGTACGTGGTCGAAGCAAAAAACAGGACTTCTCCTACAATCTTGCCAAAGAAGGGCTCGTGCCGATGCTCAAACGCTGGTACGATAATTCCACCTCTGAGAAAGTGCGCCGTTGGGCGGAAGATTTCATGACCATTAGCACCTGTCCAAGCTGCAATGGGCAGCGTCTGCGAAAGGAGGCCTTGCATTTTAAGATCAATGAAAAAAACATCGCTGACCTCGCAGAGATGGACCTGATCGCGCTCAACGAGTGGATGCAGAATGTAGACCAACACCTGAGCGAACGACAGCTACTCATTGCCCGCGATATCCTCAAAGAAATCCGCTTCCGTTTGGAATTTTTGCTGCAGGTTGGTTTGGATTACCTCAGCCTGAACCGCCCGGGTAGAACGCTTTCGGGTGGAGAGGCCCAGCGTATCCGTCTGGCTACCCAGATTGGCTCACAGCTCACCGGGATTACCTACATTCTGGACGAACCTAGTATTGGTCTGCACCAACGCGATAACCAGCGCCTCATCGATGCCCTACGAGAACTAACGGATATAGGCAACACCGTTATCGTTGTTGAGCACGATCGTGACATTATGCTCGCCTCCGACTTTCTCATTGACTTGGGCCCCGGTGCGGGTCGTTTGGGTGGAGAATTGGTGGCTCAGGGCAAACCTGAGCAGATTGTCAGCGACGGAAATACAATTACGGCCAACTACCTCAGCCGTAAGAAAGATATCATGCTCCCCGAAGAACGCCGCAAAGGCAGCGGTAAATTCCTGGAGCTTAAAGGAGCTAGTGGCAACAACCTAAAAGAGGTTAATGTCAAAATTCCACTCGGCACCTTCACCTGCGTGACGGGCGTTTCCGGTAGTGGAAAATCTACTTTGATCAACGAGACACTCTACCCCATTTTGCGGCAGCACTTCTACCGTAGTTTGAAGCCTCCAATGCCTTACAAAGAATTCAAGGGGCTAGAGCATGTTGATAAGGTTATTGAAATCGACCAGTCTCCCATTGGGCGTACGCCGCGTTCAAATCCGGCTACCTATACGGGTGTATTCACTGATATCCGCAGCTTGTTCTCCAACCTACCGGAAGCAAAGATCCGGGGATATAAGCCAGGGCGTTTCTCCTTCAATGTGAAAGGAGGGCGTTGTGAAACTTGCCAGGGCTCTGGTATGCGCCGCATTGAGATGAACTTCCTCCCGGATGTATATGTAGAGTGCGAGACCTGCCTGGGCCGCCGCTACAACCGGGAGACGCTGGAGATTCTCTACAAAGGCAAATCCATCAATGACGTGCTGGAGATGTCGGTGACGGAAGCAGTGGAGTTCTTCGAGCACATTCCTAAGATTTTCCGCAAGCTCAAGACACTAAAAGAGGTAGGCTTAGGTTACATCACTTTAGGCCAGCAGGCGACTACCCTATCCGGTGGAGAAGCACAGCGCGTGAAGCTCGCCGAAGAACTATCCAAACGCGATACCGGCAATACCGTCTATATCCTGGATGAGCCGACTACCGGCCTCCACTTCGAAGATATTCAGTATTTGCTGAAGGTCCTCAATCGACTGGTAGATAAGGGAAATACGGTTATCGTCATTGAGCACAACCTAGACGTGATCAAAGTAGCCGACTATATCTTGGATATGGGCCCTGAAGGCGGACGCCGAGGTGGCACCTTAGTGACCAGCGGCACACCGGAGCAAGTGGCAAAGCACAAGAAGAGCCATACCGGGCATCACCTCAAAATAGAGCTCAAGGATTCGAAAAAATAGGGCGATCAACCCTAGGGATTTGTTTGGCGCTAATTATCTATTCCATCCAAGACATCCTCGACGGCAGAATTCAATTTATTCCGCAGGCGTTGGATCATGCCTTCCAGCCGTCTACGCTCGGCAATGTCTGGAGCTAATAGCTTATTGAAGGCATAGCCCAAGTTATTGAACGTAATAGCGTTGGGGAAGGGATTGGGTAGTGGTTGTAGTTCCCGATCTGTAAGCATCATGGCCTCTGCTCGGGCAGTAGTTGAGGCATCCGTATACCCCATGCGAGCAACGATAAAGTCTTCTGGTCGCATAATATTGGGATCTATTTCCAGATTATCATTCAAAAAATAGCCAGACCTTTTTTCGCCTTGCAGGAGTACCAACGTACTATCATAAATAAAGTAGACCGGTCCCAAATCATAATTCTCGCGCATGAGGCGCACGATGAGTTCTTGTTGCTCGCGCGTTTCCGTTATTGTTGCTTGTAGCCGCTCTTCCAGTCTATGTTTATTAGGCGCACTCAACTGACCATTGTCCAACACCTCCTGCATCCCCTCAATTTTGCGGGCATTCGTAGCCAGGCGTACCACTATTCCTCCCATCTGTACTACCTCCGCCATTTCGCGTGCTTCTCGCAGTTCTTCCGATTTAGCGGCTTTGCGGTCTTGCGCATTTAATAGCAGAGGACACATCATTATCAACAACAATAGCTTTCTCATAGGTTACGTTCTAGTGAATCAGCGCAAAAATACAGGCTTCGGTAGCACAAAACCGAGGCAGCCAACCGAAAGTGATATTTTTTGATCATTTTTGTAATCCTTTTTACGGAAAATAGGATTCTATACCCAAAGAACACATTTATGCAGTCGGTAGACATTGAAGCACTAAATCAACAGATCTACGCCGATAGTGCGATTATTGAAAAAATCCAGCAGGAAACAGACAAGGTCATTGTAGGACAAGACCACATGATCAATCGCCTGCTTCTGGGGCTACTCACAAAGGGACACGTACTACTTGAGGGTTTACCTGGTTTGGCCAAAACGCTGGCCATTAAAACACTAGCCCAGGTACTGCAAGGCGAATTCAGCCGCATCCAGTTTACCCCCGATCTTTTGCCCGCCGATATTGTAGGTACGATGATCTACAATCCGAGTAAAAATGATTTCTCGGTGCGCAAAGGTCCTGTCTTCGCCAATTTTGTTCTCGCAGACGAAATCAACCGTGCCCCAGCCAAGGTACAGAGTGCCCTCCTGGAAGCCATGCAAGAACGCCAGGTGACCATTGGTAATGATACCTTCAAGCTCACCGAGCCGTTTTTGGTACTTGCCACTCAGAACCCCATCGAACAAGAAGGTACTTATCCACTTCCCGAAGCTCAGATAGACCGCTTCATGCTCAAAGTGAAGATTACCTACCCCAACAAAGAGGAAGAGCGCGAAATTATGCGCCGCAACCTCTACGATGAAGACTTTGGCAAAGTGGAACCAGTAGTTAAACTGGAAGATATTCTCAAAGCGCGCCAATCTGTCCGTAAAGTATATATGGACGAAAAGATTGAGCGCTACATCATTGATATTGTCTTCGCTACTCGTAATCCAGCAGACTTTGGATTAAGCCAACTCAGTCCACTCGTGAGTTTTGGTGGTTCGCCCCGTGCCTCTATCAATTTGGCCTTGGCCGCTAAAGCCTTTGCCTTTTTGCAGCGCCGTGGTTTCGTCATTCCAGAAGATGTCCGCTCTGTATGTGAAGATGTACTGCGCCACCGTTTGGGCTTAACCTACGAAGCAGAAGCTGAGAACATCACTCAGGAAGATATCATCCACAAAATTCTCAATACCGTCGAAGTACCTTAATCGGCCTTATGAAAGTTATTGGTGTCATTGTGGTCGTAATCTGGTTCATTTGGTTTTTCCTTTGGGCCATTGGTCGGTTAATTCGCACGTACCGGGCTGCCATTAGTGCGGGCCAACAGGTCGGTCGTTTCGGTCGTTGGTTGAGCTCGCTATTCAGCGAATCTACCCAAGTGGACGTAGTTGCTGACGATACCGATTGGCAAGGAGAAGCACCAAGCGAGCAGACTACATCGGACTTACTGAAGAGAGTTCGAAAGATTGAAATTAAGTCGAAAGGCCTCACCAAACATATTTTTGCGGGCGAATACCACAGCGCCTTTAAGGGGCGGGGTATGTCGTTCAGCGAAGTACGCGGTTATCAGTACGGAGATGACGTGCGTAACATCGACTGGAACGTAACTGCACGAACTGGTGATCCATATATCAAGGTTTTCGAAGAAGAACGTGAACTCACGGTGATGCTTCTGATCGATATCAGTCGCTCTTCCTTTTTTGGCACGACCAAACAAATGAAGAATGAGTACATCACGGAAATCTGTGCTGTTCTTGCTTTTTCAGCCATCAATAACAATGATAAGGTTGGGGTGATCTTTTTCTCTGACCGTGTTGAAAAGTACATTCCTCCTAAGAAAGGAAAATCGCATATTCTGCGGATCATTCGCGAGCTACTCGACATTCAACCAGAGGGACGCGGCACCGATATCGCTATGGCCCTGCGCTTTTTCAATAACGTAGTCAAGAAGCGCAGCATTTGCTTCATGCTTTCGGATTTCATGAGTCAAGACTATGAATCACCACTGCGAATTGTCGCGCGCCGGCACGATCTCATTGGTGTGCACTTGTATGATCCCAGAGAAAAAGAACTGCCCAATGCCGGGCTTATCCGCGCTAAAGATGCCGAGTCCGGTAGCTTACGTTGGGTAGATACTGGTGACCAAATAGTGCGCGAAGCGTATAAAGATTGGTTTGAAAAGAACTATCAATATTTCCGCGAGCAATTCTTACGCAGCGGAGCTGATACCATTAGCATTGCTACCACAGAATCTTACGTCAATGCCTTACATCACTTTTTTCAAAGAAGATCGTAATGAATAGGCCCGTACGCTACCTCCTATTCTGCTTGCTCTTTGCTGGGAGCGGCTTGTCAGCCCAGGTTCGGATGGAGATCAACCTGGATAGCACTACGATGCTCATCGGAGATCAGCTTGGCGTGAGTCTAAGTTTTTTCATTCCGGAAGGTGTTGCTATTTCAGAAATCAAATACGATGAATGGGCCGCATCTGGAAAGGCCGAAATTCTGGAAACGAGCCCACTCAACACCATTAAACCAGGCCCACCCACGCTAATGGAGCAACGCCTATTGCTGACCACCTTTGATTCGGGTTACCACAAATTTCAGCCCTTGGAGCTGGTTTACACTCAAGATGGTGTACGAGATACCGCCTACTCCAGTGATCTGGCAATGACGGTTGCGACCATTCCGGTTACCCGGGAATCACAGATCAGGGATAATAAAGATATTATTGAGGAGCAGATCAATTGGTTAGATGCGCTGCCCTATTTTATTGGGCTGGTGCTGGTTGGATTGCTATTCCTTTTTGGTCGGCAACTATTCTCTAAAAAGAAAACGCTGGCTGAGGAGCCGCCTCCGCCACCACGTCCAGCTCACGAAATAGCATTGGAACAATTGGATTATCTAGAAGCAGATGCCGCTTGGCAACGCGGTGAAATCAAAGCGTTTCAATCTGATCTAACATTTACCCTCCGGTCTTATTTAGAAAACCGCTTCGAAATTCAAGCATTGGAGGCGACCACTCCAGAAATTAACCAGGCGCTAGCGAAACAGCAACTAGACGAGGACGGTACTATCCGTTCGATATTAGAAATTGCGGATATGGTAAAGTTTGCGAAAGCAGAACCCGAACTAAGTGCCCACCCTGCTGCACTTGAAACCGTACGTAATTTCGTATTGACTACTCGGGAACCCGATCCTACCCCAGATGATTCTGAGGAAGAAAACGAAGCTGAGGAATGATAGACCTGTTGACCAACCTAAAGTTTGCACACCCCTGGGCGTTCTTGCTACTGATCCTGGCGCCTTTGGTGGTTTTGTGGATGCGCTGGCAACGATCACGGCGTTACCCCAACCTTCGTATGCCTACATTAGCGGGCGTAAAAGATTTGAGTACCTGGCGGACGCAACTTCGCAGATTTCTACCGTGGTTGCGTGGTCTGGCACTGATTGCGCTAGTAATAGCCCTAGCCCGACCACAGCTTACACTACAGGAAGAATCAATTAAAGCCGAAGGCATTGACATTGTACTGGCTATGGACCTTTCCAGTAGTATGCTGGCACAGGATTTCCGTCCTAGCCGTTTAGAGGCTAGTAAACGCGTAGCCATTGACTTTGTTAATAAGCGCCCTTTTGACCGGATCAGTATTGTAGCCTTTGCGGGAGAAGCGTTTACGCAGTGCCCTCTCACCACTGACCATGACATTGTACGCACCTTTGTTGGTGCACTGGCGTGTGGAGCATTAGAAGATGGTACGGCCATAGGCCAAGGGCTCGCTACAGCCGTTAACCGCGTAAAAGAAAGTGAGGCGGTGAGCAAAGTGATTATTCTACTCACTGATGGTGTCAATAACGCTGGTTACCTTTCGCCAGACATGGCAGCGGATATTGCCCGCGAGTTTGGCATTAAAGTCTACACTATTGGCGTAGGTTCGGAAGGCGAAGCGCTTACCCCGGTGAGTAAAGATCGTTTCGGTCGCTACCGCTATGATATTGCGCGGGTGGAAATTGATGAAAACCTACTGCGTGAAATTGCTCAGAAAACGAATGGACGGTATTTCCGAGCTACCAATCAGGAAGAATTACAGGACATATACGACCTTATCGATGAGCTGGAGAAAACAGAAATCGAGACTACGGTCGTTAAACGTTATCAAGAGCAGTTTCGCTATTTCGCATTGGCGGCGGCTTTCTTGATTTTATTGGAGATTATTATGCGGTATACCGTTTTACGGGCGATACCGTAGTTCTAGTTCTAATTAGAATTAGGATTAGAGTGAGAATTAGAATAGTCCGACGAGGCTTTATGCGTAGTCAGGCGAAGAAATTAGAATTTAGGTCATAGGCAGATGTTTAAATTCGAATACATAGAATACCTCTGGGCACTGGCTTTATTGCCGGTACTGGTAGGGCTATTTGCGCTGGCTTGGCGGCTGCGCATGGCTTCTCTATCACGTTTTGGTGGCGCAGAGGTAGTACGGCGTATGGCTCCCAGTCTGAGCCGTTATAAGCACTTTGTCAAATTTGGTTTATTGCTCTTGGCTTGTCTATTTCTGGTAATTGGATTAGCCAATCCGCAGTGGGGAAGTAAACGAAAGCCTGTACAACGTAAGGGAATTGATCTTTTCATTGCCCTGGATATTTCCGCGAGCATGATGGCGGAGGATGTTTCACCTAGCCGGCTGGAGCGCGCCAAGCGTTTTGGCCAGCAATTAGTGGATAAACTCGCCAGCAATAATATTGGCATCATTCTCTTTGCCTGCAATGCTTTTCCGGTAGCCCCCTTAACCAGTGACTACTACTTTGCACAATTGGCATTGAGTACGGCCACCCCTGATCAGGCGGGGGAGCAGGGCACTAGTATCAGCTCGGCCATTGACTTAGCAGAGCGTTCCTTTGATCCAGAAAACGAGACACACAAAGCCATTATCATCCTCACGGATGGTGAAGACCACGACGGACGCGGAGCTGCTCAGGCAGAAGCAGCCAACGAAAATGGTACGCTAGTTTATACCGTAGGCGTGGGCAGTGCTGGTGGTAGCTTTATTCCAATCAACCTGCGTGGTCGTCAAGACTACCTGCGGGATGAAACAGGAAACCCGGTGCGTTCGCGTTTGGATCCCTCCACTTTAGAAGAAGTAGCGCGCAAAGGTGGTGGTGCTTACTTTAGCCTAGAAAAGAATGCCGAAGGCTTAGCCGATGCCCTCCGCGAGCGCATTGATGCTATTGAAAAACGAGAATACGAACAGCGCTTCTTTACCGACTACGAAAGCTATTTTCAGCTTTTTATCGGACTCGCTTTCCTGCTTCTATTAATTGAGTTTTTACTTTCTTATCGAACCAGTAGCCTGAGAAAGTCTAACCGTATCAGAAATGCTTTAGCCAATGAGAACAATAACTAGCATTTTGATCCTAACCTTTTTTAGCACTTGCCTTTACGCGCAAGCGGGCCATCGTGAACTACGCGAAGGAGATAAGGCCTATCGTGATGGCGAATACGAAAAAGCAGCGGATAACTATCAATCGGCTATCACCAAGCGTAATAGTGCCCAAGGCAACTATAACCTGGGAAATGCGGCCTACAAACAGGAAGATTACGAGGAAGCAGCACGCCGTTTTGAGGAAGCGGCTATCCTGAGTGACGATCCTTACCGTCAGGCGAATGCTTACCATAACCTGGGTAATGCCTACTACCAACAAGGGGAGTACCAAAAAGCAGCCGAAGCTTACATGAACGCCTTGCGCCGGAGCCCGTCGGATATGGAGACCAAGCACAACCTAGCCAAAGCCCTGCAGATGGAGCAAATGCAACAACAGCAGCAGCAACAACAATCTGAAGAGCAAAACGAGGAACAAGAAGAACAACAAGAGAACCAGCAGCAACAACAAGAGAACAACCAAGAGCAGGATCCCTCGCAGGAGCAAGATCAGCAGAATCAACAGCAACAGGAGCCTTCTGATCCCCAAGAAAACCAGCAACAGCAACAACAACAGCAGCGACAACCCATGACCCGAGAGGAAGCGGAACGACAGCTGCAATTTGCTGAAGAAGATGAGAAGAAAACCATGGAAAAATTACAACGAATTAATGGTCGAACTTGTACTTCTGATAAGAAGTGGTAAGCTTAAGATCGGTACTTAAGGTTTAATAGCACGTCTCAATTTGGAATAATAACTTTGTAAGTCTCCTCTAGAGGCTTTTCAATTCTTAAAAACTTGGCTTATGCGCGCACTAACCGTTCTTATGATGATCATTAGTCTGGGCA
This sequence comes from Bacteroidota bacterium, assembly GCA_039816955.1. Lineage (GTDB taxonomy): Bacteria > Bacteroidota > Bacteroidia > Chitinophagales > Saprospiraceae > Lewinella. The sequence continues at coordinate 11,284 of JBCBWU010000047.1, forward strand.
GTATACAAGCTCAGAATGCCAGCTTTAGTGTTACGGTCAGCAGTGACTCTATCCTCGCCGGCAACCAAATCATTGTTACGTTTTCACTGGAAAATGCCCAGGGAACTGATTTCTATTTTCCGGAATTCAACGATGGCTTGATCAAGGTAAGTGGCCCAAATATGAGCTCCCAAATCAGCATTATCAACGGGCAAACGTCTCAGTCTACCAGCTATACCTTTTACCTACAAGCCGATGAAGTAGGAGATTTCTACGTAGAACCGGCCAGCGTAAAAGTGGGTGATAATTATTTGGAGACCAATCCGCTCCTTCTAAAAGTAGTCCCCAATCCAGAAGGAATTATTCAACCACCAAATAGACCAGGCAGTTCTCCCTTTGGCGGTAGCCTTTTTGGCAATGATCTTTGGAGTGATGATTTTTTTAATCAAGATCTGCAAAGTGATGATTTCTTTCGTGATTTCTTCAACTCACCCTTTGACCAATTAACACCTGAGCAATTAGACTCGCTTCGCCAGCAACAACCCGCTCCGAACCCTCAGCAGCCTAAAAAACGTAAAACGACACGTATCTAATGAGAACCTCGGTTCTGCTCATCATATCACTTTTACTGGAGCTTTTTGTTTTTCCCCCGATCATAAAGGCACAAGTTGGTCAAGAATTGACTTTCACAGCCCATGCTGATACCAGCGAGCTGACTAATTCACCAGCATTACGGCGGTTTCCGGTGAGTTGCGAAGAAGTTCAAATTAGCGTCGCTCCCTTACCAGAACCTCAACCCAAGGATTTCACTGAAATCATCGGTGACTTCAGTTTAAAGGCAACACTCGATCAAGAAGATATTACTACTGATGATACGATAAGATTACAACTGACTTTTGAAGGGTACGGGGATCCACAAAGAATTTCCGAGGTTAAACCAAACTTTCCAACCGAGTTAGAATTGTTAGATCAAAAAGTACTTGAAGAAAAATACCTCGACCGAACCACAGGAATGATTGCGCGCAAGCGCTTGGAATATTTGCTAATTCCGAAGCAGAATGGCAACTTTACCATTCAACCCCAGTTTGTGATATTTGATACCAAAAGCAATACTTACGAACCCTTACGAGCAAATGCTTTGTCTTTAAGGGTAAGCCAGAGCAATAAAGAAAAACATTAACACAAAACACAGGCATTTAATGAGAGGATTCCTCCTGCTTATATTATCACTTGCAACATTGCTACCCACTGCTCATACGCAGAACAGCCAGGAGGTAAGTTTTACGGCTTACGCCGACGCACGTGAAGTGTTGCTGAACACCTATTTTGAGCTAACCTTCACACTCAAAAATGCTGAGAGCCGTGGTATAACGCCGCCGGAACTCAATGATTTCCGCGTACTTTCTGGCCCTAATCAAGGATTTCAAACCAGTATTATCAATGGGCGTATGACGCAGCAAACAACCTACAGCTACCGGCTGCAGGCACTGCGGGCAGGTACACTTACCATTGGTGCTGCTTCGGTGAAAGTAGGAAACGATACCTATCGTACTGATCCCATTCAAATCAAGGTGGTCAGCACACAATCGCAGGTAGACGATGGCACGCCAGAGGTATTTATTGTAGCACGTTTGGCGCAGGCCAGCGCTTACTTGGGGCAACAGTTAGTTTTGGATTACGTCTTATCTTCTCGAGTAGACGTAGAAGCACTTACAGCCGTGAGCGAGTCTAGCTACGAGGGGTTCTATTCTCGAGAGATCCATCAATACGATACGCGTGCGGTCCGTGAACTACACAATGGTGTTCAATACGTTTCCCGTACGCTCAAACGGGTCGTTCTATATCCACAACAAACGGGTACCCTTACTATTGATCCACTCAATATTGTGGTAGGCGTACCTATTCCCGGGCAACGATCGGGGGGCTTCTTTTCTCGTCCAGAATTGCGCCGCGTGCCGGTTGCTTCGGAAGAAATCCAGCTCACGGTAAATCCACTACCTGAGCCACGCCCCGCTAATTATTCCGGCATCACAGGTAATTTCACGATGCGTACCGGGCTCAACCGCGGCCGTATCACCACTGATGATGCCATTACTTTGCGCTTAACGCTAGAAGGTAGCGGTGACCTTAAGCGAGTGCAAGCCCCTGAGCTCAACTTCCCAACTGAATTTGAACTCTACGACCCCAAAGTGGTAGAGGAAGAATATATCGACTTACCGGCCCGAATTAAAGGGCGTAAAAGCTTTGAATACCTACTGGTACCTAAGCAAGCGGGCAACTTTACCTTCCAACCAGAAGTAGTAGTTTTCAACCCCGATAGCAATGCCTATCAGAACTTGCAGGTAGCCGCTTTGTCATTAGAGGTTCGGCAAGGGAGTGGAGAGAAACAGTCAGGTTTAGTAGCCGAGGCCGCTACCAATCAGGGCTTATATCCACCCAAAATACGTGTGGCCCTGGTTCAACCTGGAAATCGCTTCTACGGTACGCCTTTATTCTGGTCTTTACTCCTACTACCGGTGGTACTGGCAGGTGGATTAATTACTTTCCAACAGATTAAGGAGAATCAACCAGATGTAGATCCCATCTTGCTGAAAAAGCAACGCGCCCGAGCGCAAGCTTTAGGTCGTTTAGAAACTGCGGAGCAGCACCGGCAAAAGGATGATGCGCGCTCGTTCTACGAAGAAGTAGAAAAAGCACTCTTGGGTTACATTAGCGATAAGCTGCAAATTCCCCGCGCCGACTTGACCAAAGCTAATGTGCAAGCAAAACTACAGGAATTAGGCGCCTCTGATGAGCAAAGCGGCCTTTTCCTTCAACTTATCCGCAATTGCGAAATGGCCCTCTACGCCGGTATGGATAATGCCGGAGCGATGGAGCAGACGTACACGCAAGCGGTGGGACTACTTGCGGAGATGGAAGAGGTATTGGGGTAGGCAAATCCTTATCTTACTATACAAGTAGCACTATTTTAGACGGTAGCAACGCCCCGCTCCGGATCGGTGATCCAGTCACTCCAGGAGCCCGGGTACAGACGGGCACTGCCCAAGCCTGCGTGCGCGTAGGCAAGTAAATTGTGACAAGCCGTCACACCAGATCCGCAATAGAAAGTTACTTGATCAGCTGCGGGTAGATCAGCAAAACGTTCGCGCAAAGCATCAGCAGATTTCAGTAGACCATCTTCCTGCCAGTTTTCAGCAAAAGGCATGTTGATTGCTCCAGGAATATGTCCAGCCACTGGGTCAATAGGCTCCACCTCTCCCCGATAGCGATTTGCTCCACGGGAGTCCACAATGGTTTGGACATTATCTTGCTGACTTTGCATAACTGCTTCGGCATCGCGTACCCAATTGGTCTTCACTTCTGCTTTAAAGTTAGTTGGGGCTAGCTTAATTACATCGGTGCTTAAAGCGCCACCCTGTCCTTGCCATTTCGCTAATCCACCATCAAGCACCGCCACGGCATCGTGCCCCAGGTAGCGCAGCATCCACCAAAGACGGGACGCAATAGCCCCGCGCTTATCATCATAGACTACTACTTGGGTATCAGCCCCGATCCCCCATTTACTAAATTGTTGCTCCATGGCCGTCACACAGGGCAGTGGATGCCGCCCGGTAGTACCTGGTATGATGGGCCCACTTAAGTCTTCGTCCAAGTGGGCAAAGAGTGCTCCAGAAATATGCCCTGCAGCGTAGGCACGTCGTCCCGCTTCGACATCTTTTAATTCATGCCTACAATCAATGATACGCCAATTGGGATCATTGAGATGAGTAGATAATTCGGCAGCAGAAATAATGGTATTGAACACAGTTTGCTATTTTCGTCAGTCGGTTTAGACTTTCAGGGTAAACAACTCTGTCAATAATACCTTAATCTTGTGATATTTCCGCAAGAGGAAGGAAGAAAATAGCTCACAGAATACTTGTATAGAATGTTGAAACAACTGCTACTCTGGCTGTCTTTGGCGCTGCTACCGACAGTCCTCGTTGCCCAACTGCAAAGTCCTGATGATTTTTTGCCCCATCGTTTGGGTGAAAACTTTACTCCTCATCACCTGCTGGTAGATTATTTTCAGTACATCGCCGCTAATAGCGACCAAGTAGTCATTGAGGAATATGGCCGGACGAATGAAGATCGTCCGTTGATGCTAGCCATTGTTTCTTCGCCAGAGAATATGGCGCAGTTAGAAGATATTAGATTGAACCATTTGCGCCGAGCTGGCCTGGAAGAAGGCGCACCTGACCCTAGCCTAGATAAGGCTTTCGTTTGGCTAAGTTACAGTGTGCACGGTAATGAGGCCGCTGGCTCAGAATCCAGTATGGGGGTAGTTTATGACCTAACCAATACGGCCAATACCGACATGCAAGCGTGGCTCGAAAATACGATTGTCATCATTGACCCTTCCGTTAATCCTGATGGTTATTCTCGCTATACGCATTGGTACCGCGGCGTTGCTACTACCGCTAAGGATATTGAACCTACCGTCCGCGAGCACCGCGAACCCTGGCCTGGCGGACGCGTCAACCACTATATGTTTGACCTAAACCGCGACTGGGCCTGGCAAACACAAGTGGAGTCGCAGCAACGTATTGTGGTATACCACCGCTGGATGCCACACGTACACGCCGATCTTCACGAGCAATGGTACAATAATCCTTATTATTTCGCTCCAGCGGCTCAACCTTATCATGCCTACATCACCGAATGGCAAAGTGACTTCCAGGTAGAAATTGGTAAAAATCACGCTCATTATTTCGACCGAAATGGTTGGCTCTATTTTACTCGCGAAGTATTTGACTTGCTCTATCCCAGCTACGGAGATACCTATCCTACGTTCAATGGTTCCATTGGTATGACGTACGAACAAGGTGGCCACAGCCGTGCTGGCTGTTCTATTCTGCTCCCCAATAACGATACGCTCACGCTCTATGATCGCGTAGCACACCACCGAACTACCTCATTAAGTACGGTTGAAATTTCCAGTAAGAACAGTGATCGATTGGTTCAGCAGTTTTCAGACTACTTTGAGCGGGCTGCTAGTAATCCTACTGGTCCTTACAAGACTTATATCATCAAAGGAGATAACGAGCAGGACCGCATGCAAGCGCTCACCCAATTCCTTGATCGCAACGGTATTGAATACGGTCGGGCAGGTAATTTGAGCACTGTCAATGCTTTTAATTACCAAACGGGTAAAGATGAAAGTATCAGACTTGGTAATCGTGATCTCGTAATCAGTGCTTATCAGCCGCGCTCCGTACTTACACAAGTGCTACTTGATCCGACTACTGAGGTCGTCGACTCGTTGACTTATGATATTACTGCTTGGAGCCTACCTTACGCCTACGGCCTGGATGCTTACGCCACCACAACGCGGGTGAATGTAGCTGAAGGTTATGACTTTGGTCCTTACAAAAACGAACTGGGTGCTAACTCCGCCCCCTACGCCTACTTAATACCTTGGAATTCCTTTAAAGGGGCTCATTTCCTTGCCCAGGTGTTTAAGGAAGAAATTCAAGTTCGTGCTTCGTCTACGGGATTTCAATTGCGGGGTCAGCAATATGATGCGGGTACCTTAGTGATTACGCGAGCAGATAATCGTAAGAATGAAAACTTTGATACTACCATAAAACGCCTAGCACGTACCAATCAAGTAGATATCAAAATTGCGAGTACTGGCTTCACCGATAATGGCCCTGACCTGGGATCTGGTTCTATGACCTTGATCAAAGCGCCTAAAGTAGCGATGGTAGCAGGTGAAGGAACTTACAGTAACGAAGCAGGCCAAGTTTGGCACTATTTCGAACAACGCCTTGATTATCCTATCCACATCTTTTATCCGGATGACTTAGAGAATTGGACAGGTGATGATATTGACGTACTTATCCTACCGGAAGGTTATTATGGTATGAGCGATGAAACGGCCGACAATATTAGAACTTGGGTGCGGCGAGGTGGTAAACTTATTGGCATAGGTGCCGCTCTTTCTTCATTGGCTGGCAAGAACGGGTACGGCTTGAGTTACAAGAGTAATACCAGCGATAATGGCCCAAGGGCACCACACCAAGATCATAGTTATGGTGGTGCTGAACGCCGTAGCATTGCCGATGCTATTCCAGGAGCAATTTTCTCTGTAGATATGGATGTAACTCATCCGTTGGCTTTTGGGTTGGATAAGACTTATTTCTCGCTTAAAACGGGTACGGCTGCTTACGAGCCACTCGATAGTGGCTGGAATGTAGGTCAACTTGGCGCTTCCCCTTATATCACCGGTTTTGTAGGAAGTAACGCCAAGGAAAAAATAAAAAACACCCTCGTATATGGGGTACATAGCCATGGTCGTGGTCATATGGTTTACCTGGTAGACAACCCATTGTATCGTGGATTTTGGGAAAATGGCTTGTTCTTATTCAGCAATGCGCTGTTCATGGTGAATTAGTAAATACCAGCTTTGTTTACACAAAGGCGGAAGCGGGAACTACTCCCACTTCCGCCTTTGTTCTTTGGCCAAGCGCAATTTTTGTGAACCATAAAGATGCATTATGCTAGCAAGAACCTACAGAATAGAGACAGAAATACTGGTTATTAGGTGTTATCAGCCCCAAGATGCTGAACTCCTCAAGCGCTCGATTGATGAGAGCTTGGAGCACTTACTCCCCTGGATGACCTGGGCTAAAAATGAGCCAGAGAGCATACAAGTAAAAAGGGAGCGGATTAGAAAATTTAGAGGAGAGTTCGATCTGGGGCTTGATTATACCTTTGGAATCTTCAGCCGTGATGAACAGCAATTGATCGGATCAACTGGACTGCACACCAGAATTGGTAAAAATGCCAGAGAAATTGGTTATTGGATCAATGCCAATTACGTCCAGCAGGGCTATGCCACTGAAACGGTCAGGGCCTTGATCAAAGTCGGATTTGAGATCGAAGAACTGGACAGGATTGAAATAAGAATGATCCCGGATAATCTAGCAAGTCAAAGGATACCGGAGAAGCTTGGATTCCTTTACGAAGGAACGCTAAAAAATAGAATGGCAGATACTGAAGGGCAAGCAAGAGATATGATGATCTGGACCATGTTTAGGCCCGGCTATCCACAAGGGAATCACGCTGGCTTCACTTGCCAAGCCTTCAAAATTGCTGATGAACAAATCCTCGGATAAATAGGAGGTTGGAAATAGGAAATGATCAAAATTGGACATCTTTCCTATTTCTAACTTCCTCCTTCTAATTTACCTATGCTGCTTGTTGGCGCTGACGATAATACTCTTTGAAAGTAATCATGCGCTCCGTTTTCTCATCCCATAACTTGTGGAACATATACTTGAGGCTTTCAAAGAAAGTTACGGAAGTAACATACTGCTGCAAGTCAGGGTTCTCTTTGGCGCAACGCGCGAGATTGTAACTTGGAATACGGCTATTCAAGTGGTGAATATGGTGATAGCCAATATTTCCAGTCAGGAAGTGTAGCCAATTCGGCAACTCATAATAACTGCTACCGCGAATAGCACTCAATAAGTAATCCCAGTTATCGCGCCAATGCTTGTAGCTGTGTTCATGCTGATGCTGTACAAAGAAGAACCAGACCGCAATGATGGCGAATAGAAAAACGATGGGCAACTGCACCATTAAGAAAGCTTTCCATCCGAGAAGCCAACATCCAAGCCCGTAAGCACTAATCAGGAATACATTATTTAGCATTAGCCATTTACGGTTATTGCGCCATCCCTGCAACTTAACGAGCAGGAAACGGTTGTTGCGAACCAGGTAGATGACCGGCCCCACTACAAACGTGATAATTGGCATGCGAAATAGGCGATAAGCCAATTGCTTCCCTGGGGTTGCCTCTTCGTATTCTTTCACCGTAAGGGTGTTGATATCACCGATGTCACGTACCTCCAATTGGCCGCTATGACCGTGATGAAAATCGTGTACCTGTGCCCAATACTGGTAAGGAATAAAGGTAAAGAGACTACAAATCCATCCCACGATCTTGTTCCAGCGCTGGTCTTTAAAGTATGAGCGGTGACCACAGTCATGTTGAATAATGAAGATGCGTACCGTGAAGAACGCATTGAGCAGTGCCAAAGCCCAGGTGATCGCATACGACCACTCTAAGCTGTAGTACATCAATACCCAAATGGCAAAGAAGGGACCAAATGAAGTGATGATTTGCCAGATGGCTTTAGTGCTATCCGACTGAGCATACTGCTTGAAACGCACTGGCCAATCAGCCAGCGCTTGCTTGATTTCTTGATCGGTATAAAAAGACATAGTTAAGAATGATTAGGCCAAATAGAAATAAAGGGTGGCTGGTCAAGCCAAATAATAGGGGTAGGAAGCTTTGTCGCTAAAAGCTCGCTCAAAAATAGAGGGTGGGAACACAAAGCACCAAATGAGTAATGATGATTTATGTTATTACTTTCGAATCCTGACAGGCAGATAACAAAGCGAGCCAAAAACTGGTTCACTTCGCTAGGTATGAACTCACTACTCGTATTCGCCGCTATAAATCACCCCGCTAGTAGGGTTTTCACATACTTCTACCTTGGATAGCATAGGAAGATCTGGTTTAACTTTACGCCAAATCCAAATGGCTAAATTCTCGGCAGTGGGATTTTCCAGACCTGGAATATCGTTCAAAGTGTGATGATCTAACTGCTGTTCAATAGGTTTCCAAACAGCCTTCACATCGCCAAAATCAGCTACCCAGCCCAGCTTTGGATCTAACTCACCTTTGATATATAGCCTTACTATATAGGTATGCCCATGCATTCGACGGCATTTATGATCATCAGGCACAAAAGGCAGATAATGGGCTGAATCAAAAGTAAACTTCTTAAAGATCTCCATCCTCTCAGCAAATTTTGTGCAAAGGTAAAAATCACGTTTGTTTCCTAAAACTTAATTACCTTAGATCGTAGGTAACCCATTGTAAAATAGATACCTAAAGTACTCGTCAAAAATTAATTCCCCTCTTTTGATTCAGCTTCTTAAGCTTGAATAAGCTCATTAAAAATCGCTTATTGCTGCACTTAAGAAGCTGAATTCGGGAATTAATTATTCGACTATCATATATAAGTAAGTCCACCAAAATCATTTGCGTAGATGGATACCCAAAGGGGAGTTGGTAGAACGGAGTCGCAAGCACCCACCAAAAAGCCTGGAAAGAATTATTTGCTAACCATCGGTATCGATAAGTACCGAGAGTGGCAAGTCTTGTCAAATGCAGTAAAAGATGCCCGGGAATTCTCGGATGTTTTAACGCGTCAATATCAGTTTGATAGTGATAATGTCTTCACCTTATTCGATGATAAGGCTACTGAAGGAAGTATTTACCAAGCGCTACGTGACATGAAGCGCCGCCTCAAGCCGGAGGATAATCTTATCGTATACTACTCTGGGCACGGCCACTACGATGACGAAATAGACGAAGGCTTCTGGATTCCCGTTGATGCCCGCCGCGATGATGAGAGCAGCTACATAAGCAATGCCAATATTGTCAAGCGGATCAATTCACTCCAGACTCAGCATACGCTACTTATTGTTGATAGTTGTTTTTCGGGCTCCTTAGTAGTGCGTAAACGAAATGCGGTACCGGATGAGCGCTTTAAGTCTCGCCGTATCATCGCCTCTGGGCGTCACGAGACCGTATCGGATGGACGGGAAGGAGAAAACAGTCCCTTTGCAGCTGGTATTCTCACCTACCTGCGCCAGAATACCACACCTAAGCTGGATACCACCAGCCTCATCAAGTATGTAAAGGACTACGTTTACGGAAAAGCTAAACAGCACCCGGTAGACGGACGCATACAAAATAGCGCGGATGAAGGTGGCGAATTTGTCTTTCATCTCAAACGCGACGAAGAGGCCGTGTGGAAAGAAGTATCTAAAGCCAATACCGTATCCGAATACCGCAACTACCTCATGGGGTTTCCGGAAGGTAAGTATGTCAACGCAGCTAACCGCAAAATCAATGCCTTAGCCGAAGAAGACATTTGGAAAGATACCCAGGTAAATGATACAGAGTTGGGTTATGAGGAGTACATCCGCAAGTATTCCCCTTCCGGGAAATACGTAGCCGCTGCTCGCGAACGCTTAGATAAGCTCAAGAGTGAACGACAGGAGCGCCAGAAGGTGCAAGAAGAAATGGCCGCCCGGGAAAGCGAGCGTTCCCAAGTGCGGCAAGACTATGACAAATTGGTGCACGAGGCAGAAGACCTATTTAAAGATCGTAAGCTAGAAGCGGCTAGAGAGAAATACCGCCAGGCGCTGAGTATACACCTACCTGGTTTTGCTCCCACTCAAGAGTACCTAGAAGAGCAAATTAACTTTTGCCAGAACAATATGGTCTTCCTGCGCCACTACGATAATGGTAAAGCAGCTCTGGAGGAAGGCAATTATCGCCTGGCTATGAATTACTTCCAGCAAGCCTTGACCATCAACAACAATGCAAAGGTTGAAAAACTGGTAGCATACTGTCAACAGCAGCTCAAAAACGGAAACAAGCAAGGCCGACAGAAGGCTGGTAAAGCACGACAATTTCAAGGCGGAACACCGCAAAAGCCCAAACGCCGAATTGGCCTCTGGATTGGTGTCGGTGCGGTCTTAACCATTATGTTTTTGGCAGTAATTGGCTCCATGATGGAGGATCAAGACAATGCAGCAGGTTTGGACAGTGGCTATCCGGTTTACGAAGAAGAAGCCAGTACTCTTGATAATTCAGGAACCGACTATTCGAATGATATCAAAACACCTGCTCCAGAACCAGCTCCGGCTGAACCTACCCTTGGGGAGCTACTCATGGGGGCTTGGCAAGTCAACACCATCAATGTCGTCCGTAATGGGCAAGCCTTTGATGCCACCATCGAGGATCCTAGTTTCCTTTTATTGATCAACGCCGTATACAATTTTCAACCCAACGGCAGTGTGACCGTAACGAATGAATTCGGTGTTAACCAGCTCTACTATACCCTCACCGAAACGGAGTTTCATATCCAAGCGGAAGATTATGGTCCTGGTGTTATCAACTATGTGGACCGTAGCCGCTTGCAGGTGACGCTGCCGTTTAGTAATATTTACGGGACGCATCTGTTGCAGTTTAATTTATCGAGGTATTAGAGAGGTTCGCCTTTGGCTCACGGGGGAAGCTCGCGTTGCTCGCGGTTAAGGCTCACTGCGTTCGCGGGGGGAATTCGCCTGCGGCTCATCGTAAGGGCTCACTGCGTTCGCGGTTTTAGTTCGCTGCGCTCACGGGCTTAGCTCGCCTGCGCCTCGCGGGAGTAGTTCACTTCGTTCACGAGGGAGCGAGCGTTGCTCACGGGAGGAGTTAACTACTTTGATTTGTCTCCTTTTTTGAATAAAAAGTAAGGTCCCAGTTAGGCTTGGATTAGGACTTTCGCACCTGATTTATCTAATCTTTTTCCTAAACTGAGTACAAAGCGCTAAAAAAACTCACTTTGTCCGAGGAATAATTTACTCCAGTGCGAGCAAAGTGAGTTTCAAAGATGAACATAGAACCGCGAGCCACAAGCGAGCACCACCGCGAACGAAGTGAGCTATCCCGTGAGCCGCAGGCGAACTCCCCAGCGAGCAACGCGAGCCCCCTACTTCTTCACCAGCTTCGCATTCCCCAGCACCTGTCCATCTACAGAACGGAGTTGCAGGTGATACCAACCAGCTCTTAAATCCTCCACATCAAGCTCCAGTCGGTTGCCGGAGAAACGTTGGCGTTGTTCTAACTGCCCGAGCGAATTGAATATGACAAAATCCAGCTCAACAGGAAGTTCTCCGTCTAAGGATACTATCAATCTATTACTAGCCGGATTTGGAAAAACCTCCCATTCGAAGCGCACGCCAGGAAGGGTTGTTACATCGACAACCTCTAAGAAGTTGCGCCCAAGGGTATGGAAAACCGTATTAGTAATGATCGGCTCATTGAAATCGAAATAGATCGCCGCATCATTTTCGATAACGGACTCCAACGGAGCGTCATCGAAAGGATAAATACTGAACTCCACAAAACCTTGGGAGGCTTCTAGATTAGTGGTACTGTCGGGTAATAGAATGTTGTTGAACGTAAATGTGAGAGCGCGTCCAAGATCAACAGTAGCGGAGTAAGTATGGCTACTGTTCCCCAACTCAAGCGTACGAAGGTCAAGTAGTTCGGAGAGCGTATCGCGAATCACAACTGTGAATGCAGTGTCCGTACCCGTATTCTGAAAACGAATGCGGTAATCAATCTTTGTTTCAGGCTCAATGTAGTGGGGCGTTCCGTAGCCTACTGGTAGCGCACTCTTATCATTTGGATCATAAGCACCGATATTTTCCTCGCAGAGAATATCCGAATTAGGCCCTGAGGTCGCTTGTGGAAACTGGGTTACAAAGCCGGTACTGAAGCTATTCATATCATCTGTTCCACAACCTTCAACAGATACGCTTAAACGTTCAGAAAAGGGATGGTTTTCGACTTGATCTAACTGGAAGGTATAAGTCGAGCCGTTTGCGGGGAAGCTAATACTCTCCGTTTGGTCTCCACCTAAATCATCCAGTACCTGCTGCTGCATCATGGCAACACCATCCTCTATGACGATGAAGTTGACGCTTTCTGCAAGTTCAGTTGCCCCAGTATTTGTGATAGTAAATAAGACTTCACTACCATTGCAGACGCCCTCCAATTCAAGATTGGTCCCAGACCATCCATCGCTTGTTACACAATCCGGACCTGGCGCGGCGAAAACCTCAGTACAATGCACTTGCCCAAGCGCTGCATCGCAACTGACAAGCACCTGAACGATAATCGTTACCAGTTCTCCAGGCTGAATTTCATCAATATTCCAAGCCACCGTTTGGTTTATCACTCCAACTGGAACTATGGAAGCCCCTAAATAAGCAAGGAAATCATCAAACTCTAGGGTTACATCTACATTGGTTGCGGGAAGAGCGCCAAGATTTCTTATCCTGATGAAGTAATTACTACTAAAACACCTACGTAGAAAAGGAGTACTCAGTGATACCTCCAACTGCGGGCATTCCTCCTCACTCTGGAACCAGAAGTTGGCGCTCACCACTTGGCCAGGTGTAGGATTTATACTTTGTATTTCTTCACAAGCTGTCCAGTTACCTGATGGGGGTAGTACGGTCACCGTTCCACTAGCAGCTGGAACAATAAATTCGTAATAACCTTCATCATCGGTAAAAACGGTGAGTTGTTCTCCCGCAAATTCCGCTATAACTTGCCAACCGACAAGGACTGGATCATTCGTATCAGAGAGACAAAGCTCGTTAATGTCTTGGTACACATAGCCTCGAACAGTTGCGCAAGCATCAGCCCCAGGGTCGAGAAATACCGTGGAATAGAAAATACAGTCCAAGCCTGGCACGATGGTTTCCAGTTCATAAACGCCGGTTTGGGTAGCATCAATCGAGAGTACATCTTCCGCGGTAGAACCATCCGGATAGGTCCAATTGAAAATGATTTCTCCAAAATAGGTAGGTGGTACAAAGCCACTTAAGCTGTACTGGCCACAACCTGTTGTATTAACAATAATACCCTCTTCAAAAATATCATTCCCCCACGCGACCGTCACCGTACGTGAGTTACTACACCCATCCACATCGGGGTTGCTAATAGTAAAGGTATAGTCCCCAACTTGGTCCACTGTTACTATAGCCAAATTGCTGATAATGGCACCACCCGGCCCAGTCCATTCGTATTGAAGGTTTGGACCGCTGTCTGAGCCACTGGCATCAAGTGTTGCTTCTCCTGTAGCACAGGAAAGGATATGGTCATTAACTAGTTCAATATTTGGGAAGAATGGAATAGTGATTATCTCTACCTGCAAGCAACCATTGGCATCAATTACAGTCAGTTGAATTAAACCTGGTTCTGGGTTAACCAAATCTATATCCGTACCAATGACACCAAATGTATCCTCCCATTGAATGGAATAAGGCGTTACGCCTCCTTCAATAACCGCGCTCAACGTAAATTCTTCAATACAAGGTTCTGTTGGTGATCCTCCAATAGCAATAGATAAAGGTTCTGCTGATCCAGTAATTTCAGCTGAGGCAGTAGCGCTACACCCATTCGCATCAACAACAGTCACTTCATAGACACCAATATCCAAATTGGTAATTACAGGGGTAGTGGTGCCATTATTCCAGATGTAAGCATAAGGCGCTGTTCCACCAGTTACTACTGCCTCAATACTACCATCAAAGTTTCCGGAACAACTGATATTTTCTGTTACAAGCACTACCTCTAACTCAGCAGGCTCACTAACTACAATACAACCAGTAGACCGACAACCATTCTCATCAGTGATACTCACACAGTACGTCCCTGCAACAAGGTCAGTTAATAGTGGCCCAGTTGTTGATCCGTTGGACCACTCGTAAGACCAGCTAGTTTGGGAACCGATGACCTCTACAAAGCCATCGCTCTCTCCAAAGCAACTAACACTACCAAGCGATAAGACAAAAGGCGATGCGCCTTCCACTTCATAGGCTCGTTCTTCGGTACAGCCCTGGCTATCAACAACGGTAACACTGTATGTCCCGGTAGCGAGCCCATCGATATCTTCAGTATTAACAGCATTCGACCACAAGTAGGTGTAAGGTGCTGTACCTCCACTTACCGTCAGATCTATAGAGCCAGACGTACCCTCGTCACAATCACCATTAGTGACAACACCAGTGACCTCTAGTGGCTGCGGATCAACAAGAATAAATATCTCTTGCGCTTCACAGCCATTGGCATCGGTAACCGTCACTTCATAAACGCCAGAAGGGAGTCCTGCCAGATTTCCTCCAGGAATATCGGTCCCAAAGGGTGTCGTCCATGAATATTGGTAGGGTTGTACTCCACCGGTAGCGAATATATCAATAGAGCCAGTAGATTCACCAAAACACTGCGGATCAATGATATTGGCAGACGCCGTTGCAATTTGTAACAGATTAGGTTCGGCTATTGTGAAGCTAGCTATATACTCACAAAAATTAGCATCGTTAACAATTACGGTGTAGATTCCGCTCTCTAAATTAGTGACCTCATCGGTTGTAGCCGTAAAGCCGTTTGGTCCTGTCCAGACATAGGTATAAGGCATTACACCTCCCATAACGACTAAATCGATAGCTCCTGTGAGGTTACCATTACAATCAACGTTGGTAACAGAAGAGCCAGCTTCATTAATGTCCAGTAATGGGGGTTCACCAACTTCAAAGATGGCTGAGGATTGGCAACCACCAAAATTGTCAACGATTACGCTATAAAACCCCGCCTCTAAACCTGACAACAAATCTTCAGTAGAAGAAGTGAATCCATTGGGTCCGGACCAGTTAAAAACCGGACTAAAACCAAAGTCTCCCATTAGGTCAATAGAGCCCGTGAAGGAATTATGACAATCAGCATCGCTAACCACCGTAGCGTCCTCATCAATAAAAGGAAATGTTGACACCTCTACTAATACACTACCATTGCCGATAACACCTAAACCATCTTGTACTTGTAAATTGTAAAATTGGGTAATGGTAGGTGTCACTATAGGTGAGGCACAATCAGAACAACTAAGCTCTATTGCCGGACTCCACAGATAGGTGTAGTTTCCGTCCCCACCATTAATGACAGGCTCCAATTGCGCGGATTCCCCTTCGCAAACAACTACCGAAGGAGGTAAAGTAACAGTGATTTGGCTATATGCCAAACTAGCAAATAAGATTGCCGTAACCAGGGTAAAAAGTAGCTTTTTATACATACCTCAGATTTTAAAGCGCTGCACTAATGACAGATGATTTTTCATAATACAAATATGCTACTGAGGTCGCTGCAGAACAACCTATCTTTTATCCATTTGTAACTTTAGTATATTTACAGAAGGTCATTTTAGCCATTGAGATAGTAGATAATTGTAAAACTTGTAGATCATATTAAATTTTGAACAATACATTATTATCAACATTAATTGCTTCTCTGAGTCTCCGTGAACGCCAAGAAGCACGAAAATGGCTACAGTCACCTTTGCATAATGAGCGAAAAAGCTCTCTTCGTCTGTTTAACCATTTGGAGGAATTTCATTTTGAGTTGCGCTTGCCTCCCGAGCGCGAGCGGGCCTTCAGTACACTTTTTCCAGAGCAGGAATACAATGATCAAGTATTACGTCTGGAATGCAGCTACTTGCTACAAAATCTAGAGCAATGGCTCCGCTGGCGTAGCTGGTCAAAAGCTCCGCAAGATCATAGCCTGCTACTGAGTGTATACCGAAATTTGGGTCTCCCAAAACACTTTCACCGAGCTGCACAAAAGGCGCAAAGATTACAAGAAAGGAGTTTACGGCGCGATCATCGTTTCCATTACCAACAGTATTTGATTGAGGAAGAATTATACCTCTTCCAATCACGGGCAGGCCGGGGCCGACCACTCAATCTACAGCAGCAGGAGGATGCCCTACAAAAAGCAATTTTGAGCTACAAACTCCGCCTAGCTTGCTTGAGCTTAGCTCACCAGCGAGTCTCTGGAGCGCAGTATGAGATTGCCATGTTGCCAGAAGTTTTACAGTTGGCGACAACCTCTACCTACGCAGATGAGCCCGCCATAGCCGTGTATTACCACGCCTACCTCATGTATCAGGATGTGGATAACGAAGCTGCTTTTCGACAGTTCGAACAACTCCTATTTACACACCTCCCAAAATTTCCCGATCAAGAAGGTCGAGACTTAGTACTGCTAGGGATCAATTTTTGTATACGGCAAATCAACAAAAAGGGGGAGGCTTATTTTGCGGAAGCTCTTTCACTATACCGCCAAGGCTTGGATCAAGATCTACTAAGGGAAGATGGTTTTCTCTCTGCCTTCACCTTTAGCAATATCGTTATCATCGCTATCCGCTCGGGTGAATTGGATTGGGTACAAGGCTTCATCGAACAATATCGTCGGCAATTGGAACCCACCCGCCGGCAAGCCATCTACGCCTTGAACGCCGCGCGTATTGCTTATCAAAAAGGGGAACATCGCGACGCCATGCTCCTCTTGCATCAATTCTCGGATCGCGACTTTATTCACACCTTAAGTGCGAAAATTATCCAATTGAAGATCTTCTACGAGGGCGGTGACTTTCAATTACTGGCCGCCCATATCAAAAATACTCGAGCCTATCTACGCCGTGTAAAGACGGATAGTTACCACAAAAAAATTTACGTAAATATCTTTTCCCTTACGGACCAATTGATGAAACTCCCACCATACGATCAAGAAAAACGGGTAGCTCTAAGGCAACAGATTATTGATACCGAGCCGCTGACAGAGAAAGAGTGGTTGCTAGCCCAGTTGTAATAGACGCTACTAAGCTGACTTGCGGCTTAGGTACTTCCGTAGCACACCACCTTGCACATTGTTAACATCGAATTCAACAACAAACGCGGCTTGATCGATCGCAAAGAGCACTCCAAGTAAAACCTGGAGCAGATCAATAATGATGTTTTTGAGTGCGGGTACTTTCATTTGGGCCTTTTGAGTAAGCTCTGCACTCGGTCAACAATTAGCCTGGGCCGCAGTTCTAGCGTTTTCTACTTCCTACCAGAAATACAGCCGGCCGCTTGTGCAAATCCGGAACTTTAGCTTTACGCCACTGCTGAATGGTCATCGTTTTGATCCACTGTGTGGGTAGTGTAATATCGACTGCTATAGAAAATAAGGTTTGTGGACTTAGGACCTGTAATGCCGTTTCGAACACGGCAGAATTGCGGTAGGGGGTTTCGATGAAAATCTGTGTTTCACCGCTGCGGATAGCCTGCTGTTCCAGCTGCTTGAGATCTTTACCCAATTGTGGCCGCTTGGCACTCAAGTAGCCTTTGAATGCAAAAGACTGCCCATTCATACCAGCTCCCATTAAGGCAAGCAAAATGGAGGAAGGCCCCACTAAGGGTACCACTTCTACCTGCTGCTGGTGAGCAGCCAGAACCAACTGACTTCCCGGATCCGCTACGGCAGGAACGCCCGCCTCGGAAAGTAAGCCTACCGAACGACCATCTTGAGTGGGCTGGAGGAAACCAGGAATTTCGTGTGCCTCCGTTCTTTTGTTCAACTCAAAGAACAGACAATCATCAAAAGCCCGTGGAAATTCGATGGCTTTAAGGAAATGCCGTGCTGTTTTGGCGCGCTCTACCACAAAGGCGTCTAGCCCATGAATGATATCAATGACGTACTGTGGTACGGTATGCCAGGCATCTTCACCTAGCGGTACCGGAAGTAAGTAGAGTTTTCCGTTTGCTGTTTTCATTAGTACCTTTGTCGCATGAGTACGACTTATACGATTAAGTTGCCCCAGTTTGAAGGTCCGTTCGATCTATTACTGTTCTTCATCGAGCGGGACGAATTGGACATTTACGATATTCCGATCTCCAAAGTTACGGATGATTTCCTGGAGTACATCCGTCAGATGGAAGAGATGGATATCGATCTTGCTAGTGAATTCGTACTCGTTGCTGCTACGCTTTGCCGCATCAAGGCCAAAATACTTATTCCGCGGAAGCCCCTTGATGAAGAAGGGAACGAAATTGACCCGCGCGAAGAACTGGTACAGCGCCTTCTGGAATACAAGCGCTACAAAAGTGTATTGGCGGAGATGCGCGAGCTGGAGGAAAGTAGAAGCCTGCGTAACTATCGCGGTAATGTGAGCAGAGAACTCCAAGATATTGCTACCAAAGCGTTGGTAGATTCTGAATTGGAGTCGGTTACCCTCTTCAAATTATTGCGTGCCTATGAGCGCGTTATGCAGCGCATGGAGGACGCACATCGGCGCCCTATGGTCCACCAAATTGTGCAGTTCAACTATTCTATTGAGGACCAGCAGCAACACATCCTTACCATGGTACACGCCGGTGGCACCCGCCCCAACTTTATTGATGTCTTTGGGCACTGCAAAAATCGTATCCACGCTATTGTGACCTTCCTGGGCTTGCTAGAATTGCTCAACCTACAGCAAATTCGACTAGTTGGCGGAGCAGAAGTTAATAGCTTTTGGCTGGAGCCATATCCTGACGAAGAGGAGTAGTTGGTGCTGTGGGATTCACACTACTGCAAGGAAAATAATAGCAAATGAATCCCACAGAATTTAGGCACTACAGGTTATCAAAAATAAATCGTCGCATTTCATCATCACAGTCTGCGCAACTGAAGTAGGCGCCGTGGTCTCCACCCTCAATCAAGCGTAGCTGATTGGTAATTCCGAATGAATCCAGGATCGGATGAATGAGGCAAGAACCTTCAATAAAGTTGCCGTTTGGATTATTTTCTGAGTCCGGATCAATTGTACAATTATCCAAGGATCCGTGGATGCTGTAGAGAATGGGATCGCCGGCATCTACCAAATTAGCTTTTAGTAGTCCTCCGGAAATATTGATGACACCCTTGATTTGTTCGCTTCCGCCAGGATTACCACTGCTGCCAGAAAGACCTCCAGTAGATAAAATGTATTGCTGTAACTCCTCCGGCACGGCACTGATTTCCTCATCATCAAAGTAAGCATAGTGCAAGGCAGTGACGGCTCCAGCTGAAAAGCCACCGATAAAGATATTGTTCGGATCAATTCGGTAAGTATTATCCAAATTGAAAAAACGTACTGCCGCTTTCATATCCTGAACCGCGTCGATGACGGCAATTTGCAAACTCGGATCGTCCGCCCCGCCCATGAGGCGATAACTAATAGAAGCCGCTACGTAGCCTGCCTGAGCAAACTTACGGGCCAAATCATTGAAGTCTTCCCGATCACCTTCAGCAAACCCACCACCGTGGGCCAGAATAATCAGTGGCCGGTTGCTTTCGGTATCGTTAGCGGGCTGGTAGATATTCATGAGCAGTGGTACATTACTTCCTGCTTGATTGGTGTTAGCTCCGTACTGCATCCCCATTATAGAATCTACTTCACTGAAGATTAAGTCCAGGTAGCGTGTTCCTGGTGTAGGCCCTGGCGTATTAGGAGTAACCTCCTCCTTTTCGCAAGCTGATACCAGGCAGAATAAGACAAGAAAGAACAGCATTGAAAGCTGATTCATTACTGATTTTGACATGATTATTAATTTTCGGTTAAATAGTTCTTTGCGATAAAGAACGGGAGTGTTCTAACCAAGAATTATATGCCTAAAGGGGTGGTATGTCCTGTATTGGAGCGTATGCGAGTATCTAGGACAAATCCCTCTTTTTCTTTATAAGCTCCGGGGCTAATTCCTGTACTTTTCTTGAAACTCGCATAGAAATTACTCCTGGATCGGAAGCCTACTTCCTTTCCAATAGCCTCTAGGGAATAGAGTTGAAAACACTGATCAACTAGCATATCTTTAGCTAGGTCTACCCGGTACTGCTCTACGAATGCGTTAAACCGCAGACCAGCCTCCTCCTTCAGCACCCGAGTAATTGTACTGGGACTTACACCAATGGTCTTGGCCAGGGTATCGCGGTTCAAACCTGGATCTTTAAAAAGCTGTTGTTCCTGCATCAGGCGCTGGATACTTGCGAAATGCAACGCGCAGGAAGAGGTAGAAATGGCTGTTTGCGTATCACCAGTATTAGTCCGATATTTTTTATGAGACCTATCAAATGCTAACTCCTGTACTCCGGTATAGCTTAAACGAATAATCACTGCTGCCGCAAGCATCCACAATAATTGCCAGTACACCGGCCCGAAGAAGTCTTCTAATAATTCTCCGGTCAATAAGCAGCAGGCGAGTATAATTATGGCGACCCAATTAGTCTCTAGCCAGTTGCTTATACCTGGTCTTTTATCCTGTTTACGCAACTCGCGTAAACTCAAGCCACACATACCGATAAAAAAGCCAACCGCTGAATAGAATTCAAAAGGTTCGATCCATTCTCCAATTGCCCCTAGCCTATGGAGATTCCACCAATCGGCAAGTGAGATGAAAGTATGAAGGGAGCTAAAGAGTAGAAACGGGCTAAGTAGTAACAGTTTTGTACTTTGACTAACTGTCTGCCTGAGCTTCAGGCGAACAAACAGATAGAGAAAAACTGGAGGTAAATATTCAATACGAAGAAACTCAAAGACCTCAGCAAGAACCGGAAACGAAACAACTGCACTAGCCTGGAGAATAACCAGGGCGAAAGTCAAAAGTGCAAATGCAAGTAATCGATTAGGGGCGTGCTGATGTTTTTTCGAACTCAGTAATAGTGTGGCAAAAAAGCAGCTAATGCCAATCCCAATGTAGATAAGAAACTTTGCAACTTCAATCATGAGTGTAAGAGCAGTTGAGTAATTAATATCCCAGAAGAAGAGACTTCAGAAATACAACTCCCTTACAATGTTTTACCCTACCCAAAACAGTAGAATTCGAGCACCAAAGCCACTTTTAAGTTGTGGAATATCAGTAGAAAACCCATAGTAAAAACAATTACTAACAAGGTTTTCCACACCCTTTTGTTAATTACTTTCTGATCATTTGATAATCAACGAATAAGACGGTCGATAAAAGGAATATCGCTCCCGCCTGGTGTAAGACCCCCAGGGCCACAGGAATCATCCCTACACTGTTGATAACTGTTAGAATTCCGAGGACAACCTGAATTATCAACATACTTACCAACATATATGCAGACAGTCGAATAATGCGAATTTCGGTGCGTTTTAATAGTTGCCAGGCGAAGTACAAAACCATGATAGTCAAGATATAAGCTACTGAACGGTGGGTAAACTGTACCAAAGCTGGTAGGAAGAGCGTGGCGTCGTAGTTCACAAAGTTTTCCACATTCCACATATTTCCCTGTAAAAGTACCGCTGGAATCGATTCTCCGTTCATATCTGGCCAAGATGGATAAAAAAGTCCAGCCTTCGCGCCAGACATAATTCCCCCCAGAATTATCTGTATTGCAGTGACAACAGTTATAACTTTCGCCCAGGTTTTCAACATGGGTTGTGGAAAACTAAGTGGCTGAGGCTGAAATACTTTGAATACGGTCCAGAGTAGGTAGGCGTACAAAATACACGCCAAAGAAAGGTGCATCGTAAGCTTGTAAGCATTTACCCACGGCCGCTCAATAAGTCCACTGGCCACCATAATCCACCCAAAGGAGGCCACAAGACCAGCCAAAAGGACAGTTATGCCCAATCGCCTCATAAGCGGCTTAGCAAGCCACCCTTTGCGCCAAAAGATGAAAAAGGGGATAGCGAACACAAATCCCATTAAACGCGCCCAGAGGCGATGAAAATACTCCCAGAAGTAAATAAACTTGAATTCGCTCATCGACATTCCCTCATTGATCTTCTCGTATTGAGGGGTCGCTTTGTATAATTCAAACTCTTCCTCCCATTGTGCAGCACTCGTTGGCGGTAGGGTGCCCGTAACAATTTCCCACTTGGTAATAGAAAGTCCCGAACCCGTTAGGCGGGTAATGCCACCAATAACCACCTGCCCAATAATCATCACTACTCCAATTACCAGCCACCATTTCACAATGGGCCGATATTGAAAAATCGCTGTGCTTGGTTCTTCGACTGCTGTTTTTTGAGCTGTTTCGTCCCTCATATCAATCATCCTATTCGTGTCCATAGAGCCAAATTTCCCGTTTCGGTAATAAGGTCTATTAATAGTTAATTATAATTTTTTTTGAATTCCCTTATTATTATTAGTGCTGTTAGTTTAGTGGAGAAAAAAGTTTGTAAACACTAGGTTAAGTCATTGTTAATAAAAATGAATTGCACTTAAACATTTATTCCACATCTAAACTGCCTCAAAAACAGGGAAATGCAAACTTATTCACACTCACGTTAATAAGTGCTAACAGAATAACTTTTTTAAAATCGCACCTTGATTTTTGACCTTTTAGTGTCAATAACCTTTTCTGTTTTACACGAAAAACGCTCCATTGGAGATCGAACAATAATTTTCCACTTGTGGTGTGTGGAATGATGTCAAAAAAGTGCAAGTTTTCCTCAGGGT
The DNA here is from genome assembly GCA_039816955.1 of Bacteroidota bacterium. Lineage (GTDB taxonomy): Bacteria > Bacteroidota > Bacteroidia > Chitinophagales > Saprospiraceae > Lewinella. The sequence goes on from JBCBWU010000047.1 coordinate 34,204, forward strand.
TATCCACGAAGCGTGTGGAAAATAGATTTGGATAAAGTGCTGTTTTTTACGTACTTACGTCAAACGCCAAAATTGGTGTGTGGAAAACTTAAATTCCAGATCAAAGTCCATGTGCGGTCGATATTCACAGGTGTATAGTTTTGAACAGTTGGAGGCGCAACTGCAAATTCCCCTCTCTAGTGCCCTCAGTATTCCCGCTAATTATAATGTAGCGCCTACTCAAGATGCTATGGTGCTAACCAACGAACACCCCAATACATTACAGGCTTACCGTTGGGGTCTTGTTCCGCATTGGTCTAAACATATCAGTCATGGTGCGCGATTAATTAACGCCCGACGGGAGGGCATCGCCACTAAACCTTCTTTTCGCATTCCGATTCGCCAACGCCGTTGCCTCGTTTTTGCGGATAGCTTTTACGAATGGCGCCGTTCTGGGCAGCAAAAATTACCTTATCGTATTCTTCGATCCAATGATGACATCTTAGTCATGGCGGGGATTTGGGACAGCTGGCGCAAGGACGGACAAGAATTGCACACCTTTTCGGTTATTACCACAGAGCCCAACGCTGAGATGCAAGGCATCCATAACCGTATGCCGGTCTTGTTGCTCAATTATGAACAGCAGCAACAGTGGCTGCAGGAGCTACCCTTGGAGGATACCCTGGAATTATTGCAAACACCACCTGATGGTATACTTAAGCATTACCGCGTTAGTCAAAGGGTAAATTCCGTACGAAACAACGGCGCTGACCTGCACGAAGCGGTAAATGATGATCCTTTGACTTTATTCTAGCATTACCTTCTGTCGTTGACTTAACTTAAGATGCTAATTTTGGGGTCGGAAGCAATACATTTTAAAGCTTCTGGGTTTACCTTCTATAATAGACATCCACGCGTGGCATGAGAAACAAACTACTCCTTCTTCTAGCCGTATTACCTTTCCTGCTGGGAGGGCAAAACGTTTTACCCATTGGTGCTTGGCGTTCCTTCCCCCCCAAGCGAGTGGGCCTTTCTGTTACTCAAAGTAGCGATCAAATTTTCTACGCGACTCGAGCAGCGATCATGATCATGGATAAAAATGAAATGGCGCCCCAGTTTTTGACTACGGTTGACGGTTTAACCGGGGTAGACTTTCGCCTGATCCGCTATCACGAGCCTACCGGTCAGCTCATCATCGTTTACGAAGACGGCATTATTGACCTTTATCGCGATGGCGAAATTCGTACGGTCAGCTCTATCAAGAACTTCACCAATATTACCGGTGAAAAAACGGTTAACGATATTTTTGAGCTAGATGCTAATACGGTCTTCTTGGCGGGGAGTTATGGGGTATCTGCCTTTCGCTTGGACAATGCTTCCTTCCCCTTTACCACATTTATGGGCGGGGCTGATGTTTTATCAATAGCAATTTTTGAGGGAGATATTTACGCCGGTACCGCCGAAGGAATCTATCGCACCAGTATCAACAACCCCAATGCGGACGATTTTGGTACTTGGGATTTCCTAGGTACGGAAGACGGTTTCCCCGATGATTACTCGACCAATGCCCTGGCCGTTTACGAAGGGCAATTATATATAGGTATCAACGAGGATATCTACAGATTAGAGAATGGCCTCCCGGTTCTTTTTTCTGATCAGGATTCAGCCCTAGGGCTTCGCTATTTTTCTACCGAAGGTGATTACCTATTGGCGGGCTATCGTTGTGTAGACGGAGGCTGTGGAAATGGTCAAGTTCTTTACTTATCAGCGGATGCTAGCGGCGGATTCTTAGCACGTGGCTGTGTTGGGCGCACCAACTACGCCATCGAAGATGAGGCTGGGCGCATATGGTTTGGTGATGATTGGATGGGCTTTCGCTGGATAGATAATATCAATGACGAATTCTGTAATACCTTCGAAATCAATTCTCCCTATAGCCAACGGGTGTGGAATATGGAGGTCTACGAAGATACCTTGTGGGTAGCAGCTGGCGCGTTTGAAAATACTCGCACACCGGTACCTACTGACCATGGCATGGCATCGTTTGGATCTGGTGAATGGACCATCTACAATCGCTGGAGTAATGAAACTTTCAAGGGTTTCAATACTGCCGCCGATGCACGTGATGATGATGTCTTTGCGCTGATTGAAGTAGCTGTGAACGAAGCTACTAATAAGGTATACGGAGCTTCTTACTATACTGGATTAATCGAGATTGACGGCGATGACGTCCGGCTCTTCAATGATACCAACTCTCCACTGACTAACACCAATGGTGATGAAAACCGTACCCGTGTTAGCGGTTTAGCGGTTGATGAGGAAGGTGGTTTATGGGTAAGTAATTATCGTGCCTTGGGCGGGCGACCATTGCACCGACTGGCACCAGATGGTACTTGGGTTTCTTTCAGTGAGACTTGTGGTCAGAATGATTTGTTCCAAATTGAGATTGATCCCAACGGTTATAAATGGATCATTAGCGGTAGCAACACTTCAGGAGTTGTACTCTTCGACGAAGGCGACTTGGATAACCCCAATGATGATCGTTGCCGTGCTTTTACGGCTAATAACTCGAACGTCCCTACAAATGATACTAATTGCTTGGCTATTGATCAAGATGGTGATGTGTGGGTAGGTACTAATCAGGGCATTGTCATCTTCGAGTGTGGTGGGGCCGCTTTTGATGATAATTGTATTGGTTCGCTGCGTACCGTTGATTTGGATGGTTTTCTAGAGTTCTTATTCAAAACTCAAACCGTACAGACCATTGCTGTAGATGGTGCCAACCGCAAGTGGGTAGGAACGGCAAGTGGAGCGTACCTCCTCTCACCGGATGGCAAAGAAGAACTAATTCATTTCACAGAAGAGAACTCCCCCCTACCTGATAATTCAGTCCGTGCCATTTCGCTCAATCAGCGAACCGGCGAAGTTTTTATTGGTACGGATAAAGGGATTGTTTCTTACCAGGGAGATGCTATTGAAGGTACGCGCTTAAATAGCGCCAACCCACTGGTATTCCCTAATCCAGTTCGTTCGGAATACGAAGGTCCGATCACCGTGCGCGGCTTATCGGTCAACGCCAATGTGAAAATTACGGATGTAAATGGCAAGCTGGTATACGAAACCCAAGCCCTAGGTGGGCAAGCGGTTTGGGACGGTCGTGACTATAACGGCCGCAAAGTCCAGACGGGAGTATACCTCGTTTTCAGCACTACTAACCCACGCGAAGCCGGCCTGGCTCAGCCAGATGCTGCAGTAACGAAGATTTTGTTCGTGAATTAAGGAACCGTGAGCTTTTAGAAGGTAGAGAGACCATGAAACCTCTCTACCTTCTACCCTATACCCTATACCCTATACCCTATACCTTCTTATTCTCGCTGCCGCGAATCGATCCAGATGGTTACGGGACCATCATTCAATAGACGCACTTTCATATCTGCACCGAAGATTCCACTGCCAACTTCTTTGCCCAGGGCAATGCTGAGTTGGTCCAAGAAGCGTTCGTATAAAGGAATGGCCACCTCAGGGCGGGCAGCTTTGATGTAGCTAGGGCGGTTTCCTTTCTTGGTGCTAGCGTGTAAGGTAAACTGGCTGATCACCAAAATCTCTCCATTGATATCCTGGACCGACCGATTCATCTTGCCCTCGTCATCGCCGAAAATGCGGAGTTGAGTAATCTTTTTACAGAGCCAAGCGATATCATCATCAGTATCTTCGTGCTCAATTCCTAACAGTACCAACAAGCCCCAACCAATAGCAGATTTTACTGTTCCATCGATAGTAACGGATGCTTCACTAACACGTTGAATAACTACTCGCATGAATTCTACCTTTGCTGTGCAGCAAAAATAGAAAGCTTGCTGTTAATAGTCAGATTGGGCTTGAGCAATTCTATAACGTATTATATAGATTAGCCCCGCCTTACTGTATAGGGTATAAAGTAGAAGGTATAAGGATTACTACAACATGTCTTTTTGCTTTCTACCTTCTACAACATGAGGTGTCAGTAATTGATAACTTACAAATAGTAGATCATAAACCTCACGTTAAACCATTCCAACCAACAGAAAATTATGACGACTACCAGTTTTGAATTTACGCTCAATTGTATCCGCCAAACTCGCAACAATATGGAGCGCATTATGCAAGGGTTTACTATCGAACAACTAAACGTAATCCCTGCGGGCTTCCGAAATAATTTGATTTGGAACTATGGCCACGTAATCGTCACTCAGCAACAGCTTTGTTACGGCCTATCAGGGCAAAAGACCTTTGTGGATAAGTCACTTATTGAAGCCTACCGGAAAGGGACAGCGCCTAACGGTGACGTGGACCAGGCCGGGTTGGAGGAGTTGCAGTCCCTGAGTGTTGCTGCCTTGAATCAATTCGAGGAAGATTATAAAGAAGGCATTTTCCAAACCTTCAAGACTTATCCAACTAGTTACGGTGTTGAATTAAGTAGCATTGAGGAGGCATTCAACTTCAACCTGGCGCACGAAGCTATGCACATGGGCACCATACTGGCTATCCGTAAACTGCTTTAGTGCTACCAACTGTTGAGTTGGTTCAGTAAGTCCTGTGCTGCCTGGCCAGGATAGGCCTCCGCTGCTACAATGGTCTCTAATCTTTCACGGGCAGCAGCTTCTTGTCCTTGCGCCAATTCACTTAATGCTAAATACCAATTGGCTGCCTCTTGATAAGCGCTAGCAGAAGGAATTGCTTCCAAGCTCGTTTGGGCATCAGCTGCCTGGCCCTGCTTTAATTGAGAGATTCCCAGATAGAGTTGCGCTAACCCATTTCTAGAAAGGCTGTCTGGTAAGGCTTCGAATAGCGGTATAGCACTTGCATAGTTACCGCTATTGTAAGCGGTCATTGCTTCCGCGAGTTGAGCTTCAGCATTGTCACTCATAGTGGTAAGTCGGTCCGGATACGGCGTGGAGTATTGCTCCGCTAGGGCAGTATTTGAGTAACTGTTTTTCTGCCATAGAAAACCCGCTACCAGCAGCAAAGCTATACTAGCGGCTACTGCTAGGATCGTTCTGCCGGACATGCGGCGTGTTCGTGCGCCATTTTTGTAAATCGCTCTAACCTCTTCTTTGGTACGCAGCTGTGTATACAGATCAACAGCTTGGTGGGTCAGGCGTTGCTGCTCCACTTGGGAGGCCAGGGGTTGGTTCTGGTCGAGTGGTGGCGCAATGGC
>JBCBWU010000048.1:0-39242 GCA_039816955.1 Bacteroidota bacterium
TATTATTTGGTGCAGGTGCATGATCGGGAAGGGCGGCAGTGGACTGGTAAGTTGGTAGTTTGGTAGAGCAGGCTTATATAGTGTGTTTACGAACTGGTTTTTTGCAAGAAAAAGTGAGACCTCATCGAAAAAACTAATTTTTTCAATCGAGCCTACATACAACTGACTATCAGCCACTTAAAACCAAAAAAACCTCTCTTAACAAGGACCTCATCGAAAAAATTAAATTACTAGTTTTTTCGCCCCAAAAATCGTCACTCAACTAAAAAAGTCCCACTGCGCAATCACCCGGCAGTGGGACTTTTTCTTCTAAGCTATGCTTACGCTTAAGCCTCTACCGCCTCACCAGCAAAGAGTGGGAATTGCGCCATGTGAGCATTAATAGCCTCACGCACCTTCGCAATTTGTGTGCTGTCTTCCGGATTGCTCAACACAGCGTCGATCCACTCGACAGTTTGCAGGCAATCATTTTCGGTAAAGCCGCGGGTCGTTACCGCTGCCGTACCCACGCGGATTCCGCTAGTCACCATGGGTGACTCCGTATCGAATGGTACCATGTTCTTGTTTACGGTGATATCAGCCTCACCCAGAGCAGCTTCTGCTATCTTACCATTTACACCTTTAGAGCGTAGGTCAATTAGCATAAGATGATTGTTGGTTCCACCACTGATGATCTGGTAACCACGATCCACAAAGGCCTGCGCCATCACCTGTGCGTTCTTGATGACTTGTTCTCCGTAAGATTTGAAAGATGGCTGTAAGCACTCACCGAAGGCAACTGCCTTGGCGGCAATGACGTGCTCGAGTGGTCCTCCCTGCATACCAGGGAATACGCCACTATTCAGCACTGCTGACATCTTCAAAGGGTTACCTTTTCTGGTAGTACGCCCCCAAGGATTATTGAAGTTCTTACCCATCATGATGATACCTCCACGTGGTCCACGCAGTGTCTTGTGCGTCGTAGAAGTTACAATATGACAATGCTGTAATGGGTCATTTAATAAACCAGTGGCAATTAAACCCGCGGGGTGGGCAATATCCGCCAGCAATAGTGCGCCGACCTCATCCGCAATTGCGCGGAAGCGTACATAGTCCCAATCTCTGGAATAAGCTGAAGCGCCACAGATAATAAGCTTAGGCTTTACCTCACGGGCCTTGGCCTCCACCTTATCCATATCAATGAGTCCGGTATCCTTTTCTACCCCGTAAAAATGAGGCTTATATACCTTACCACTGAAATTGACCGGAGAACCATGCGAAAGGTGACCACCGTGGGCCAAGTCAAAGCCAAGGATAGCATCACCTGGTTGCAAAACGGCTAGAAAAACCGCAGCATTAGCCTGCGCACCAGAATGCGGCTGTACATTGGCGTACTCTGCGCCAAATAACTCTTTCAAACGAGCAATAGCCAGGCGCTCTACTTCATCCACTACCTCACAGCCCCCGTAATAGCGGCGGCCAGGATATCCTTCGGCGTATTTGTTAGTTAAAACACTACCCATCGCCCGCATGACAGCACCGCTGGTGAAGTTTTCGGAAGCGATGAGTTCGATGCCCTTCATTTGGCGTTCTTTCTCCTGTTGAATGAGATCAAAAAGCTGAGTATCCGTGGCCATTTTAACAATACTGGTTGCGAAAATTTAAGAATAGCATAAATCCGGTGCGAAGGTACAATATTTTGCGGGCGCTAGCCCTTTATAAAGGTGCCGTCTGGAATTTTACAAAGGACAAACATTAACAAGGGTTGCAGTAAGACTTAGGATCAGCAAAGGGATGGACGGCCGCGAAAATTGAATTCTGCGAGGGATCAACTTCGTTTCGACGATACTTGTTAGCTTTGCATGCCTGAGTTTAACCCAAAATCCAACACGCATATGCCGCAGTCGGCACCCACCTATAAAGATTTGTTAGTTCGCAGTCTTTTCTTGTTGACCATCGGGGTGCTGATTCCCAGTATAGGTAATACACGTATTGACCGCCTGCGGGCCAGTTGGCGCAGTAACCCTGCCACTAGTATGGTGATTGGGTGGGACCAGGTTACGGGTGGCCGACCAACCTTCTTTTACGATAAAGTAGATCACGGCCAAAACACCGCGGCCTATCGTTTCCAGATGCCACCATCTTGGGCCAACCAGTCCAAGTCGATGAACAACGTCTTTGTTCGTTTAGAGCAGTTAGAACCTAACACTGTCTATTATTTCGTGGTGCGAGATACCGAAGGGGTAAGTAAACGATATTCCTTCAAAACCGCACCGGACAGCCCCGACCAACGTCTATCAATTATTGCCGGAAGTGACTCCCGTAATCACCGTATGGCGCGTTGTGATGCGAATAGATTGGTAAGTAAACTGCGTCCTCATTGTGTGGTTTTTGGAGGGGATATGACCGACGATGGCTCGGACCAGGAATGGCGCGAATGGTTTGATGACTGGCAACTCACAATTGGCAGTGATGGCCGAATATTCCCCATCGTTCCGGCACGCGGCAACCACGAGGCCAATAACTCCACGCTGGTCAACTGTTTTGACGTTCCTAATCCTAATGTTTACTACGCCTTAACGCTGGGTGGAGACCTGCTGCGGATTTACACCCTCAACACTCAGATTCCTGGTGGTGGTGATCAACGCGACTGGTTAGGACGAGACCTGCAGGCCAACCAGGGCGTAACCTGGCGCATGGCGCAGTATCACCAAGCCATTCGCCCGCATAACGGTGCCAAGCAAGAACGCGAAGAACTGATTGTGCAATGGGCTACCCTCTTTCACAAATACAAAGTGCAGTTGGTGATGGAGTCTGATGCACACGTTGTAAAAACAACCTGGCCCATTCGGCCTAGCCGTCAGCCCGGTAGTCACGAAGGCTTTATCCGTGATGATGCCAACGGGACCGTTTATATGGGAGAAGGTGGCTGGGGCGCTCCTCTGCGTAGCAATGACGACCCCAAGCCCTGGACCCGTAGCCACGGGCGTTTTAATCAATTTAAGTGGGTTTTTATCGACCAGGAAAAAATTGAGATCCGCACAATTCAAACGGAAGGATCAACGCGGGTAGCCGAGGTTTCTCCTGACAACATATTTGAACCTCCCTATGGTCTCGTTATTTGGAGCCCCAAAGAAGGCGATGTAGTTCGGATTTTGAATCCTAATGCACGTCCTAAGCCTCCAGGTGGTGGCCCGATAGCTCAAAATAATCCCGGTGGACCGCAACAGATTTCACCAGATGCTAGCGGAAACGTGCATATTGACTATAATCTAACGGAGGTTTCCCAAGTGCAGATCATCCTCATCAACAGTCAAATGCAGGAAATGGCACGCTTGGAGTACAAGGCCCAAACACCAGGGCCTTACAAGAAATCGCTGGACTTAAGTAATGCGCCCTCCGGGCAGTACAACCTCGTTGTAAAGGCCAATAACAAGCTCAATCAGCGGTACGTCATTCAGATCCCCTAACGTTTATGCCCCAGTTCGGTAGGCCAGGTAAAAACCGTAGCCCAGTCCGCGGGATGCACCGAAGCTCCCCATATTGAATGAGCCTAACAGGCCTAATCTGATGGTATCATCATCCGTAAATCCGCCAGGCAGCAAATAACCAACCTGCACTGCCAAAGTCTGGTTGAGGCTATAGCTAAGCCCGCCCCAAAAGGCCTTGGGGTTTTCAATGTGCAGGTTAAACTGACTATTGCTGATATTCTCTCCCGCCAGATTGAGCCACATTGATGGTTCAATGATTAAGGAATTTCCAACAGAACGGTACCCCAAAGTGGCATTACCATGAAAAGCTCGTTGTAGGTTTCCGGTAGGCAAGGTTTCCCGAAAGGTGACGTCTTGTGGCAAGATCTGATTAGTACCTGCTCCGGCGAAGAAATAGCTCCCATCTTGTGGTCCAGCAGGACGCGAAGCAAAGTAAACACCAAAGCCAACATTAGGCCGAAACTCGTTGAGCTCGCCCACCGGCTGTAGTGGGTCTCCAACATCACGTACGATGTAATCGGCTCCATCAATGAATACCTGCTGCATAGCTAGCATGAGGCCAATCGAGAGCTGTGCATCTTTACGTGGACCAGCACGACGGCGACGGCGGCGCTGCCCAAAGTTGAGCTTGTATGCATAGGTAAGTGCCAGCGTGTTGTTACGTACAGGCTTAATCTCATCCAGCGATAAATAGCCGCCCATACTGAAGTTTTGCTTCTGAAACGGATACTGCCCGAAGATGGTGGTCGTTTGAGGGGCATCCTCAAAACCCACCCATTCTTGCTGGTGTGTAACCCCTACTTCCCAATAATCCTCTATAGCCGTCATCGCGGGATTCCAAAGAAAATTATTAGGTGCAAATGGACTACGAGCCGGTAGCTGTTGCGCAAAGCAATTGCTCACATTCAGCATGGCAAGAAACACAAGTCCTAGTGTAAGGGGGTAATACAATATTCGTTTCAGGGAATGGCTCATTTTTCTCTTTTTTAGGGATCTCTATTTTCTGCTGGTCATGTACTTTTCTACTCCCAAACGATGGTGAGCGTTTGGCGAATTTCACCTTGGCGGAAAGCTAGTACATAGAAGTAATTTCCAGCGGGTAAGCGCTTGCCATTAAATAGGCCAGTGAACCGTTCTTCATCGGATTGGTAATTCAGTTTCTGATACACTAAATCTCCCCAACGATTATAGACTTTAAGTGAATTGCTGCCGAATTTTCCAATTTCCCCAAACTCCAGGGCATCATTAAATCCATCATTATTGGGGGAAATAAGATTATAGGGAGTAATGCTAGAGACGGGGTCATTGGCAACCAGTACTGTTACGTCATCATTGGTAATGCAACCGTTGATATCGGTAATCGTGACCGTATAAGTAGTGCTATCTTCGGGAGCAACCATTGGGTTACCAATACTTGGATCGCTTACCGGAAACGGGTTATCTGCCCATTCGTAAAAGATACCACCAATTGCCATTAACTGAGCCTCATCTCCCGGAGCAACGCAAGTGTCAGGGCCGGCGGAGGCCAGTACCTCATAAACGAACAAGGAAAAATCGAGGGTGTCCATACCGCAGCTATTGGCTACCTCCAATTCGTACTGTTGGGTGCTATCTGGAAAAGCCATTGGGTTAGGAATATCTACCGCACTGAGGGTATTTTGACCACTGAACCATTGGTAAGACTCTCCTCCGGTGGCCAGCAGTTGTAAGGAATCTCCTGGGCAAAGCTCCAGAAAATCATTTTCCAATGCCGCAACAGGTAGTGCACCGGCAATTACTTCTACCGTAGCGGAAGCGCTACAGTTGGCCGAGTTGGTCACCGTAACGCTGTAGAAGCCGGTCTCGTCCACAATGATGCTATTGGTCACAGCACCAGTTGACCACTGATATGTTCCCTCTGCTGCTACCGCAATACTAATTTCCTCATCGCATAAACTTAAGCTATCTGGAAGATCAATGGTAGGAGCATCCGGCGCTGAGACCATCGTGTCCACTGAAATGGTACAACCATTGGCATCCATGATTTGCAAAGAATAATTTCCAGCAGATAAGTCAGAATAATCGCCGTTGGGGCTACCTACTCCATTCAAGGAATATTGGTATGGCTGCACTCCGCCACTAGCTGCACTGAGGATAGCCCCGGTAGAGGATACACATTCGGAGTCTACTACGTCAAGAGATTCCAGTTCCAATGGGCTTTCGGCTTCCGAGATAATTAACTCATAGGTAAGCACCACCGTCCCGCCGTTATCGGTAATAGTCAACACGTATACGCCCCCCGATAAGTTTTCTAGCGTCAACCCCGTAGCCGAAAAACCGTCTGGCCCAGTCCAGGAAAGATCAAAATCATCCGGATTCACTTCCAAGGTCACCTGTGCGCTACCATCTGCTGCACCAAAGCAGCTTACATCTGTACTATTAATACCAAAGCCTAAGGGTGCCTGGATAGCAATGCGACCATCATCTGGATTAAGTTCGACAGGCTCAAAGATGCCGACAACGGGCGTAGCACGAAAAATTTGCACCTCCAATGGAATACCAGTAAAAAGAAGATCCGTAAAATCACCAGGGTCCCCCATAGCGGTGAACTGTAAATTGGCAATAACGGCGCCATCGGCCAAGGTGCGGCCATTGCCCGTATTATCAAACCAGCTCAGTCGGAGTTCGCCTTGTTCGGCTTGAAAGTCACCAATCGCCAATAAAGGCAGCTCCCCCAGTTCGAAATCAACATAGGTGGCAATTTCTGTATCCCAGTTAATAGAAAGCTGAATACTAACGATACTATCGAAACTGCTCACGGTGAGTGGTAGGCTTACCGTTTCGCCATCGGCAACGGTAACTTCGGGTAGGGTAAGGGTCAGGCTTTGTGCATCCAGTGTACCCGAAGGCCAATACAGTAGAGAGAAAATAAAGCACACTAAAAGCGATAACTTCGGCGAGTGTAGTTTCATAGTTTTGGGATGAAGCTTGTAACGGCAGATAAAGATACGGAAGGATGAAATAAACAAGGCCCTTCCACATTCCGCAGAAGGGCCTCGTTTTTCTTTGCCTATTAGTTTACGGCCGCACCACTACCATCGAACGGGTAGCCGTTTGCTCACCAGCCCGTAGCGTATAGTAGTACACACCAGCAGGAAGTGCCAGTTGGTCTAAGCGCAGGCGCTGCTCACCAGCTCCGTACTGCTTTTCTTGCTGCCAGATCAGCTGTCCGTACGCATCGTGGATACTGAAGGTAGTCATACCACCTTCTGGCAAGTAGAAACCAATATTCGTCACTCCTCCAAATGGGTTTGGATTGTTCTGATCCAGGCGGAAGTTCGCAGCAGTTGGGTCATCTGTACTAGTGACTGTTTCGCCAAACTGTAGTTCTGGTTCAAAAGCATCATCCGTACTATTGTAAGCTTCAGGTAGCATGCCATTCGGATCAATCCGCAGCAGGCTATTCCAGTCTGTGATATCAGCTTGGGCGCGGAACTTCAAGGCGAATAGTGTAGTGCTTGGTGTAGCACTGTGGCCATTACCATCCAGGCTGAACCAGCTCAAGCGCAGCTCACCGTTAGCAGCCTCTGAATCACCAGCCACTACCGTATGGAATGGCTGCTCCTCGGATGGAAGGAATTCTAGGAATTCCAGCTGACTGGTTGGGAACTGAATACCAAACTGATAGCTCACCATATCCGCAAAGTCTTCGCTACGGAAGTACAAAGTCACCTCGTCTCCTGCGGCAACAGTTGGGTTATTCGCTACGAATGGTAGCGGATCCAGATTACGGCCTTCGCCCTCACCACCAAAGTTGGCTGGATTAGCTTCACCTAAGATGTCACCCACCTTCACACCAACGAAGTTGGCCGTTTCTGGCTCCATCAGCATCATGCTATTGGTTGATTCGTATGGGAAGACGTTGTAGGCATCAAAATCAGTCGGCATCTCCTGACCCTCTGTCACGAACACCCAAGATGGACACTGGTCGAAATCAGACTGTGCACCAATAATCAGGCGTTGGATCAGGAAGAGGTCAAGCGTGGTGAAGGCATCATTACAGTTGGCATCACCCGCGATCACTTGGTAAGGTGAAGTCACTTGTGGTGGGTTCATACCCAACAAGAAGCGCTGACCGATAAACAAAGCGTAAGTTGATAAACCATTATCTGCCGCAGCGTCCTTCTCTACGCTTACCGTGTATTCCATTCCTGGAGTCAAGTCTGGCATGTTGTAGGTACCGCCTTCGTTGGTCATCATGGTCTCTTCAACATCTGGGCCGGTAATCGTTACCGCAGCATCCATGATACCTTCCCCCCAGAAGGTAGAGAGGTTTCCGCTCAACGCCGCCATATTGACAATGCTCACTGAGCCCATCGACAAGGTATATGGTACTACCGTTGGTGTACCACCAATCACCGCACCCACCTCAATCGGTAGTGGCGTCTGCACAAACTTGATGATAGAGCTTTCGCCCGCATCACCCAGCAGTAGCACATTCAAGTAGAACAGCACATCGTCCGGTCCTACATCCAGGTGATCGCCGGAGTTATTGAAGTAGCTGAAGGTATTATTCGCCACATTGTATTGCGGTGCGATGATACCGTTGGTTACACCGGTGATTAGGGCTACTTCCTCGTTCATGACCTCAATACTTCCCGCTAGGGAGATGATATTTTGAACATTATCAATCGTCACTGGTACTTGCACAGTGGCGTTAGGGCCACCTTCTGATTCACCGATGTCTAGTAGTGCCAGGTTCTCTTCTGCAGTAACGGTAATCGTCTCACAGTGCGTATCGGAGCCACAAGAACCCCATACTTCAAGGCAAACGATATAAGTGCCCGGTGCAGCGTAACTGTGTTGTGGATTCGTAACGCCCTCTTCGTTTCCGTCACCAAATTCCCAGAAGTAGACACCGTTGCTGGATAGGTTCTGGAAATTGACCGTGAGGCCATCAACGGTATAGTCAAAGTCTGCCACCAAGTTGCCAGGAGTTGTTCCAGGAACAGTCAGCGATAACGCATTCTGACAACCATTAGCATCGATCACAGTCACGAAGTATTGTCCACCGTTAAGGCCCGTGATAATGTAGCTGTTGGTATTAGTAGAAGCACTGCCGCTGGCATCGCCAGACCAATCAATGGAATACGGAGCTTCTCCGCCATCAAGCAGTAAACCAATCGAACCAAGGGTATTACAGCCTGGACCTACAATCGTCGGATTCACTTGCAGCAAATCTGCTGGAGTTTGCACGGTGACGTTAGCACTGCGCTGGCAACCGTTAGCATCCGTTACCCGCACATAGTAAGTACCTGCTTCCAGATCATCAATTGTGTAGAGGCTGGAATTCACATCCACCTCCCCTACTGGTGTAGCACCGAGGTTCCAGGCAATAGTGTACCATGGGGTTCCACCATCAATATGTACTGCAATACTGGCTGGACCGCCGCAAGAGCCATTAATGGCTTCAAAGCTTACGTCTAGCGTATTCTGAATATTGATCACCTCAACCCACTGGACATCCACACATCCCGTTCCATCCGTAACGATAATGATGTACACACCTGAAGCGGCATTTTCAATATCATAGTAAGGATTGTTCGTAGTAGCTGTACCGGAGTTCGGGCCAATCCACTCAATCGTGTATGGTCCAACACCGTTGAAGAAATCCATCCAGATGTTATTCAAGGAACCACATCCGTTATTACTCACACTGTGTACCACCTCAAAGTCAGTTGGGCCACTTTCTACTACAATATTGTCGCTGGTAATACAGCCGTTGACATCCTGCACTACAACTGTATAAGGACTACCGGGCAGGTTCTCAATAACGTATACTGGGCTATTGGAAGTGGCAAAGCCTTCCACTTCTCCGTACCAGCTAATCTGGTAGGGCCCCGTTCCGTTAGAGATACTTACCGTAATGCTGCCATTGTCACCACAAGTACCATTGGTAGCCGTCAGGTCAATATCAATACTGGTATCGCCTACAGACTCAATAGTAGAAATGGAGCAGCCGTTTTGGTCGGTCACCGTAAAGCTGTACAGCCCAGTAGGTACATCATTCAGATCGTAGCTATTGCCATTTACGGTAGCCGAGCCATTTTCTGGTCCTTGCCAGGTCAGTAGATACGGTGGAGTTCCACCACTGAAAGTGATCAAGAAGCCCGGAGGTGTCAAGCAGTTTCCATCTTGTGGATCAGCCCAAATGCCTAAATCGTTATTCTGCTGAGTTACCGTAGCCGTGGCACTACCAGTACAGTTTCCGTTACTAACCGTGATATTGTAAGTACCAGCGGTAAGATTAGGAATGGTGTAACTGGTACCATTCGTAGTGAAAGTACCATTGCTTGGGCCCGTCCAAGAAATCGTGTACGGTGCCTGACCTCCACTGTAGCTCAGGTAGATACTGCCGTTTTGATCACAAACCGCAGGGTTCGGACTAGCAGATACTACGATATTACTATTCGTGTTCTGTACCGTAGCCAGGGTCACATCACTACAACTACCGCTAGTGGCCGTGATGGTGTAAGTGCCGTTGGTCAGATTAGGAATGGTCAGATTGCTTCCGTTAATAGTCTGACTACCGCTTTCCGGTCCAGTCCAACTGATCGTAGTTGTGCCCTGACCATTGGCGACACTTACGTATATACTACCTCCCTCGCCACAAACGGCAGGGCTTGGTATGGCAGTTACTTCTAGGTCTGGTGCAGGTGCAGGCAAAAGACTACTCACCGCTCCGTCACAGTTTCCACTTACTACCGTAATGGTATATCCACCAGGTAGTAGGTCTGGTATTTGTACGTTCGGACTGTTGGTCGTCAAGCTGCCCGATTCTGGTCCAGCCCAACTTACTTGCCAAGGCGCAGCTCCACCGGTGATATTCAGGAATATATAACCTTGTTCACCACAGAAACCAGCAATCGGCGTAGCGGCTATCGTCAAGGCGCCCTCTGGTGCAGTTAGTACCGTACTGGCAGTTGACGAACAGCCATCTGCGCTCACCACGGATATGGTGTACGTACCCGCATCCAGATCAGGCAGCACCACAAATTGGCCACCAATGGTTACCGTACCACTTTCAGGGCCAGTCCAGGTCACCGTATAGTTCGGGTTAGCCCCAGCAATGCTTACCGCAATTTGACCGTCATACTCACAGTCTCCTGGCGTAGGCGTTAAGCTAATCAGCAGATCATCCTCCGGATCAGTCAAGATCACTGATTCGGTATCATCACAGCCATTACCGTCATCTACTGTTAAAACGTAAGTACCCGGGCTCAAGCCCCCAATCTGGAATGGCGTACCACCAATCGTAGCTGAACCACTTTCCGGTCCAGTCCAGGTCAAAGTATAGGTTCCATCGCCACCAGCTGCCTGAGCGGTGATTGAGCCTTCAGTCGTACAGTCGCCGTTGTTAGGCGTAGCACTTAGATCTACATCATCCTCTGCGGTAGTAACCGTTACAACTTCGTTTTCGGCACAACCATTATCGTCAATCAATGTCAAAGTATAGGTACCGGCAGGAAGACTACCAATTGTGTAAGAACTTCCCGAGAAGACATCGCTGCCGCTTTGTGGGCCCGTCCAACTCAAAGAGTAGGGTGCAGTTCCTTCAATGGTGGTTACCAAAATGCTGCCCGGTCCGGCACAAGTACCAGCAATGGGCGTAGCTGTGAAGATGTTGATCGGCGCAGGGAAGATGATGATATCCTGCTGCATATCCATACAGCCATTGGCATCAATGACGGTTACTTTGTAAGTGCCTGGTGGCAAATCTTCAATTTCGTAACCTTGCGTGCTGGTGGTGGCAGAACCGTCTTGTCCTCCTTCCCAAGTGACCGTATAAGGCGGAGTACCACCTACTATATCGACCCAAATGGTGTTGTATTGACCACATTCATTGTAGATCAAAGCTGTAATCACCTGCACTGGACTACCGGTATTAATTACTACCGTTTCGGTTTCGGTACAGCCGTTATCATCCGTTAGTGTCAAGGTATAAGTTCCACCTGGCAGGTTATCTAAAACATAGACACCGCCGGTATTATACGTTTGGGTACCACTTACCGGGCCGTTCCAGTTCAGGACGTAAGGCGCTGTTCCACCGTCGATATTGACTTGAATGCTGCCTGTTTCGCCACAGATACCACCATTTGGTGTGGCATCAAATATATCTACCGGAGAAGGGAAGATGATGATGTCCTGCTCCATATCCATACAGCCGTTCACGTCTACCACTGTCACTTTATAGGTACCAGGAGGTAAGTCCATGATCTCAAAGCCTTGCGTATTGGTAGTGCCGGAGCTGGTTTGTGGGCCTTCCCAAGTAACCGTGTATGGAGGTGTGCCTCCTACAATATCAACCCAAATAGTATTGTATTGGCCACAGACATTGTAGATCAGCGCCGTGGTGATATCTAAACCACCGTTGCTGTTGTCTACCTCAGCGGTTAGCGTACGGGTACAACCGATGTTGTCAGTAATAACCACGGTGTAGGTACCAGAAGGCAGATTAGAAATCGCGTATTGGAAACCGTTGATGGATACGCTACCCGATTGTGGGCCCGTCCAACTAATGGTAAAGTTAGGAGCACCTTGCTGGATGTCTACAATAATGGCACCGGTGCTACCGCAAAGACCATCCACTGGCTGGAGGGTGGCTAGAAGATTATTCTCCACGCTTACACTCACGGTACCAGAGGTAGAGCAGCCGTTGGCATCCGTTACCACTACCGTGTAATTACCCGCAGGGGTATTAGGAATCTGGAATACCGTACCATTCGTGGAAGCACTACCCGTTTGTGGGCCACTCCAACTAATGAGATAAGGAGCGGTGCCGTTAGCAATGTAAACACCGATGTTTCCAAAGTCATTACAAATACCATTGTTACCCACTAAGCTTACCTCAAGGTCACTACCAACATTCAGAATTTCTTCGGTGGTAGTAGCAGAGCAACCATTGGCGTCTACTGCGTAGATGGTATACACACCGGCAATCAAACCACCAATAATAGTAGAAGAACCGGCTATCGTTTGACTACCGGATTCAGGTCCGGTCCAACTCACCTGATAAGGGCCTACGCCGCCACTGAGGTTCACACCAATAGAGCCTCCAGAACCACATACGGCCTCGGAGACAGTAGTAGAAATATGCAAGTTCGACTCGGCACTAGTAACTTGCGTTACCGCATAATCCGAACAGCCATTGGCATCCGTTACTTGTACCGAGTAAGTGCCAGCTGGTAGGTTCGGCAAGTTCACTACGTTAGTAGCGGTAGTCGTCTGACCGTTTTGTGGGCCCGTCCAGCTTACGACATAAGTGGGCGAACCACCGTTAATCGTCACTAGTACCGATCCTGATAGTCCACAAATTCCGTTTTGTGGTGTCAGATCTACATCAATTTCATCACAACCGCCAATCTCTACCGTCCGTGTTCCGCTACAACCGTTGGCATCGGTGATGATCACGGTGTAGGTACCACAAGGCAAGTTGCCGATATCCAGGCCATCCTCATCGGTGGTTACGATGCCACTTTCTGGGCCCGTGTAGCTGATGGTATAACTAGGGGTACCACTAAATATATCAATCCAAAGCGCCCCGTTTTGGGTACAGCTTCCCGGTAGGGGTATTACATTGATACTAAGTCCGCCGCCCTCACCAACAGTGAGTGTCACCGTTTCAGAATCCGTACAACCATTATCGTCTTCTACCGTAATGGTATAACTACCGGCTGGCAGATTTGGAATGGTGTAATTATTACTATTAGTGCTGATGGAGCCGTTCTGTGGTCCGGTCCAGGTAATCCAGTAAGGAGCATCACCATTGGAGACATTCACTTCAATACTTCCGTTATCCCCACATACTCCGGGGTGCGGCGTAGCACTCATTTCCAAGTTGCCATCTGGAATAACCACCGTTCGGGTGACCTGACACCAATTATCATCTTCGATGGTTACCTGATAAGTACCACCAGGCAGGTTGATAATATTGAAACTGCTCGCGTGTACCGTTGCGCCGCCACTGACTGGGCCGCTGACCAAGATGTTGTAAGGAGAATCTCCATTGTAGGTCTGGACGTGGATAGCGCCATAGCCACCACAACTCGCTGGTGTGACGGTAAAACTCCAAGTAAAGTTGCCGCTACTGTGATTAATCGTTACCTGCTGGGAGATAGAACAACCATTGGCATCCGTAATGTGGATAGTGTAATCGCCTGGATCAAGGTTGCTGATGGTAAAGTTATTGGACTGAGACACCAGGTTGCCGGAGGTAGGTCCACTAACGTAGATATGATAAGGCCCTTGGCCATTAGCGATATGAACATCGATAGAACCTTCGGACATACACACCGCATCGTTAGGGGTAAGCGTGGCCGAAAGATTCCCCCCCCCAAGAATAGTGACGGTACCCGTAACCGAACAGCCTTGCGAGTCCGTCTTCGTTATCGTATAAGTACCCGGAGGTAAATAATAAATGGTGCAAGAGTTGCTGCTGGTAGTGAAGCTACCGCTAACTGGTCCACTGTAGGTAACCAGATAGTTGGGCGTACCACCACTAGAGCCAATGTGTATAGAACCTGTGTTTTGGCCACAGCTACTGGAGGTAGCTGAAAGATCCACTAGCGTAAAGTCACATTGGGTGCTACACTCTACCAAAAGATCATAGCCACTTACCGCTCCGTTGTAGCCATCCACTACAACGTAGTACGTACCGGCCGGTAAGAATTCACTGATGTATTCATTCTGCGTACCTGAATTCTGACTGTATTCCAGACAATCTCCACGATCGCAGGAATTAAGCAAGAACAGTTCCAGGTTAGCAGATAGTCCCGCTAGGGTAATCGTTACTGGCCCATCCTCCGTAGTCGTGAAAGTGTGCACGATCTCCGGACCATTATTCTCTACATTGCGAACATTGCCACAACCGTAAAGGGACACATCATCATTCCCGTTCAAGTTAGTGCCCCAATAAGGCTCTCCACACTGCAGTGGAACCGCATCACCACAATAGAGGTAACCGCAACTCACTTCCAAACGGAAGGTACCTTCTGAGCTAGGGTGTTGACCATCTACTACGATGTAGTACGTTCCGATAGGAGCATCTTCGAGGATGATACCCTCGTTATTCGTATTGGTATTGCTGGTGGTACTCTTGGCCAAGCAAGTTAGTTGGCTACAGTTATCTGCCAAAAGGAAGAGATCCAGGTCCATTCCAGGAGTAATAATCTCCAAACCGATTTGTAAGTCTCCCGCCGATTGCTTTTCGATCACGTATACTCGATCCGGACCGTAGAAGGAAGTACTCGTACAGCCAGGATAATTGGTGATATTGTTACCGGCACCTACGGTAGTTTCGAAAGGCAGAAAATCTCCACACTGAATTGGAACCGCCTCTTCACACCAGGCAGAGGTGCCACTACACGGGCCATTGGTATAGCTCGTTACACCAGCCGCTTCTGCCCGGCAATCGTTGGGGTAGGTCACACCATTACAACCGCAAACAGGATCGTAATTGAGCGGACAAAGTGCATCTGGATCAATTTGGTTGGCATCAATACAGGCGCTCTCACAAGTACCAGGCGTATAAACGGTAATACCCGCTGCTTCGGCATAACAAGCATTATCGTAGGTCACACCATTACAACCACAAACGGGCGCATCATCTGCCGGGCAAGTAGCCGTAATTACACCGGTATCATCGTTTACGGTAGTAGCACTACTCGTTACTACATATTGGGGATCATAGCAACTAGAAGGCGGGCAAGGCCCGGGGCGAGTACTTTGAACACCCGCTGCATCCGCTGCACACTCATTGGAGTAGGTGATGTTGTTACAACCACAAACCGGCTCATAATCCGTTGGGCAGTTTTGCGTTGGGTTAATCTGCCAGGGATCGATACAGCTATCATCAAAGCAGGTACCAGGGGTGTAATCGTAGACTCCCGCAGCCTCAGCATAACAGGAGTTAAGGTAGGTAACACCATTGCTACCACAAACGGGGCTTACGGTGCTGGGACAGCCCCCCGTTGCCCCACCGTTATTGGTAAATGACATGGTGCCTGATGCTATTCCCACGGGGTTCATTTCGCTGTCAATCGCCATAATATCAGTGACCGTAAATGGTAACTGATCAGGAGTTCCTGGCAAGGTTAGATCCGCAAAATTGAGAATAAAACGTGCCATTTTACCAGCCCCCTCAACATCAGTTTGATCGGTGCGCACGAAGGTAACCGTCGCCGTTCCGGCAGCACTATTGTTTTGTACAAAAGCTGCTACTCCGGAATTATCGGGGTTAAAAAAAGTTTCGGAGTACAAGCTTACCAGAAGACCATCTTCTGCTTGCAAAATTCCCGGGTGATAGTTGAGGGTAAACGTCAGCCCATAGAACGCATCAAAAGGCATATTTACCCCTAAGATAAAGAGTACTTCAGCAGCTTGTCCCGAAACAACCCCATCTTCATCTTGATTAAAACTCATACCGGGTAAAACAATATCAATTGGCAGCTCTGGCTGGAAGTTGTCCGGTACCAGGGTACCGTGTACAAGCCCAAAGTTCTGCGAAAGGGCATCCGCATCATTCGCATCTACCTGGCCATTCCCGTTAGCGTCAGCGTAGGCGTAATTGGTGCTTTGCGGGAACTGCTTGGTCCAAGGATTGCCCATAGCCTGCTCTTGCCAGATTGTATTTCCATCAGGACGATCCGGTCCCGCAGCCTGGTTAGCTACGCCCCAATAGAGAAAATCGACTCCATTGACAATGCCATTGTTGTTGATATCGCCCGGCCAGATCATCTGGGCATTGGCAAAAAAGGAAAAACAAAGAGAGAGAAGGAGAAGACTAAGGGTACGTGTAGTCATCTGGTGCATAGTGCTTAGTTTTACTGGCTTATTTGACGCCTCCGTCACACAGAAGTAACACCCTATACAGAGGGAGTTTTCTCAATCGCTTATCCACAAGCTTCAAAAACCAGCATGTATGTTATTAAGGATACAGTCACACCAAGGGTCAAATCGCTTTGGTGCGTTACAGGTAGGATGTAAGGGATGAATTGCAAGTACTGAAAAACGGCAGCAAACACTGAGCTTCCCAGCGATAAAGTCTTACGTAAAGTTACTAAAAAGGATGCGTAAGATCGGAGGGATTGTACTGGGATAAAAACATATTTTTAAAGATAAATTATAAATAATCCACACCTGTCATTTTATCATTCACTCGCTCAACCGATCCAAGAGGGGACTTGTTTGAATATTAACGATCACCTACATTTGCCCTCACAAACAAACATCATCCAAATGCGATACTCCCTTTTCGCCCAAGTACTCTTTCTCGCCTTACTCATCACTGCTTGTAATTCGACGGACCAAGAAGCGGCTACTGACACTGTCGAGCAGCAGCAGTTTGTTGCTTCTGCTGAACCTCTGCCCGAATTCACTACCACCGTAGTAGAGGCCGAGCTTGCTAGCCCACGCAAGGAAATGAGCGGGATCTTAGACGGCGTAAAGATTACCGTCAACTACGGCAGCCCTTCTGTTAAGGGACGTACGATATGGGACGAGCTAGTGCCTTACGGTGAAGTATGGCGCACGGGAGCAAACGAGGCCACGCGCTTTACCGTAAATAAGGACATCACCATTGGCAATGCGCAATTACCAGCCGGCACCTACGGCTTATTCACTGTTCCAGGAGCTAATGGCTGGCAAGTTATCTTCAACCGCGAGGCTGATCAGTGGGGTTCTTACGAGTATAATGAGGACCAGGATGTCATTCGGGTGAGCACTCAACCTACAACTAAAGTAGATACTAGCGAAACCCTTGAATTCTCGCTGGGGCGCAACGCCGTCATCATGGAATGGGAAACTTTGCGCCTCCCAATTCCGGTTACTGGAAGTTAGAGCGTATTTGTATCTTAATAATCGTCGCCAAAGTGGCCGCTTTTCCCCAACTCTGCGTTACAAAAATCCCTGCCTGCTCGGCAGCCTCGCTGGCAGGCAGGCTCATTTAGCGCTGCTAAACTCCAGTTTTCGTGCCTTGATTTAAGAAAAAACACCTCACTTTAACTTGAAGACCAAAATTCCAAACACGCTCTTAGACTTGGCTGTTGTTGTGCCATCCGCTATTTTTGCCGCTGAAAACAATACTGCCTTCCGCGGGCTGCTCTTGAATTAGCGAGCCTTTAGAATGCGGGGATGCCCCAACGCAAGCAACTATACCTGATGAAGAAGTGGTACCTAAAGGCCATCATCCAGAAGTTTATTTCCTTTCTCCCGCTACGCAATCGGATCAACTTTTTCTTTCAGAAGTATGTGACCCGTGGCGTTGACCTCAACGAGCAGCACTTCTTCAACAAGTTCGATCACTTGTGCGATCACTTGGAGCACTTTCAGCAAGTTACGGGCCGCGAAAACTTAGAGGGAATTAGCTGCCTGGAGTTGGGTACTGGCTGGTATCCGATTATTCCACTGGGTTATTATCTCAAGGGAGCAGATAAGGTTTACAGCGTTGATATTTCAGCACACCTCACTCCAGCCACTTTCTTGCGCTGCCTGGAAGAAATGGAACGGTATGAAGATCGCATTCGCAAAAGCCTGGGCACTATTGACGAAAACCGCTGGCAACTCCTGCAGGAAGTTCGCCGCAACTACGATACCTACAACTCGCAAGCTGAGATTTATGCGCAGCTCAATTTCGGTCCCATAGTAGCAGATGCCCGGCAACTCCAGTTGGAGGATAACAACATTCAACTCATAAGCTCCAACAATACCTACGAGCACATCTACCCCGAAGTATTGGGGGGCATCATACAACGCATGTGGGCCTTACTGGCGCCCGGTGGCATCATGAGCCACTTCATCGACATGTCTGATCACTTTGCGCATATGGATCAGGGGATCGACATCTACAACTTCTTACGCTTCAGCGAAAAGCAATGGGATCTGATTGATAATCGTATCCAACCTCAAAACCGCTGGCGCCTGCAACACTACCGGGAATTGTATCAAGAACTCGATATTCCTTTTGCAGAGAGCAAGCTTCGGGAAGGAGTATTGGAACAGGTTCTGGCCACGCCCTTGGCCTCCCCTTTTGCCGAAATGCCGGCCAAGGAGGTGGCAATTAGCCATGGGTACATGATTAGTCAGAAGGGGTAGGGTTCGCGTTGCTCACGGTTGAACTTCGTTACACTCACGGTTGGGCTCACTAGCGTTCGCGGGGGAAGCTCCCTTTCGGTCGCGGTGTTAGCTCACTAGCGTTCGCGAAGGTGTTCGCGTTGCTCACGGTTGATGCTCACTGCGTTCGCGGTTGGCGCTCGCAATACTCGCGATAAAAGCTCGCAAAGCTCACAGGTGAAGCCCCTTAGCGGTTGCGGCTAGCCATAGCGCTCAATAGTTTAAAGTTATTACTGTTCTCTTGTTATGCATTCGAAAATCTCTTGAATCGTCATTCAAGTCAATAAGTATCACATTAGAATGACGAGGAATATTGTTCAAGCAATTATTTTCAATTTTTATGGTATCAATGCTTTTTATTGCCTCTCTAAAACTCCCTTTGATCTTTATGTGGTCTCTAACAATTCGCACTTCCGATATTGTCAGACTGGCAACTTGAGCGTTGAACTGAAAAATGGTCTTTTCATTTAGGTAAGTTTGTACGCCTTCAAGATTTATTTCAGCAGTCGTAATCCCAAGTGATTTAGAATAATCTTCTACGTCAAAAGTGATATCAACTTCGAGCAGCTCGCCTGATGCTGTGATATGAAATACGGCTAACGGAATCTCATGGGTGGGCGTGAATATCCCACTGAGGAAAATGGTGGACAGCAAGAAAAGTGCTTTCATTTTATTGTACGATTTGCTTTTTGTAAATACTGGCACCATCCGCAGAAGAAATTTGCAAGAGGTATAGTCCTGGTGAAAATCCGCTGAAATTGATTTCACGAATACCCGTTTTACTGGTTATTCTTTTGCCGTCAGTAGAAAATACCGTTATCGACATTAGTTCCTCATTTGGCAGTTGTATGCTGAAATCACCATTAGACGGATTCGGGCTGACTATAATTTTCTCCGCAACGAGATCCGAAACGGAAGTAATTAGTCCATCACAGTTCTCGTCTATGTCATTACCTTCTATTTCTTCCGCTAATGGATTGATGTTGGGATTGTTATCATCACAATCAAAGTCTTCTAAGAAGCCATCATTATCCTGGTCCACACCCATCAAGGGATCATTATTGCCATTTTCGAAATCATCACTCACATTACCCATTAAGCATCTAGGTATTTGTGGAAAAGTGGTAGTGATAACGTAGAAATAGGGAAAGGTCTGTTCCCCGTTGGCCGTATTAAGTGTAACTGGAGCTTGTATACCGTTACATTCATCTAGATCTCCCTTGCCGCAAATGAACTCATAATCTGCAGTATATTTCCCGGTGTAAGCTCCACATGGTTCGGTAATACCATCTCCTGGTCGTAATCCTTGCTTTAATTGAAAACTTGATCGTAATTCTTTAATATTTCCGTCTGAATCTGGACCAAATCTGTACAGAATTGGGAAACCATCTGATGCCCAACCTATATGTAGTGGTGTACTAGGGGGGACATTCGTCGTCGAAATGCCCGAGATTTCGTTTTCCACATAAGAAAACATATTCCCATGATAATGATATCCCTGTGGTCCCGTATGGGCAGAGGCACAATCAAGACCAACCAAATCAGGACCTGAGCCCTGGTTATTGATTGGTTCAAATACCCAGTCCCAGTTGAATTCACCCGTATTTTGGTTTTCGAATATGAATGGTGCTGCTGGTGCAGGCGCGAAAATCACCCCATTTTTTGCTACGCCAAAATACCTTGCGGGTCTGCCATTGTTCCGAACAACATTAGTCATCTCATCGGCAAGTGTAGGATTTAAATCTACCCCAAAATCATGATAAACCTGTGAAGGCATTTGATTGATACTGTTATAGCAATAATCATGATTAGGAAAATTATTGGTATAAATCCTTCTGGTAGCTCCCTCTATATACTCATAGAAAACACTTGGCTGATTGGGTATTTCGCAACAACCAATATTAGTAGTACTTGTAGAATTATTACCCGTACATTCATCATCGCAATCATCGATTCCAATCTCGTTTCCATTTTGGATACCATCGTTACAGGACCAGGCTGTTCTAATGATCTGCGCTTCTGCTCGCATATCATCCAGGATATCTTCCTCCTGCATAGTCATGTTGCCGATGAGGTTATTGGCTTCCAGAATATCATCAGCGATGTTGTAAAATTCTAGATTACCATTTTCATCTTCGATGAATTTATACACCTCATTTCTCACCGCCCAGGTTAACACATTACCATCTCGGTAGTCTGTGTAAACGTAGGGGCGATTCAATTCAGCTTCGCAGGATAACAATGGTTTCAAACTCCTGCTATTATGAATTCCTCCATTTAATTGCTCGCCTGTTAGCTCAAGAATAGTGGCGTATAAATCAGTAACATGACAGAGGTTATTATCTACTTCATTAACCCGAGAAACTCCTTTGCCAGAGATGAAGAACGGGACTCGAACTCCTCCCTCGTACATAGATGCCTTGGAATGGCTTGCAGGAAAGTTTTGAATGACCCCACCTGGCGTTCCGTTATCACCTATAAATATAATGACGGTGTTATCACGCGTCTCCTGACTCATGCTACTCAGGAGTCTTCCTATTTCCTGATCCATCGCCTCTATCGCAGCTAGGTATTTTCCTAAGTTATCATCGGTATCGGATACCGTATACAGATCACTTGGCGGGACGTGGAAGGGACCATGTGGTGCAACATGAGCTAACCAAAGAAACCAAGGAGTATCTTGATTAGCAACCCAATCAATGGCTGCATTGGTTAAATCAGTAGTGACATATTCATCACTAGTTGTAAGCACTCCATTTTCTACCTTGTCCCAGGAGTAATAATCGGCAACCTGAGCGGTAAACAGCCCTTCGTAATGGTCAATACCATGCTGCATGGGGTGATCGTAATCAACAGGGGAAGAGATATGCCATTTCCCTATTACTGCTCCTGCATATTCTGCATTTGTCGCTTCTGCTATTTTGCTAAATAAGGATTGATGAGTCAGGTCCAGATTACCTGGAGGTCGCATCACTCCTGTATTAATGCCATACTTACCACTCATGATAGCGGCTCTTGATGGCGTACATTGAGGAGCAGCCCAAGTGTTCGTAAAGGTTAAGCCATTTTCTCTTAAAGCATCCAGAACAGGAGTAGTTGGCATTCGATCGTTTTGCTGGTAACCATTGGTTACATCTATTCCAAGATCATCAGCAATAATTAATAATATATTGGGTCGGTTTTGTTGGCTGTAAAGCGTAAGGGAGGAAATAAAGATGAGTAAAGCAGTGAGGTAGTAGTTCTTGATCATTTCATGCAGATATTGGAAACATTAAACATGCCTCCTCTTTGGTAAAGAAAAGTTGATTTTTTACTTGCAACACGCTCTCTAAAGACCGTTCAAAAGTGAAATGACCTACCTATACTTAGAAATATTTACATTTTTAAGGCTGGAAATTTGTGATCGTAAGTCTTGAAGAGACATACGTTGCAAAAAGCCCCCCTACAAATTCAAATCCCGCATACTCTGCGCCTTATTACGTACTAAGAAATCATCGATGGTTTCAAAATGCTCGATTACCCGCTTGTTTTTGAACTCGAACACCTTGTGCGCAAGTCCTTTCAGGAAATCACGATCGTGCGATACCAAGATAAGTGTTCCATCATAGTTGAGTAGCGCTTCTTTCAATACGTCTTTGGAGCGGAGATCCAAGTGATTGGTGGGTTCATCCAGGATCAGGAGATTGACGGGTTCCAGGAGGAGTTTGACCATTGCCAATCTGGTTTTTTCTCCACCGGATAGCACGGATACCTTTTTGTCAATGTCATCGCCATGGAACATAAAACCACCCAGGATACCTTTCAGCTTGGTTCGGATATCTCCTTTGGCTACTTCGTCTACAGTTTCAAATACAGTGGCTTTTTCGTTTAGGAGTGAAGCTTGATTTTGGGCGAAATATCCGATGTGGATATTATGACCAATTTGGCAAGTTCCCTGCACTTCAATTTCTTGCATGATGGCTTTGATCATCGTGGATTTTCCTTCGCCATTTCTTCCTACGAAAGCCACTTTTTCGCCTCGTTCGATCGTCAGGTTAGTATCTTGGAATACGACATGATCGCTATAGGATTTGGTGAGATCTTTGACAATCAGTGGATAGTCACCGGACCGAGGTGCAGCAGGAAATCTCAGTCTTAAGGCAGAAGAATCGACTTCATCTACCTCAATGATTTCTAGTTTTTCCAACATCCGCTCTACGGAGGACACCTGATTGGTTTTGGAATAAGTGCCCTTAAACCTTTCCACAAATCGCTGTTGCTCTGCTATCCACTTCTGTTGTTCTTTATAGGCTTTGAGCTGGCTCGCCCGCCGATCCTCTCGCAAGACCAGGTAATGAGAATAATTGGCTTTGTAATCGTAGATCTTCCCGAGGGTCAGCTCGATCGTACGGTTGGTGATATTATCTATGAAAGCCTTATCGTGGGAAATGACCACTACCGCATTGGCTTTCTTTAGCAAGAAATTCTCTAACCAAACGACCGATTCAATATCGATGTGATTCGTCGGCTCATCCAATAAAATCAGATCAGGCTTTTGCAAAAGTACTTTAGCCAATTCGATCCGCATCCGCCAACCGCCGGAAAACTCACTCGTTGGCCGATCAAAATCTCCCCTTTTAAAGCCCAGTCCCATTAAGGCTTTTTCTACCTCAGCGGCATGATTGACTTCCTCCAGGTTGTAAAAACGTTCTCCCACATCGCTGGCCTGCTCAATAAGCGCCATGTAACTATCGGACTCATAATCCGTCCGCTCCCCCATTTCCTGATTCAGCCGATCTAATTGTTCCTTGAGTTCAAAATACTCCCGAAACGCCTTGGCGGCTTCTTCTGCTACGGTGCAATGGTCATCCGTCAATAGATGCTGTGGCAAATAAGCGATTGTCGTCCGCTCCGACTTATTGACCTTTCCCTTATTAGCCTTTTGCACACCTGCGATGATCTTCATCAAGGTAGATTTGCCAGCGCCGTTTTTTCCCATCAAAGCGATCTTGTCATTTTCATTAATGACAAAGGAAATATTATCGAAAAGTGCTCGATCAGAAAAGGATACCGTGAGGCCGTCTAATGAAACCATAAGTGGGTTTGTAATTGGGGGGCGAAAATAGGAATTGTTCCCCAAAAAAGACGGAAACTTGGGAAGTACCCGAGATGATAACACCTCCGACCAATTCGTCTATTGGGTTCAGTTTTCGCGGTGTTTTGTAAATGGATGCGGACACCGAGCGAGGTGTAAAGAGCTAGGTCGACTGGCTATCCGAGGGTAGTGAGTTCGAGTCTGCGAATTCATATCAGGAAAAATTTAACCAGACTCTTAGAAACATTAACCGTATCGCTGCTATGGTAGAAAAAGATTAATCCTTTATTTACTTTGTATAAGCCCTTTTTAGCTTTTCCAAGACTTTACAGAAGTGAATAATATCGAACGAACAAAGTCTGCTTCAATCGTGGGCGCCATTGAGCACAAACGCAAGCATAGCGAGCTCCCCCCGTGAGCGTAAGCGAACCTAAACCGCGAACGCTAGTGAGCACAAAAACTAAAGCCAGACACCTACATCGGCATCCGGCTCCAGTAATTATTCACCATTTGAATTGTGCAGAAACCAGCTTTAGGACCAGCTTCTGCTATCTCTTTCTATTCCAGACGCGTTAATTTCTTGACGTTATCCTCCGGAAAGCGGTCTACTAGCAAGTAGTTTGGATCAATACCCGCCTCGAACGGCTCTTCGTCAACGATCATCGTGAAGGTCGACATTGTACTGTTGATGCGGTGCCGCTCTGAATGAAGTAAGCGATTATTCTGCTTTCCTTCCTCTGCTGCGGCCAATACGCCCAACTCAATCCAATCGTTGAACACGACTTCTGTTTCGTGACCAAGTGAATCCGCACGGAATTTTTCTACCTCTACTGTAAAGTTGACCTCGTAGCGGCCATCGGGTAGTTCTTTGTAGGTGGCTTCCGTTGTACGATTACTGTAAAGGGTAATGGTCTCGAACATATCTTCAATCAGATACTGCAGGCTATCCGGAGTAGCGGCTTTGATATACTCAATACATTCCAGCGAAGTTGTGTAAGGTGCCTCCTGATAAGCTACATCATCCACGTAGCGGCGTAAGGCTGCATTAAGGCTATCCTCACCAATATATTCTCGCAAGGCATACATCACCACACTCCCTTTACGGTAGTGGATATAAGCCTGGTTTTCGTTGTACAATAACGGCTGTTCGCCTTCC
Source organism: Bacteroidota bacterium (assembly GCA_039816955.1). Taxonomy (GTDB): domain Bacteria; phylum Bacteroidota; class Bacteroidia; order Chitinophagales; family Saprospiraceae; genus Lewinella. The sequence goes on from JBCBWU010000048.1 coordinate 24,848, forward strand.
CGTTCACCACTGCGGCCGCGCAAGTAACGATCCATTTCGTACTCCAAAAACTGCTTCATTTTATCCTTTCCGTATGCTTCTTCCATGACCATGAGGGCACTGTACTGGGCAAAGGTCTCCGACATCATAGTGGCCCCTTGTACCAGGGCACCAATTACCTGGTGCGCCCACCACTGGTGTGCCATCTCGTGCGCTACTACGTAGTACACACCATCAATAGCATCTTCCTCTCGCAAGTCGGCCATGAAACCAATGCTTTCAGAGTAAGGCATAGTGCCAGGGAAAGCCTGGGCAAAGCTAGCGTAACGCGGAAACTCAATAATTCTGGCCTGTGAATGCGGATACGGACCAAAGTTACTAGAGCAGTAAGACAAGGAATGCTTCACCGACTTCACCATTTTGTCCACATTGTATTCGTGGCCAGGGTGGTAGTAAATTTCTACATCTACCTCCTCGCCGGTAGGCCCTTCCCACTTGTCTCGTTCTACTTCGTACGCGCCCGAAATAAAGCTGTAGAAGTTGAGTGCCTGATGATCTAGTTCGTACTCAAAGTAACGTCGGCCGTCTTCTTCCCATTCGCGCACCAGCGAACCGGGTGCAATGGCAACTTGATCACTACTGGTACTGAGTACCGAATGAACATCTACCCAATCGGAATCACTAGAGATATAGGTATTGGCACAGCTATGACCGCACTCGTGTTTGAGCTTGGGCATTCTAGGGCGTTTGGGTAGTTCCTTATCGTGACGATCATCACGGCTACTGAGTTCCCGGCTAGCATCATAGCCAAAACCTGGCATGAAAGCCCCGTTGTTCACGAAGGTACCATTGGGTACGATATTCAGGTTGGATACTTCATTCTCAATTCCCTTACTGACATACTCAGACGCTATTTGAATGAGCAGGCTATCGCCCGGTGCCATGGGTTGCTCAAGTGCATAGATTTGGTAACGTAGCGTAGTGTCATTCCATACCAGTTCACCACCCGGTATTTCCGCAGAAACCTTAAACTCGCTAGGAAGACTAAGATGTAAGCTATCCAAGCTCACATTATGCTTATTGACGACCCACATTTTGGCTTTCGCCAGAAAATCGCGCTCCTCAGGAAAAATATCAATGGCATAATCAACCGCTACAATACGTGGCTGAGCGACCCCTTCATACTGCTTATAGGAGCGTTCGTAAGAAGCTGACCTTTCCTCTAAAGTATCCGAAGGAGTAATAGTATTCACCACTTTGGTCTGATAGTACAAGAACCCACCAATGAACAACCACACCATTCCCACTCCCGCACTGAGCATAACGGTAGATCGATCAAAACGTAAACGTGCGATACTGCTGCGCTGAGCAAAGGTATTGGCCTTGCCTCGTACCCAAAATAGAGCGGCGGCAATGCCCAGCAGCACCATAAATGCCAGCCAGTATAAATTGAACCAACGCAAGCCCGTTTCGTAAGGCCCCCAGGCATTCATATCAGAGTACGTATAGGATGGTGTACCACCGAAAATGAGCAAGTTGGAGCTTACATCTAATGGCGACCAAATGAAGGCATTGGCTGCAATAACAACTAGAAATACCAGGTACCCCAAATACTTATTGTTCACCAAAGATTGGATCAACAAGGCCAGCATGATGTACAGCGCAAACCCGTTGAGATCATACAGCAGGAATTCACGCGCGTAAACCGCAAATTCGAAATTGGTATATCCCTTTCCGGCCTGCGTAGCGATTCCAATGAAGATGCCTAAAATGAGAATGGCTGCTACCATACCTACCAGGGCAAAAAACTTCGCTACCATGGGCACCCAAGTAGGGAAAGGAGAGGCATCATAGAACTCATCCATTTTTGCATCTCGTTCCTTCCAAACAATCACTCCACTGTAGTACATGATAATACCAAAAAGGAAGAGGTAAAGTGTACCCCGGATGGCATCAACCATGAGGTAGGTGACTGGATGATTACCCGTACCAAACCACTGATCAACGTACTGAATCCCAAAGCCCATATTGAGGCCACCCGCAATGAGGATGACGATAAAGGCCGTACTCTTAGCAATGCCCCAAAACTCTAGTTTTGTCTGATGCCAAAGTTGGCTCAGCGCAGTACCCAGGCTATCGTTTACCGCAACTGCTGGTAATGGCTCTGTTTGCCCTACCACCAAGCGTGGAGATGCTTCCGTCGTAGCTGCTTTACCTTTTTTACGTGCACGCCTGCGCGTAAAGGAGAACCGCCAGTAGGTAAACGCAAAAATGGCCAGTGACACTCCGGTCCAGAGCAAGCGATTTAGCAGAAGTGCTCCACTAAAACCCAACCAGGTCGTATTCTTATCGTCCATGGTCCAGTACTTGGTTTCCAGTGCCAGGGTATTGATCGCTAGTGGATCCATTAGTTTAACCACCGCCTCGTTATCCAAATCCGCCATCAAGCTAGCAGTAACGCCATAGCCAACCAGCAAAATAATAGCTCCCAAAAAAGATATTACGCTAGAGCGGAATAGGGCCGCTAAGGCAAAGATAATGGCACCAATGAATAGGGTGTTGGGCAAAACAATGAGTAGAAAACTGTTGAGATAGGCTCCCAGGTAGAACGGTCCAACCTGATCAGCATCTACCCACCAGCCACTGAGGGAGGCCAGAAAGATGCCCAGATAGATGCCTAGGGCCGGTAGTGTTGCTGCGAGTACAGCACCCGTAAAGCGTCCTCCTAAGTACCCCCATTTACTCAAGGGCGTAGAGAACAGGATTTGGTCATATTTCACGCTATAATCTCGCAGCGCAGAGGTATTCATGAAGGCGGTGACCATCAATAAACTGATGAAGGTCATCCAGGCTGGATACATCATTAAGGCAAAGGGTGAATTGACATTCACATTACCCAAATCTTGACCCACTTGAATGCTATCCGAAACGGAAGCACTATAGATCAACAGAAAGTTGACAATAATGAAGATGTACACCATGGGCTGTCGGAGCCGGGTACGTAGTTCAAATTGAAAAAACTCTTTAAACATGGTTTCCGGTTTTTAGTGCATCACTTGTGAAAAGAAAACATCTTCCAGATCGGCACTAACACCGACAAAGCCATCACCAGGATCAGCATCACTACTGATGTGAATGAGCGGCTGCCCCGCTACCAGCTTGGTAGAAATGAGTTGAAACTGCTGATCGTAGCGTTCCCATTCGGCTTTGGTAATCTGCTTCTCCCAGATCTTACCTTCCAGCGCCGCCATAGCTGCTTGTGGCGTACCGTGGTACAGCAACTTACCGTGGTGAATGATGGCCATATTAGAACAGAGTTCTTTGACATCCTCTACGATGTGCGTAGAGAGAATAACAATCACGTTTTCACCAATTTCGGCAAGGAGGTTGTAGAAGCGGTTGCGCTCGCCGGGGTCAAGGCCTGCTGTGGGCTCGTCCACAATAATCAGTTGCGGGTTGCCAATAAGCGCTTGAGCAATACCAAAGCGTTGACGCATACCACCGGAGAAACTGCTCACGGCTTTCTTGCGTTGCTCATAGAGGTTTACCCGCTCTAGTAAAGCATTGACAAGTTCTTTGCGCTCCCGGCCATTGGTAATACCTTTTAGTACCGCCATGTGGTTCAGTAAATCTTGCGCACTTACCCGTGGATATACCCCAAACTCTTGCGGCAGGTACCCGAGTACCTTTCTGAGTTCGTGCTTCTGGCGTAAAACATCCAGATCATTCAGCATAATGGACCCTGAATCGGGTTCCTGCAGGGTGGCAATGGTGCGCATGAGCGTGGACTTGCCGGCACCATTAGGGCCCAATAGTCCGTACATGCCTTTAGAGATAGTTAGACTTACTTGATCAAGGGCTTTCACCCCATTGGCGTAAGTTTTGGAGAGGTCGGAGATTCGTAATTCCATATATGAGTAAAGGATTGTGAATTAGCAATTTGTCTACCTAAAACTCTCAAAATCATTGGCCTCCACCAAATAAACTCCGCGAACGTACAAAACTCAACTCCGAGCATCGCCAAAGCTTAGACGAATGCCATATTAGCCGAATAAATGAGAGGATTGGATGATGATCAGCCATTGGAGGACGTTGATCAATGCGGGGTGGATGTTGATCCGTCTGAAGATAGGCAACCTGCTTTCTTACGCTATCTTTAGGAGCGAGATAAAAGTGATAACTAAAGCATCGCACTTTTGAACTTATTCATCTCCCCCTTCAACTAGGTATCCATGGCCAACCTTCTCACTTACCTGCGTAACTGGCGCGATCAGCTTTGGGAAAACCGCCTGTGGCAGAATATCCTGCTCTGGGTACTACTGTTCTTGTTGATCAAGTTGACCGCCCAAGTGGATGAAGAAACCACGGTGGCCGAGGTCTACGGCGTAATACTAGGGTTATGCGTCGTCATAGGACTCCCCATTTACGTGACCAATTATTTGATTTTGCCGCTATGGCGGAAACGGCGCTACGCTTGGGGCTTCTTGGCCTACCTTTGGAATTTGTCCTTTTTTGCGGGCCTGGGGCCAACTATCCTATGTGCAGTAGCTAGTGTGATCACCGTACTAGCCGGAGGTGAACCGGTCGAAAATGATGATTTTCAGGTCGGTGAATTTCTAAACCTGCTGGGGTCATTAACCATTGCAACCTTGAGCGGGGTAGCTGTGCGCATTGCCCGAGATAGCATCCTGCAAACCAACAAATCGCAAGCGGCCGAACTAAAGCTTCTCAAAGCTCAACTCAACCCACACTTCCTATTCAATACCTTAAACAACCTGTATGGCTTGGCAGTGACGAAGTCGGATAAGTTACCGGACCTCATGCTTAAGCTATCTGACCTGCTCCGCTATAGCTTGTACAACACCCAAGAACAGTGGGTGCCTCTGAGTAGTGAGCTGCAGTATATTCAGAACTACATCACCCTAGAACAACTCCGGCTAGAAGAACGTACGGCCATCGACTACGTCCAGGAAGGACAAGCCGATCAGCAGCGCATTGCCCCCATGCTGCTCATTGTGTTTCTGGAGAACGCCTTTAAACACTTTGGGGCTTCCGACGACGAGGCTGCACAGATTAAAATCAAGTTGAGTATCAGTGAAAATAAGCTGTTGTTTAGCTGCTATAACACCAAAGATGAGCACATCACCGAAAGTCCACGAGCCCAGAACACCAGTGGCATTGGACTGGCCAATGTGCGCAAACGGCTAAACCTGCTGTATCCAAATCGCCATGAGCTGGGTATCCAAAACGAAACCAGCAGTTTTCGCGTATTTTTAGAACTCCAACTCGATCCACTCACAAGCCCCCAAACATGAAAATTCGCTGCCTGATTGCTGATGATGAGCCGATTGCTCGCCAGATTGTGGCCAACTATATCGAGCAGATCCCCCACTTAGCATTGGTGGGCAGCTGTAAGGATGCCTTTGAGGTGATGGATGAGCTCCGAAAAAAGGAAGTAGATCTGCTTTTTCTGGACATCAACATGCCAAAACTGAGTGGAATAAGTTTGCTGCGGAGCCTGACCAAGCGCCCCCAGGTCATCCTTACCACCGCCTACAAGGAATATGCACTAGAAGGTTTCGAACTCTCCGTAACCGACTATTTGCTGAAACCCTTTTCGCTGGAGCGTTTCCTACAAGCCATTCAAAAGGTGGAACAAGCGCAAAGCGCTCAGGCTAAACCTCAGCCTCAGAATGCTCCGGCTGGGGCCTCCTCCCCTACTCACCTCTTTGTGAAAGTGGATCGGCAGATGGTCAAAGTAGTTCTAGAGGATATCCGCTATGTTTCAGCCTATGGTAATTACATCAAGATCCACCTACCGAACGAGACGCTGTTGAGCCTGCAAACACTGGGGCAGTTTCTGGAGAAGCTTCCGGCTAAAGATTTCGTACAAATCCACAAATCACACCTCATCAACTTCCGACATTTAAAGGCCTTGGAGGGTAATCGGGTGAAAGTGGATGAGGAATGGTTGGCGGTAGGTAAGGCGCATCGTACGCGTTTGCTGGAACGGATGAACCCGTAGTCTCTATTCCTGTTTCGGCTCACGCCATCTCACCAATAAAGTAGCGAACCCAAGAATACTAACTAGCAGCGTCGCGATAGCACCAGATGCCGGAACGATGAAGCGACAATCTCTAGGGCTTAAGTGGAAGGCGTTAATGACAATAACCCACCCTACCGAAAGCACCAATGGAAGCGCTCCCAGGATCATATTTATCCATTCTTTCGATTTTCGACTGATCAGGAGGTGGATAATGCCAATAATCGAAACCACCGGGCCCGATCCTATGATCGTCTCCACTTCCCACCAGGATAAGATCGTGGCTACAATGACCCCTAGGATCAGAAAGACCGTGGAAACGTAGAACCACTTGCTTTTTCGCCTTGAATTGGTCAGCTCTTCCAGGAAGTCATCGTCTAGAATTTGCTTCATAAGCGGTGGTTATAAATTTTAACCAGAACAGTCGGGAGCTATCAGCTTGGTCAGGCGTCTTTCCACTGGTCATCCGCCCTTGATTAGGCGAAAGGCCTCTTCTAAAACTAGCTTTTTATTTCGATACCGCTGTAAATTGCGTTTCTCTCTTTTCATATGCTCCAGATAGTCTTGCCGGGAGCAATTCATGGATTGAGCTAGCGCAATTGTCTCTTCCGTCGTTTTGTATTCATTGCCCAGCTTAGTTATAATGATAGCATGAGGTTTGATCTTTGCTACTTGGTAGGCGCAAAATTTATGGTGCCCATCTAGCAGATGAAACATCCAGGAATTTTCAACGTGTAGCAGAACGACTGGGGGGCGTAGGCCAGCCAGTATCTCTTCCTTGTATTCAGCTACCAATTCCTCATTGATTGCATTTTGCGTTGGTGAAATATCGATAGCGCCTCCGTAGTAATCAAAGCTTCGGTATTCTTCTGTTTCCGGTATATTGATCCACTGAAGATCTTCCAACAACTCATAGTAGCCGTACTCGTAGGTTCCGTAGCTGAAAAAGGAATTAAAGTATTGCGCTATCCCTAAGAATTCACCTTCGTTTGCTATTCCCTGCCTCAATTGTCCTTCCACTCTCTTATTGAGTTGAACGGCCTTCTTATTGAGCCCCTGCGCAATGTGATACCTCCATATGGATCCGATCTCAGCGTACCAACTGTATTGAATCGGCTTTCCTTTCAAATACAGAATGGTCTCTTGCGGGTTGCCACTTATCTCTAAGACGCCACCTTTCCCGTATGTCTCTATTCTTCGTTTCATTCAATAAGTAATAAGCGTTTCAATCTTCCGGCAGCGGCTTTGTTTATTTCACAATGATCTTTCGTGGCCCCGTATGCAAATTAAAAAACGGTACATCTACCGCAAAAAACAACATCGGGAAACGCCAAGAGTCTACCAAAAGCGGATCACCCGTTTCAACCTCAATTTCACGCAGCTGCGGACCATATTGTCCCCCAACACCCAGTGAGAAAGGGGAATTGGCAAAGTTATAGACTATAAATGCGCCCGGCGAAAAGAGGTTTTGCCAGCTAAACTCGGGCAGCTGATTGACTCGAAATATAGAATTATTTGGACTAGCCCGGTAGGCCGTAATAGCTCCAAGATCCAATAAGGGCACATGAAAGCTGAAGGCGCTTTTCGTACTCCCCCTGCCACATATTTTGTTCCACTTCGTAGATACCCGAAACCCGGCGGCTAATTTGCTCATAGCGATCGGCCATACTATCTCGCTGTTCATCGGTCCAACCGTCCTGGTAATAGAGGCGCTGATCAATATCTTCCATTTCTTGAATCAGCTGCTGGTACTCCACATTATTCTCCAACACCCGCAGCATTGGAGCAATCACCAGGCTATCCGAGCCGGCCGTTTCCACTCTTGCCCAGAAGTAATCCTGCTCCTGAATTCGCTGGAAAACATTAGGATCATTATTTAGCGCCTGGTACTTATTCAGGCTCAGGATCTTGGGAAAGTTAATCCCCAAATTATCCAGATCCTGTTCGAAGGAAGTACGCGCGTGTGCAAGAAGTGTTTTATAATGAACTGATTTAAACTTCTCATCCTCAGCGCCGAGGATTTCATAATCTACTGTTTCTGCTTCCACTACCTCTTTAATGAAAACAATCTCACCGTCATTTCTCGCCAGTAGCAAAGCTTCTTTTGTCGTTTCACTATCGATAGATTGACGATCGATTTCAATGGTCAAGGTCTTTTCAGTTGTTAATTGAACCGGGGCTTCATCTTCACCACACCCCATAACGAGGATAATAAGAGCACTTAAAAGGAGGAAAGGTAGAGTCCTGTAACTCATAATTCAGAGATTTTCTTAATTGAAATACGCGTGTCCCAACGAAGATAAGTCAAAACCAATATTTAAATCCAGACGAATTCGACTACCGTTTTCCAGAAAATCACCTTCTGCCACCAACTACTCCACGAAGTACGCCCGCAGGATGAGATTAAATTTCTCCTGTAACGCAACCCAACACCGAGCCAGTGCCACAAGCTTGCTTGTGCGCTCCATAATAGGTGGTTTTGACCTTAAAATTTGGAGTATCTAGTCCTATCCTATTTCCACAACTTCCTCTCCCCTACCCATGATGATTTTCGAAGCCAAGCCCAAGAAAAGGCCAGTCTCCACAATCCCTGGTATGAGGTGGAGTTCCAAGTCAAGGCGTTTCGGATCGGGGATGCGCTTCAGGGCGCAATCCAGAATATTGTTGTTGTTATCTGTTTGATAAGGGCTACCATCCTCTTGCGTACGCAAACGGGGCTGATAGCCTTTTTCGGTCAGCACACGTTGCACCAAGCGCACCGCTTTTGGTAGTACCTCAATAGGCAAGGGAAAAGCCCCCAGTTGGGGTACCTCTTTAGAGGCATCAGAGATCACCAGCATGACATCGGAAGCAAAAGCCACCAATTTTTCCCGAAAAAGGGCTCCGCCGCCGCCTTTGATCAAGCGCAGCTGAGGATCAAACTCATCCGCACCATCTATCGTCAGATCAATACGGTCTACATCTGCCAGCTCTACCAATGGGATACCATAACTACTCGCTTGCTGGGCGGTAGCTTCGGAGGTAGGAATGGCACGGATATCCGTTAAGCTTCCAGCTTTCCACTGCTCACCAATAGCTTCGATGGCAAAGTAGGCTGTACTGCCAGTACCTAAACCCAGTGTCATCCCGGAACGCACATACGTAACGGCCTGAAGGGCAGCATTCTTTTTTTCAGCTTGCTTGCTCATGCGGTCTAAGACTTTATCAAGCGAGACCAACCAATGCGAATAAGCAACAGGAGGCCAACGAAAATAAAGAGCAGGTACTGAATAGGCATGCTACTGAAGATGACAATACGGATGCGATCCACAAACCACATAATAGCCAAGGCCGCCGAAATCATCATCACTAGACCCGATAACTTATCAAAGCCCGGAACGCGATCAATATTTACGTTCTTACGGATAATGAGAATGGTAGCAATCATACTGATCACCGGTAGCACTTCCAAAAGTATATTCATTTCAAAAATGCTCCGCCGCTCAAACAAGAACAGGTATATGCCCAGCCCAATGGCCAGAATGCCCGGTACGCATACGAGATACAATAAGGCACTGTAAAGGTACTTCCAGGGACTATCCTCCCCCTCACCTTTGGCCAGCCAGCCCGTGAGCAGCGCCACCACTACGATCATCACAAAATAAAAGACAATGTAAACGGGCTGAGCCGAGGCAGCCTGAAAAAAATCCCAGAGGGTCATTAGTGGCGGTTTTGATCCGCCCCAAAGATAGGCAAGGAATTGTTAGTTGTATCCCGCTTTAGAAAGTAATATCGATAATGCGTAAACGCAAACGCTCGCCTTCGCCAAAATGCATTCGCTTAGTACCGAAAAGGGCCGGAAGTAGCAAGCCTGTACCTGATGCCACTGCAGTCACTATGGCATCACTAGTCCGGTAGGTGGTCTCGGGATCATTATCTGTTGCTGTCCCTATAGCCGCATAGCCAGACCACGCCAAGCCAAAAGTGATCAAAGTTACTCCCAGTCCTTGCACCGCCGGTCTACGTTGGCGCAGCATAGTAATTTCCGAAATGGGTACGTAATGACTAGGAAAGACCAATGCTTGGGTATCATCACGCAAATCATAGATATGTTCGCCGTACCAACTATCATCACCTGCTATCCGGTACTGGATGTAGCTTCCAGCGTACAGCTTAGTCGTTTGAGCACTATTCAGTTTTTCGATGAGGAGCACCCGCTGCGCTTGCAGGTGCCAAGAGATAAGAAATAGGAGCAAAAGGTAGAATAGTCGCATGAACAGGTAGTTGATTGAGCAATACTACTGTAGAGAGCCAGCCCATCACACAAACGTTGGCTCCTTAATCCTCGTATTGGCGAAAAAATTTGGTTTGTAATTTACGCATCGATTTTTCAACACGCCGGTATTCCGGCATTTCTTTCCCTACATAAATAATCATCCACGCCAGTTGGTTTTCTGGTGCTCCCAAGCGCTCATACACTTGGGATTTCTGCAAGCGATAAGCCTCCCGCACTAGCCGCTTGATGCGGTTTCGGTCCACTGCCCTTTTGAAGCGTTTTTTGGAAACACTCACCGTCATTTGCACAGGAAACTCGCTGCGCCGTTGCTCCATAGGGCGCCACACCAACCGCAGTGGATACTGGATACACGCCTGGCTCCCCGCCTGAAACAAGCGCTCAATCTCCTTTCTACTCTTGAGCTTTTCTCCTACTTGGAAGCGAAACTGGGCCATAAGGGGCGAAGATAGCCATCGTCCAGCACAAAATTCTTATCTTTGACTAAACGACCGGAGCATTCTTCCTGCCTAAACCTCCGGTTTTTCCGAATAGATAAATTTTACTCATTGCATTCGCGGGGGTAGCTCGCGTTGCTCGCGGGTTTAGCTCACTGGCGTTCGCGGAGGTGTTCGCTGGCGCTCACGGTGGGAGCTCGCTGGTGCTCGCGGGGGAAGCTCACTATCGTTCGCGGTTTAAGTTCGCTGGTGCTCACGGTAAAAGCTCGCTGGCGCTCGCGGATGGGCTCACTGCGTTCGCGGGGGTGTTCGCTGACGCTCACGGGGATGGCTTGCTTTACGAGCGGTTTCAAGGGATACATTCAAGCTTTATTGTGCCGCATGTATCCTAAGACACGGCATAGAACGATGTGATTGGCACCTTTCAGTTTTTACGTATAAGAAAAGTTCTCTGCCTAAACTGTGAGTGTAACGAGCAAAACCGTGAGCACCAGCGAACTTAAACCGCGAACGCAGTGAGCTACTACCGTGAGCGATAGCGAACCTAAACCGCGAACGCCAGTGAGCTTTTACCGTGAGCACCAGCGAACCTAAACCGCGAACGCAGTGAGCTTTTACCGTGAGCGCCAGCGAACCTAAACCGCGAACGCAGTGAGCTTTTACCGTGAGCGCCAGCGAACCTAAACCGCGAACGCCAGTGAGCTTTTACCGTGAGCACCAGCGAACCTAAACCGCGAACGTCAGTGAGCCACTACCGTAAACAAAAGTGAACTTTAAAATCATATACTATGTCCGTTCTCTCCAACAAAACAACTTACCAGGTCAACAACCTAGCCATCACCGCTTGGGCCGAAGCAGATCGCCCACGTGAGAAATTAATCTTAAAAGGGGCGCACCAGTTGAGTGATGCTGAGCTAACTGCCATTTTACTAGGCTCCGGAAGTAGCCGGGAAAGTGCAGTTAGCTTGGCCAAACGTATGCTGCAAAGTGTAGATCATAACCTACAGCGGCTCGGAAAATTAAGCCGCACTGAGCTGCAAGCCTTTCACGGCATTGGCGAGGCCAAAGCAGTCACACTACTGGCCGCGATGGAACTCGGGCGGCGACGGCAACTTACACCGCTGCCGGATCGGCCACAATTGAGAAGTAGTCAGGAGGGGTATCAATGTTTGGCACCTATCCTCGCGGAGTTAGCGCACGAAGAATGTTGGATGCTTTGCCTTAATCGAGCCAACTACCTCATCCAACGGGTCTGCATCAGTAGTGGTGGGCGCGCAGGCACAGTGGTAGATGCGAAACTCGTCTTTGGGCGAGCACTGGAGCTAAAGGCCTCCTCCATTATTTTAGCCCACAACCATCCCAGTACCAATTTGCAGCCCAGCCAGGCGGATAAGGAGTTGACGAAGAAGCTATACCAGGCAGGTCAGCAGCTGGATTTACCCTTGCTCGATCATTTGATTATCACCGAACAAGGGTATTACAGTTTTGCTGATGAGGGGCAAATGAGTTAAGTAACTACTGCTTGACCAACTGCCCAGTCAAGATTTCCCCTTGATTCACCAGACGGTAATTGTACATACCTGCTGGCAAGCCAAGTAAACGCAAGTACACATTTGTTTCAAAGATGGTCTGCTGCAATAAGCGACCATCCGCGCTGTACAGCTCAAAGCGAGTAGGTCCCGGTAGGGAAGACCGAACCTGTAGCCCCGTTTGTACATTCAATGGATTGGGATAAACCTTGCCCCACTCCTCTGCTTCCAGTAACTGTATGCTGCGAATGGGTGAAAAATCTTCGTGCCCCGCAAAGTCGACAGCTCTGATTCGGTAAAAATTGATTCCAGTGTAGGGAGCCTTATCAACAGTAGCATATTGACTACCTTCCCGGAGATTGCGTGCGCTTACTCGCTCGATTTCCACAAACGCTTGGCCATCTTTACTTCGCTCTACGATAAAGTAGTCGGCATCTTCCTCTTGTGCCGTTTCCCACGTCAGATCAACGGTGCCATTGTTTTCCTTTAGCCAGAGATCCACAAAGGAAACAGGTACGACTATCGCCTCCTGCCCTAAGGCCAATTGGCTGAAGCTGCTAATACCATTATCGGTACTAAAGGTAACCCGGCCACCGCTGGCCGCCATATCTGCCTGATCGATAAAATCACCCCAGGGTGCTTCGTCCGCATTGGATGGGCGCTTGTAGAGGACAAATTGTTCGGGGTTGGTAAATGCACTGCCCGTAACACCCGTAAGACCAGAAAATTCAATACTACTGAGCTCCGTAAAGGTCTCATTTCCGTAATTATTGACAATCCAGTGGGTATTGGCATTAAAGGGATTATTAGGAGAAATGTAAGGAGCGTTATTGAGGCGGGTAACCACCAACTCTTCGTTCGGATACGAACCTCCAGCAGGAAACACCAGTTGCAGTCGCTCGTTCGTAAAGTTATAAGTGCCTGCCCCGTTTACCGTTTGGCGGCTACTGCTACCGTCCCCAATTGGAGCACGGGAAGGAACACGGGTAGCATTACCATTGAGGAAACCGTGGTTCACCCCAGCACGATCGTACACTTGCCCACTCGTTTCATTAAACTGCAAGTAAGCAATGAGGTCACTATCGTAAAGCGCTTCTCCGGGCGTAGCTTGGCGATACTTCACCAGGTGGCGCCATTCCCGAACCTCATCCTGACTCAGGGCTCGTTGCCAGATAATGGCCTCATCGATGTCTCCACGGAAATTTCTACTGCTCCAACCTTGGTAGCTTCCTACCCGGAAACGCCCCCAGAAAACGGGGCTGATGGCACTGCCAAAATTGCGCGTCACCTCCTCTTCGTTCAAATAGAAAGTGATATTATTGGGCGTGATCACCATGGCTACAAAGGACCATTCATCCGTTGGTACAGTCAGGCCGCTACTCCAGGCCCAGTGGGTGCTACCGCCCGTCCAGTGATAGCCTAGCTCGTTGTTGGGTCTAAGGTTCATGCCCGCACCGGTGTCATCATTAAAAATGATACCGGTATAGTCATCCTGAATACCATCCGGCCGAATCCAGGCCATGAGCGTCATGGTATTGGTACTGACTTCCAGCTCTGCGCTAGAACGGAAGTGTTGCGAACTACTGTTGCAAAACAAGGCCCGACCAGCAAATGGGTCTGGACTACACTCATCTCCTACTTCCACCAGATTATTGAGCGTCTGCGTTTGCCCACTGATCGAAAGACTTACAGCGTATTGCCCCGGCAAACCGTAAACAACTTCTGGATCACGAGCGGTGGTACTACTTACCCAGGTGGCGCCGGGAAAGGACCATTGGTAGGATGCGCCATTACCAACAGCAGAATGATCCGCAAATTTGAAGGTATCCCGAGCGCAACCAGAATAGTATTTCTCTACCGCAATCTGTGGTGTAACTGTACTTGATTGCGCCAAACCCGATACCCACACCGAACGATTAGTGGCATTGATAAGGGTCCCATTGCGGTAGCTAATTGCCAACTGACGTGAACGTGTACTGGCGGGTAAGCCATCCGCAAATAACTGCCAGCCTCCGGTACCATTGCTGCTGGTGTAGACTGTTCGGGTTGTACCCAGGTATAAACGATCATTGGTGCCACGTTGGGCAATCACATTGGTCAACACCTCTCCATCGAGCGTAATATTGGTGATATC
>JBCBWU010000049.1:0-38531 GCA_039816955.1 Bacteroidota bacterium
ATTCTAATCATTATGCTGTCCTTGGTCGTGTTTACCTTTCGCTCTTTTGGGCAGATGGGGCTGGTCTTCTTCCTTACGCCCTTCTTGCTCTTTGGGGTGATGGGTGGGCACTTGATCCACGGTACCGCCTTATCCATTTTTTCCGGCCTGGGCACATTCGCTTTGATTGGGGTGATGATCAATAATGCACTGGTCTTTGTCAGTACCTTCAATCAGAAATTACAGGATGGATTCGTCTTTAACGAGGCACTACAAAAAGCTGCTTACAGTCGCTTTCGTCCTATTGTTCTCACCACTATTACTACAGTTGCCGGCCTATTTCCACTCATCCTCAGCCAAGGCGTTGGAGCACAATTTCTGCGGCCTACGTCCATTGCCATTGCCTACGGGCTACTGTTTGGGATGTTTCTAACGCTATGTTTTTTGCCTTCTCTCTTAGTGCTTTCCAACCGAGCGAATCAAGCTTTACATAAGCTCTTTAAACGGGAAGTACCTACGCCAGAGCAAGTAGAACCAGCGGTGCAAGAGCTGACCGTGCATTTTTAATCTTGGTGTTCTGACTTTTTTGTGGGGCTATCCTATGGGTCGCTACCTGCCTGCCATCCGCCAGGTAGGTAGTCGTTTCGCAGCTTGCTATTCGCTCGGCCCCAGGAAAAACTGGGCCTGCCCCGTAAATCGCGGCACTGCTACACTAGCCCATCTTACCACGAGATATGTCTAAGGACCTTAATCTTTTAGAAGTATTGATAACATGAAATTACCATCCTTCATCCTGTTTATCCTGGTCTGCTGGTCTTTACCAGCGCAGTCGGTTATGACACTTGACCAGGCACTCCAAATAGCGATGGAAAACAACCAGGATATCGCTATTGCCGAACAGCTCGTGCGCATCGAACAACGCAAGGTTTTTAAAGGAAATGCGGGTTTAACTCCCACCGTTCGCGCCTTTGCCGGTGGGGAGTATTCCCAAAACAACTTGGTGTTCGAATTGAACAACTTTGGAGAGAACAGTACGCAAACGCAGCGAATCAGTGAAGACCTAGCGTTTTCTATGAGCCATAATGCCGGTATTCGCCTAGACTACACGCTATCCAATGGCGGCCGTGGTAAACACCAACTGCAACAGTTGCAAAACCTAGCAGACCTGTCTACTTTGCAACTACGCCTTACGGTAGAAAACACGTTGCTAAACGTCACACAATTGTATCTAGGGGTCAGTAGTCTAGAGCAAACCGAACAACTGCTAACCCAAAACATTGAGCTGTCTCACCAACGGTTAGAGCAAGCAGAAATAGATAAAAAGTACGCCAAAAGCGGTACCCTTTCGGTACTGCGTGCCCGTACGGATTTGAACACGGATAGTGTCTCCTTACGAAATCTGCAACGTGACTTGTCTAATACAAAGGAGCGCTTACTCCGTCTGCTCAATATCAATGAGGAATATGCTTTTTCTACTGTACCCGTCCTGAACCCCGATAAACTACCGGAGCTAGACCAACTGCGTACCTATACCCTGCAGCGGAATGTACAAGTTCTGCTAGCTAAACAAGGTGTGTTCATTGAAGAGCAGCAGCTGAAAATTGATGCTTCAGCTAATGTACCACAAGTAGATGTTTTTGCTGGGCCAAGTTTTTTACGCCAAGACTACGAAGTTAATCAAATCAGGTCTTCGCAAACGATTGGCCCAACGGCTGGTTTTTCGGTTAACTACCTACTGAGAGACGGTAAAAAACGTCAACGCACGCAGGAAATCCAACGCATGAAAATCGTAGCCAACCGGCAAGAACAGGAGCTGGCCACCGAGAATGTCCTTCTGGAATTGAGCCAAGCCTGGAACGACTACCAGACCATTCAAGAACAGTTAGGCTTTGAACGCGACAATTTATCCTTTTACGAAGAAAACCTTCAGCAGTCTATGATTAGCAACGAAGCAGGCAAAATTCCGGATACGGAGGTGCGGAGTGCTCAACTCAGCCTGCTGTCGGCTGAAGTAAGCATCGCACGTCAAGAAATCGAGCTACAACAAACGTACTTTCAGCTTTTGAGTATAGCTGGACTCATAACAACTTTCTAAATCCAAAACTATGAATCTTATCCTAAGTGCAATCCTAGTAAGCTGCCTGGGTATCCTGCCCAGTACCACGGATCTAACGGTCCAGATCAATGATATTGAAAACCCTGGTGAGGGGACCGTCTACGTACTCTTATGGGATAGTGCGGAGGGTTTCCCCAGTACTACTAGCAATGCTAAATACGTGGCTACGATTACCAACTTCGGTACGAGCTGTAGTCACGTGTTCAAGGGCGTTCCCACTGGAGAATACGCCGTATCTATCTACCAAGATGTGAATGGTAACGAGGAAATGGACTCCAATTTCCTGGGTATCCCCAAGGAGCCCCTTGGCGCTTCTGGTATGACCCGACTTAGCAAACCCACCTTTGCGAAAAGCGCCATCACACTGGATCAAGCGCAACAAGTGATAAATATTAAAATGATGAACGACTAGCGCATTTACATGTTGGACTTGGTAGCTAGCCGTACATTCCTCAGAGTAAACGGCTAGTGCCAAGTGCTTTTACTAGTAGATAGTACTTACTTATGAATACGCTAGCGTTTTGGCGAAACCGATTGCTTTTCTTTGCCGTCATTTGGTCTTTCACTATGGCCGTGGCGTCTTTTGTGATTATTGTTTCTACCGGTGGCGTGAATCGGTTGTACTGGGATACGATCAGTAATATTGCTATTCGAGGGGTTTGTAATTTCGGTTGTTACATCGTCATTTTCTCTATCGTTATAGAAGTGCTATCCCACTACTTTCCTTACAATGGGCGTTACCTGTTTATCCGTTTATTCATTAGTGCGATGATCGGCTTAAGCATAGCCTACCTTTCTGCTAATATCAATGCCTTATTCCCTTTTCCAGCAGCGATGACAGCTGCTCAGGACGACTTCCTCTTCATCTTTATCATCACCTTTTTTCAGTGTGGTATGATCTTTACTACCTTGGAAATTTGGGAAATGATTAAGCGCAATCGCAACCTCAACGTGACGCTCACGCAAATGGAAAAGGAGAAGATTACCTCCCAACTGCAGGCCTTGCGCCAACAGATCAATCCTCACTTTTTGTTCAATAGTTTGAATGTCCTTTCGGAATTGATCCACGAGGATATTGAGAAGTCTGATCTATTCATTCAGCACTTTGCAAGAGTGTACCGCTACGTTTTGCAAATTAACCAAGAAACCGTAGTAACGCTATTACAGGAACTAGCATTTCTAGACTCTTATATCTTTTTACAGAAAATACGCTTTGGCGAAAATTTACAGGTGGAGATTGGTGTTGCAAAGGCAGCGCTACAGCAGTACGTACCACCTCTGAGTTTACAAGTGTTATTTGAAAATGCTATCAAGCACAATACCATCTCCACGGCTGGTCCTTTGCGTATTGAACTAAAATCTGAGGGGGATATATTAAAAATAGTAAACACCCTACAACGACATAACACCCCACCTAATGGTACGGGTGTCGGCCAAGTCAACCTAAAGAACAAGTACGAACTCATTTCTGAGCAATCACCCGACTTTTACATTGCTAACGGACGCTACATTGCAGAACTACCCTTAATCCGTATTTCCCCATGACGAGAACTATCCTGGTTGAAGACGAGCACTTAGCGGCTAGAAAGTTAATGCGCTTATTAGAAAAATGTGCGCCTACTATTACCGTTGTAAAGCGCCTGGAATCCGTAGCAGAAGCCGTCGCTTACTTAGCTAAAAATGTGCAAGAGGTAGACTTGATTTTCCTAGATATTCATCTAGGAGATGGCAACTGTTTTGAAATTTTTGAGCAAATTACGCTGGAAACACCCATCATCTTAACTACCGCCTACGATCAGTACGCCATTCAAGCCTTTCAGCAAAACAGCGTTGATTACCTACTGAAACCAGTTACGGAAGAAGCTTTATCCAGGGCCATTGCCAAATTTCAGAAGTATCACCAGGAGACCTCATTCACTCCAGTAGATTACCAAGCTTTAGCTAATTATTTCCACCCCCTAATAGCTGCCCGCCATCGCTTTATCGTTTCTGCTGGTGCAAAAATTCGGTCTGTACCAGTAGAAGACGTCGCTTATTTTTATTCTAATCAAGGTAGTACGTATCTCACTACTACCACCGATAGGACGTATGATATTAACTTCACCTTAGAGAAGCTCCTACCGACGCTAGATCCCGCTTCTTTCTACCGCGTTAACCGCAAAGTGATTGTCAATATTCAAGCAATTAAAGAGGCGGTTTCGGTAACCCGAAGCCGGCTGCGACTGTCGGTACTACCCACTCCAAAATTTGATATTTTTATACCAATGGATCGGTGTGTGAATTTTAAGCAATGGTTGGGGGGGAGTGTGCAAGACAAGAGGAAGTAAGGTAATCCAAGCCGGCAATTCCCCATATGACCCTAAAGAGCTGAATGATTAGCTCTGTGGACAAAAATTAAAGCAGCTTTAGTTTGGCTCCGCCAAAAAACTCCTGGGCGTTCACTTCTCAGTATTCACCATCACGCAGGTACTTCATCATGGCCTGATCGTGGAAGGCACCAGCAATGCGTTGACCATCGCGTTCCATGCCGCCGATCATATAATCATTGCGTACTGTTTCTACTGCTTGCAGCTCAGAATCCTGAGCGGATAGGGTAATAGCAAAGAGTAGAAAAAGCAAAGTAAAGAGGGGTGATTTCATCATTATTGACAATTGATATTTTGATGGAAACAAAGTGGTCCATCACTTAGTGAAAAATTGATTGAGTCGTTGACCTAAGGCTTCCATTTCACTGGGTCGTCCCAGACTGATCCGTAGGTACAACTGCCCAGCTTGCAATTCCACCTCATACTTCCCGGCACCATGCTTATGCACGCGAGTAACCTTAGTCCAGTTGCAGATGTAGGAGAACGGTGGAGACGACGAAAATTGGAAGGCAGTAAGGTTTCTAGGCGCTGTAGTGGTTTATCGTGTGGGTATTTGTCACCACCACTCAAATAAAGTTCGCTGTAATTACCGGCTCCCTTGATGCAGTCGAGTTGGTTGATCTGCACAATTTCTACTACTCCTTTACGGTGGATTGTCAGGTACTGAGCGGGATTCTCCGCCTGTGTGGCCAATTCGTAGCGATCCATCGCTTTTTGTAATCGCTCTACCGTGAAAGGTTTCGGAATGAAATCCAATACTCCGTACTCAAACGCCTCAATAGCTTGGTGCGTATTGGCAGAAATAATGATGGTGTGGAAAGCATAGCTCACTAACGTTTGTAACATCCCAAAGCCATCCTCACCGTTTAAGTTGAGGTCCAATAAGAGCAGATCAATTGGGTAGGTTTTTACATGATGCAGCCCTCCGGCTAAGGTGGTTTAGCGAGTCACCCTGAGCGATTGCTCACCTACTACCTGGCGAAGCAAGCGTTCAATACGCTGAGCAACGGAGGCTTCTACCTTACTGCACACCACTATTAGCTACCAGTGGAACAAACCCAAAACCACCCAGAAGATTGCCCTAAAGATCCTCAACGCCAATAATTTCGCGGAGTTCCAAGGGCACCGTTTCAATCTGCAAACCGGGCAGGTGGAAAAACAACGGGAGGGATTATTGGGGGGCCACCTTCCCCATCAGTATCGCTAAGTCAGTAAGTATTTGACTTTCCAGAACCTCTAGCGTAGCTATAGTATTTCTACTCTGAATAACGGCCAGCTCAGCGTCTCGGATAGTTACTTCGTTGACTTTTCCATTAGCGAAAAGGTCACGGAGTTTAAGCATATTCTGCTCGTAGGTCGTCAAGTTCTCCGCTTCCAACTTGAGCTGATCTTGGGTGAGATAATATTTAGCCAAAAGCTGCTCACCATTTTTGACCAAATCCGCCACGACCTGATCCATTTTTAGGGCGGCCACCTCACCTTCTAGCTGTGCCAACTGGATTTGTTTGCGATTTCCTCTCCCATCATTTAGGCTATAGCGGGCGCTGAGCCCCAGCGTGAATCCTGCAGTCTGGAGTTCGCGCAGCTGCTGCACATCATTATATTGGTAGAAGGTGCCCACATTACCGAAAGCCGCGACCGTCGGCGCCAGAGCGGTACGACGCTGGGCAATCTGCAAATCTGCTACCCGAATCCCCGCTTGGGCTAATTGCACCTCCGGGCTATTAGCAATCGTAGTACGAAGTTCACTGCTGCTGGGCGGTAAATCAGTAGTGGTTACCGCTTCTAATTCGTAGTCGGCAGTAAAATCAGCGCCCAGGAATCGATTTAGATCAATTAATAGGTTGCGGCGAACGGTTTGTAATTCGGCCAGGCCACTTTGATCTTTATTTAAACTGGCCGTCGCCTGGAGAATATCGAGCTCCGTTGCTTTTCCGAACGTCTGCTGATCTCTGAGTTTGGCAATACGCAAACCCGTCACCTCCATTGCGGATTCGAGAATGGTAATCTGCTGTTGTAGTTTTAGTATTTCGTGATAGAAGCCACTTACAGCAGAAATAATACCGTTTGCAATCACCTTCTGACGCGCACGTTCAACTTCAGTTAATCCGGCCAAAAGCGCCATACGCGACTTACCCTGCCCTCCATCGTAGAGCATATAGCTGCCTTCCACACCTATATTTGCGTTTACAGACTCTACTTGCCCTTCATCAATGGTGATTTCTGGTGGTGCGGGTTGAAACGTCCGTAGGCTTACTTCGCTCAAGATATTATTGGTATAACTGGCACCTGCTACCACGTCAAAGATGGGTAACTGGCCGGTCAAGCGCTTATCTTCTTTCGCGGCGGTCAGGTCAACCGTGCGGCGCTGAATCTTCAATTGGTCGCTATTACTAAGCGCCATATCAATAGCCTGGTCCAGCGACAAGGGTTGCCCTTGCTGTGCTGATAAGGTTAGAGCCAGCAAGCAAATAACTATCAAAATGATCTCTTTCATGCTTAAGAAATTTGATTTGCCACTTCTTTCATTACGATATCCTGTTCCTCTGCCTTTACATCTGCCTGACGCCGGATAAACTTGGCAAACCAGTACTTAAGTTTGGCCAGAATAACCATCAGAGAGGGTAATAAAATGAGTGTCAGGACAGTACCAAAGATGAGTCCGTAGGAAATGGCAATGGCTGTAGGTTTCAGGAATTGGGCGCTGATACTATTGTTAAACAGCAATGGCGCCAGCCCGAAGACCGTAGTAATCGTGGTTAGAATAATTGGCCGAAAACGAGAAAGGGCACTGTCTATTAGGGCGTCCTTTATGGTAAGCCCCGCAGCCAACTTCTCGTTGTAGGTACTTAACAATACCAGACCGTTATTAATGAGTACTCCCCAAAGCGCAATCATCCCCAGAACAGAGAAAATACTCACGGGAATATTGTGCAGATAGGTCCCCCAGGCTACTCCTACAAAGGCGAAGGGCAACATGAAGAAAACGGCCAAGGTCTTACTCACTGAACGGAAATTAAGCAGCAGCAAGCCGATCATTAATAGAAAAACGATCGTACTTGGCCCCTGGCTAGAGTTTTGCGTTTTCGCGCTCAAACGCGCCTCCCCTTCGAGGGTATAGCGCATACTGGGATAGTCTTGTTTAATCTCCGCCAGCACTGTTTGCTCTGCCTCGGCCAATACACCAGGTACCGATACCAGGAGATTCGCCACATCCGCCTCGACCTTAATCTCACGCACCCCATTTTGATGGTTGATGGCCGCTACGTTAGTCGTTCGTTCAATATCTACCAGTTCTCCAATTGGATAGCTGGCTCCATTGGGTAATCGTAGCCTACTCTCTTCGATATCAGCAATGGTCCGGCGATCTTCAGCGTCGTATCTCACCCAGATCTTCACTTCATCGTCACCACGTTGAATGCTCTGGGCCTCTAAGCCAAAGAAACCTTTCCGTACCTGATCGAAGATTAACCCCTCCGACAAGCCCAACTGAGTGGCCTTTGGCGTAAGCCTTAACCTCAACTCTGGCTGGCCTTGCTGATCCGTATCTGTCACATCTTTAAGGTCCGTGCGGGTACTGAGCCACTGCCGAAGCCTATTCTTTGCATCACGGAGTGCTTCTATATCCGGACTAACCAACGCAACAGAGACCGGTTTCCCAAATACCGCAATACTACCGTAAGATAGATTCCGGGCCTCGGGAATAGGACCTACCAAATCGCGGATATGATCGGCGATCTCATAAGACATAATGCCGCGCTTATCCCCTTCGAGCATGTAAATATTGAGTGCTCCTTCGTTACCATTTGGTCCAACAACCCGTTCAACATAATTGATTACTTGATTCCCATCAGCCCGATTAGCACTAAAGTGCTCATTGGTTTCCCAAACTTGCTCTTCTATGAGGGTGAGTTGTTGAGCGGTAATCGATTCATCCGTACCTACTGGCAATTCAAGCTTAGCAGTGATCACATCCTGGTCGATAGTGGGGAAAAAGGTACCCTTGATCATACCTGAACCCAGCGCAGCTATCGTCACATACATACAGGCTACAACAAGTACGACCGCAGCAATCGGAAATTTGACAAAAAATCCAATTACATGACTGTAAACCTTATCCCGAAACCAAAGTAAGCTACCATTGGTCCACTGCGTAAGTTTCCACGGCTGATAGCCAGTGGTAAGGGTCTTTGACCGAGCAATGTGTACCGGCAGAATGAAAAGACTTTCGAGCAAGGCCACAAATAAGGTGGCACAAACAACAAAGCTGATATCAGAAAAGAAATCACCCAGCTGCCCATCCAAGAAAAAGAACAAGGAGAAGGCCAAAGCAGTCGTTGCCAAGGAGGTTAATATCGCTCCAAATACCTCTTGCGTACCCTCTACCGCTGCCCGTAAAGGAGAAAGTCCTTGTTGAAATTTTTCGTAAATATTCTCCGCAACCACCACTCCATCATCCACGATAATTCCCAAGACGACAATGAGGCCAAACAAGGATACTTGGTTAATCGTCAGATCATAGAAGCTGGAAATAATGAACATGCCCAATAAGGCTACGGGAATTTTAAACGCTACCCACCAGGCAATACGTGGATCAAGGAACAATCCCAGCACGATGAGGACCAACAGGATCCCCTGCCAAGCATTTCTAACTAAGTTTCCGATAGCGTCCGACAGCGATACCGCTTTATCTTCCACTATGACCGCCTCAATGCCTTGATGACTCGCATTGAAATTAGTGACGTAAGTGTTGAGATCAGCTGCATTTTGTAGGATGTCTTCTTCGCTGGTGCTAAAGATTTTTAAAATTACTGCTGGCTTCCCGTTGACAAAAGTGCGATCTGGTTTATCAACAAACTGGTCACGAATGTTGGCCACTTCCGCCAGGCGCACCTTTTTGCCATCCGGGGATGACTTCACCACAATTTCAGCTAGACCCCCACTGTAGTACGCCTGCTCATTGATGCGTACCAGAATATTGCGGCTATCAGTAGTCAATTCTCCGCCACTGGCTTTGAGATTGGTCGCCTGAATGGCCCGAGCAATATCGTCGAAGGTCACTTTATACGCTCGCATGTCGCTTTCGCGCAAGGCTACTTCGATTTCCTCGTCCGGAAAACCACTCAGATAAACTTTCGAGAGGTTAGGAGACTGGAGTAATTCGTCTTTTACGTGCTCCGCTACATCCTTGAGCTGACTGAGACTGCTAGTGCCTACGATCCCCAGGGTCATCGTGTAATTAAGGATTTCCTCCTTGGTAATGATTGGGGCGTCAATCCCAGCGGGAAAGGTGGTAATCTTATCCACAGCGTTGGTAACTTCTTGCAAAGCTTCGTTCGCATCAAAGTCCTCCGTGAGTTCCACCCGAACTCTGCCAAAACTTTCGCTACTGGTGGACGTCACCCGGAGTACACCACTAATTCCGTCCAGGTTGTCTTCAATTTTATTCACTACCTCCTCTTCTACCTCCTGAGGAGAAGCACCACGGTAAACAACATTAACATTCACAAAAGCAATAGGCTCCGGCGGAAGAAAGTTACTCCGCAAACTACTCACGGTGAGCAAGCCTACAATAATGATCAGCCCAACAATGATATCCACAATACGGGGACGTTGGGCCAGAGTACTGATAATCTGCTTCATCTTAGCGGACAATTTTGCCGATCACGGGAGTGGGAAAATCATTGAGAATCACCTGGTCACCAGCTGCCAAACCTGAAACAATGACGGAATCAACTTGGTAGACAACTGGCTCTACCGCTTTACTTTGTACCGCACCGTCCAAAAGAATCAGAACAGTATTATCGCGATTCAAGGCAGAGGTAGGAATAGTATTAACACCCGTGAGTGCCTCCGTCACAGCGCTGGCTTCTAAATACAGGCCTGGCATGACCCCGGCACCGCGAATGCTGAAGTAAAGCGGTACATTCTGGGTATTTGGGTCAATATTTTCGCTTTTACGAACAAGCTGTGCGGTCCACTCCTGATCACCGCGCTCATCACGGAACATCATTTGTTGACCTACTCGGAGCTTTTGAGCAACACTAGCTCCTGCCGCTGCTTCAATTTCGTAGTTGGCTCGTGAATTGATCCTCCCGAGTGGCTGACCAGGGTTAATCATACTACCAATGTCAGTCATCACCTCTAAAACCTGGCCATTGTAGGGCGCAATAATCTGATACTTAGCCAAACGCTGCTCCAACCCCTTGATCTCATAGTACTGGCTACTGATCTGATAGGTAGCTAGAAAAAACTTCTCTTGATCACTATTCGGCTTAGGCAGTGGTGCAATCTTGTCCTCGGCATCATAATCCGCAACATATTTAAACCAGGCAGGATAACTATCCGGATAGTCGCTCTTGAGGTCGGATAAAATGGTAGTTAAAGCATTCAAAAAGGCGGCTTTACGCGCCTTTACTTGATACTCAAATTCAGATTGGTCAATCTGTAGCAGAACTTGGCCCGCCTTGAATTTACTACCTACCTTAAATGGTACCGATCCAGCCTTAATGACACCTTGCACTTCGCTGGCGAGTTTAGATTGGGTAGCTGGCACAACCCGCCCACTGATCGTGGCGTAGGTCGTTGCCGTTGCTGGTGTGATCGTCTGTATATCTAAGCTTGATTTAAGTAGATAATCAGCTGCTGTCGGTGCAGCTGTAGGATCCACCTCGCTCGCATCCGACTGAGCAGTACTTTCTGTGCAGCCGATCATAGTAACCACCAGGCTACCAATGGCCATCCAAATAATCAAGGATCGAAGGCTCCTCAACCGCAAAATAGGAGTGTGCATAAGTATCGTTTTCACATTGAGCAATTAGTAATGATACCTAAACTGACCGGTGGTCATTTTGTTGAAAAAAACAGCTACTTATTTTCTACGGATGTGCAGAAACAAGACTCAATGAGCTATTAATCAGATATTTACCTTCGTAAAAAAATAAAGCTAGAAAAGCCTTATTTCACCTTCAGTCCATCAATTAGAAGTTCGACAAAAGTATGGAATACAGCGTCTGGCGAACGCTTGGTATATTCTGCTACGTGGTGTGATTTACTAGAAAAGAGGTGCATCATCCCAACATTAGTTCCCCACATAATAAAGGAGAGCGAAGCAGCATCAACATCATGGCGAATCAGCTGCTTTTTTTGACCGTCGTCAACAACGTCAACTACCAACTTTGAAATATCTAGGCTACTTTGCATCAAGGCCGGCGTTTCCTGTAAACCCGTATTGGCTTCGTAGAAAGAGACCAGATCAGCGTAGAGCAATTCATTCCTGAAAAAATCAAGACAAGCCCAACAGATAGCTCGCAGCTGCTCAAGCGGTTGTTCTGGATGCTGCTGTATTGCTTGTTGAAAATGATGGAGGAGCTTACGACGGGATTTGATAGTGAGCTCCCCAATGATAGCTTCCTTACTATCAAAATACAGATACAATGTCCCCTTAGCCACCTGCGCAACTCGTGCAACCTTATTCATTGATAGCTGATCCATGCCTTCCTCTAGCATAATCTGCTCAGCTGCCTGTAGGATAAGGCCGTGTTTGTCTTTTGCTACGTCTAGACTCATCGAAGCTGGTTTTGTGCCGAGATTGACATTTGAGGGTAAACAGTCTCCAAAACTAATAAGTTTTTAAATGAACTCCTGATCTCCAACTTATACCAATCCCTAGCTCCACACAAACTGGGTTCATTCTTACTCCATCCCCCACAATTCCCTATCTTTGCCGCCTAAATTCGCAGCCGTAGTGGAACTTTGTATTGTTCCCGCGAATTGTGATAGCTAATAGCAAAGATTAAACGGATCATGCAGGTATCTCTCAGTTGGCTTCGCCAATATATCGACACGAAAGACCTTAGCCCCGACGCCGTTGGTGATATCCTCACCAGTACCGGGCTAGAAGTGGAAGGAATGGAAGAAATTGAAACTATTCCGGGTGGCCTCCGCGGCTTGGTGATCGGAGAAGTAAAAGAGTGTGGGAAGCACCCAAATGCTGACCGCCTTTCCGTGACTAAAGTAGACGTAGGTGGCGAAGAGTTGCTTTCCATTGTTTGTGGTGCACCTAATGTGGCAGCCGGTCAAAAAGTAGTAGTTGCCACCGTCGGCACCGAGCTTCACCCTACCGAAGGTGATCCCTTTAAAATTAAGAAAGGTAAAATTCGTGGCGAGGTATCCGAAGGCATGATCTGCGCTGAGGATGAAATTGGCTTGGGCCACGATCACGATGGTATCATTGTACTCCCCGCCGATGCGCAAGTTGGCCAAGCAGCCCGTGATTTCTACGGCGTAGAAACAGATTACGTTTACGAAATTGGCCTAACGCCTAACCGCTCTGATGCCACCAACCACTTGGGAGTTGCTTACGACCTGGCGGCAGTGCTACGTATTAACCACGGCTATACCGATGATGTTACACCGCCTTCCGTTGATGGCTTCAAAGTAGATCGTACCGATCTGGCCGTCCCCGTTGAAGTACGCAATACTGAGGCTTGCCCTCGCTACTCTGGTGTTACCATCACCGACCTACAGATCAAAGAATCGCCGGACTGGCTAAAGGCTCGCTTGAACGCCGTCGGCGTTCGCCCCATCAATAATGTGGTAGATATCACCAACTTTGTGTTACACGAATTGGGTCAACCACTGCACGCCTTTGACCTGAACGAAATCAGCGGGGGTAAAATCATCGTAGAGACCCTACCAGCTAAAACGAAATTCCTTTCATTAGACGAAATCGAGCGCGAACTACACGAGGAGGACCTCATGATTTGCGACGGAGAGGAAAACGGGATGTGTATTGGTGGCGTCTTTGGTGGTATCAAGTCAGGTGTAAAAGATGGCACTACTACCATCTTTTTAGAGTCTGCTCACTTTGATGCGGAGTGGATTCGCCGCACCAGTATGCGCCATAACCTGCGTACGGATGCCGCTAAGGTATTCGAAAAAGGCAGTGATCCCAACATCACTGTTTTCGCTTTGAAGCGGGCGGCCCTGCTCATGCAAGAGCTCGCGGGAGGTGTAATCGCTTCCGAAATCATTGATATTTATCCAGCGGTTAAAGCGCCAGCCCAGATTGAGGTAAGGTACCAGCGTATCAATGAGCTCATCGGTGTAGCAATCACCAAGGAGCAAGTGCACGCCATTTTGGGTGCAATGGGCATGAATATCCTCAAGCATGATGATAGCCGCTTCACCGTAGAAGTTCCTACTAATAAGGCGGACGTACTTCGTGAAGTGGATGTAATTGAAGAAATTCTACGCATCTACGGCTTCAACAATGTGCCTATTCCAACGCATATCACTACCAGCATGGCCGTGGTGGCACATCCCAGCCCCACACTGGTACGCAACCTGGTAAGTGACCTACTAGTAGGACAAGGCTTCAACGAAATGATGGCCCTGAGTTTATCAGAGTCACGCTATTATACTGGAGAACACAGTATTGTTCCCGAAGCAGATCTGGTTTACGTAAACAACACCTCCAACGTACACCTCGACATTATGCGTCCGCATATGCTCTACAGTGGCCTGGAGGCCATCCTGCGCAACCAAAACCGCCAGGAAAACGATATCCGGTTTTTCGAATTCGGCCGTAGCTACCGCAAAACGGAGGAGGACTTCGAGGAAGTTAATCGCCTTACCCTGTTTTTGACGGGCCGCCGCCAGGCCGAGAGTTGGTTAGCTGATGATCAAGCATTAGTGAGTTACTACGGCTTGAAAGCCTATGTGAATAATGTAATGGCTCGCTTGGGCATTGGTGGCTATCAGCAAGAGACCGTTTCAGAGGATGCCACCTTGGCCTATGGTACACGCTACTTCCGTGGCCCACGTGAGTTGGTTCGCTACGGACGTGTACAAAGCAAATTGCTGAAAGAAATGGATATCCGTGGGGAAGTCTTCTACGCGGACTTCAATTGGGACAATACCTTTAAGGCCTTGCCGAAGAAGCGCATTCAGTTCTCAGAGCTGAATAAATACCCAAGTATGCGCCGCGATTTGGCGCTGGTGGTTAATCAATCGGTGAAGTTTAGCGAGGTAGCTGCAATTGCTGGCAAAACCGCGAAAAAACTGTTGCGCGAAGCCAACCTCTTCGACGTTTACGTAAATGATGAGCAACTTGGTGCCGGCAAGAAGTCGTATGCCGTTAGTTTCATCTTCGAAGACCTTACGCGTACCCTTAAAGTGAAGGAGATCGATAAGGTGATGAACCAGATCATTCAGCAATGTGAGACCAAATTGGGGGCACAGATTCGCCGATAAACGGAAAGGTCTTAAGTAAAAGAATCACGCCTTCGCAAAATGCTTCGGCGGGCAAAAAATTAAAGGGGTAGAGGGACATGGCGTCCGTTCTACCCTTTCTTGTACTAGCAATCTCTTCCCAGCAAAGGCCTTATAACTTTCTTCTAAATCGATATTGCAGGCCCACTTGCATACCAAGGCTTTGGTATTGCTGCCCTACATCTACCCGCAGGAACTCCGGACTTTGCACAAACTGGGTATTTAAGTATAGATAGGTGGTAGGTAAAAGCTGGTACTGCACTCCAACTCGCATAGTGTATCCCCAACGCCGCTTGAGGGCTATTTCCGGTTCGTCGTTTATACTAACGGGAAAACCTTCACTGATCCGGCCCTGGTACTGCGAGCGTAGCAAGTAGTTGACACCTGCGGTGAGCTCAATATCCCAACGCCGCTTAGGAAAGCGATAGGCCAGTAAAAGGGGAATTTGATAATAGGATACTTGGTTGTTGTGCAGCACCTGCCTGTTCACCAGCTGCGTGTACACTCCTGGTCCGCTAAGAAATAGTGTATCACCGCTGGGTTTTACGAAGTAACGCGCCCGTTCGTTGGTTTGGATAAATGTATCCTCCCGAACGACGCCATCAAAGTTGAATTGCTCATGTAGCTGGCTGTAGCCCAAACCAGTACTCAGGCTAAGGCCCGAATGGTGGCGGTAGCCTGCTTCTAGCTGTATATTCCAAGCTGCTTGAGGATTTAAACGCTCGCTGTTTTGTCTACGATATTCCACAATTCCGGGTTCCACCGCTGTGAAATCATCCTTTCGCTGTAGGGTTCCCGCGCCTGCCAGCAAGTTTACAAACACACCTTGGTCATCAGAACGGAGTGGGCGAGTCATGCTCACTTCTGTTAAGGCACTGAGTGGAGCTTCGGCGGCTTTCTCTCGTTCTACCATCGCCGTTTTCAGCAAGAGTGTTTGCGTAACCGTCATCTTTTCACGATTAGCTACGCTATTGGTAGAAGTCTTAATCTTTATAGCATTGGAAACTTTGGCAACATCACTTTTTGTGGAAGCTCTCACAACGCCCAGGGCTTTATTTGTTTCGTTTCCTAAGTGCTCTAATGATTGATGATATAACTGCCCTACGGTTGGGGAGGCAGGAGTGTGGGATGGAATGAAACGCTGGTTGTGATACGATGATGTGGTCGTAGCTGCAAACAACTCGGTTTGGGGTGATAGAGCGACTGCTTCCTGTACCTCCACTTGCGAGCTACTCACCTGTGGCTCCTCCTTTGCGGAGGTAATATCGTTATCCGGGGGCATGACCTCTGGAGCTTGCTCCGCGAGAGATTGCTCGATTGCAGTATCCGTTTGTAGCCACTGAGATAATTCTTCCCAACAAGCAGGAACAAAAAGCAGCGGTAAAAGCACCCACCAGTACCGCAGGAAACGGCTCTTAGGGCGGGGCAGTTTTGGTTCCAGCTCTTCCCAGAGTGCTTCTTTGTCCCAATCGACGCGGAACCGCTGCAGTTTATGTTTAAAGTGATTATCCATCATTCTTCGTTTCCTCCCCTGGCATTAAGATCGTTGTTGTAACATGCCATTGGGGTGATCATACCTGTACTGTTTTCTAATTTTCTCCCGTAGCAATTGTTTTGCCCGGGTCAACTGTGAGCGGGACGTGCTCGCGCTAATACCCATCACCTTGGCAATCTCATCGTGGCGAAATCCTTCGATGATGTACATATTGAATATCATTCGTGAACCTACCGGCAACTGCTGGAGCAAACGCAGAATATCTTCTACTTCCAGTTTATCAATCGCCAAATTCTCCGTGCTCAGTTCGCGCATCAGGCCCGGTGTTTCGGCGTAGATCATCCTGCGGTGTCGCCGATAATTTTCTACCGCTTTATTGATGAGTATCCGGCTCATCCAGCCTTTGAAAGAGCCCTTATTGAGCTTAAATGACTTAATAGATTCAAATACCTTGAGGAAGGTATCATGCACCAAATCCCTAGCCATGGCCTGGTCCCTGCTGTAGCGGACGGCCAAACTCATAAGATCATCAGCAAACTGCACATACAGTTCTTGCTGGGCCGCTCGATCTTGCTTCTGACAAGCTTTGATGAGCCGATTTAATTGATCTTTCTGACCTGCCTTTTTCATTCGTTTAGGCATGAAATGAGTTGCTATTATTGGATTTTCGCTCTAAAACTTCCCTCCATATTGCCAATCAAGTCTTCGGCGGCATTATAGACTGGTCCGGAGAAGGTACCCTCTACAATTTCGCCATTATTCAATTGAATATCAACAGTAAGGCTATTTCCACCAAAATCAATGTTCTGTTGCGTAAAGGCACGAACGTCTGCACTCGTCTGTCCTAGGGCACTGGCTAATTCAAAGCTCAGTCCACTGGGAGCTGCATCAGATGGCTTAATCTGTTTAAGCACAGCCCTGCCATCCGGCAACTGATTAAAGAACGTAAACCATTGCAAATCATTGGTTGCTCCGCCATCAATACTATATTCAATGAACGTGCGGTCTACTTCACAGACTTCCACCGAAAGGTCAAGCACATCTCCGCCAGTGTAGTCAATATTCACCGTTCCGTAACGGCGAGGTTCGGTAGATACATAGGTTAGAAATGCGTTCGGATCATCCGCTAAGAGGCACTGCTCCGCAAAGTAAAACTCGGTATTACTCCAGGAAACGGTTTGCTCCTTTCTGGTAAGCATCGCATAACCAGAAGCTAAAGCTTCGCCATTACAATCCGTTGCATTGATCTCAGCGGTCACCTTATCTTCCAGAAAATCAACCGAGAGATCAAAGAGATTCCCCAGGTCTAAATTTTCGCTGAGGGAACCAATGGGTATGGGACCTCCGCTCAAGCAGCGAAACTCGTAGTAGAACAAAAGCTGCTCATCGGCTACGGTGGATAACTCAAAACGCAAATCTCCATCTGAGGTATAATTGCCAACCAGTTCATTTTCCAGATTGGTCAAATAGAACGTAGCTCCGCTGGCGTCTGTAGGTTCTTGTAGATAGCCCGTAATTCTTACGTAGCGTTTTGCTCCCGTCAGGCCTTCGCCGCTGAAGTTGCCAAAAGAGGAACGAAACAGGTAGCGACTAAAAAAATCCGGTGATGCGTCATCCACCACCGATACATTTGGGTAATAGCCCGGTGCGGTGATATATAGAAAAGCATCCTCCGCCGGCACTTTTAGGGCGGGGAATTCGTAATAGCCATCATCGTCGGTGTTCGTTTCCGCTAGGACCTCACCGGCAAACATCAGCTTTACCGTAGCATTATGAATACGCAAATAGTTGAGGTCGGCGGAGAATAAACTGAACGGTTCGGTGACCCACCCCCGTAGGGTAAGTTCAACCGTGGGAATCTCCGTGGGGCCAGGCTCAATCGTTTCCACATTAGTGATATCCACATTATCCTGGCAAGCACACAACACAATACCCATCAATAAAGTAAGGAGGGTATGTAATCTCATAATCAATTGGTTTTCATCGTCTGAAGGCATAACCTATGGGCGGTGTTCTTATCCCTATAATGAACCGCAGGCCAAAAATGCTGGAAGGCTACCTAGAATTCCAGATAGATTCCTGCCTATGTTGATAATTCAGTGAAATTTAGTGATATTGTGCCGTAGGCTGTAAAGACAGCTGAAAAGCCTGTTTTGCGCGGGTATTTCCCCCACAAGAATTTTACTTTTGTGGCTACAGGGGCAACTCACAAGGAGCCACTCGCGTTTAACAAGAAAATATACGAACTGTCCTTAGGAATGGAACTCAGCAAACGCTTACAACAAGTAGTGCAGCGCTTAGAAAGCTTGCACGAAAAAGTAAAAATACTGGAAGCGGAGAACAGCCAGCTTCGGGCAGCAAACAATGCATTACAACACCAATTGGATGCTAAGCCTAGCGCAGCTCCAGTTGGACAGAATATTTCGGAGCACGCACCGCGGAATAAGGATACGAAGCAGAAAGGAGTGCGGGCAGCATTAGATCAGGATATTCGTCAACAGATAGATCACTACCTCAAAGAAATCGATAAGTGTATCGAATGGCTGGGGCAGCAGTAAGCGGATGACGGAGGAGAATATGATAAAAATAACGGTGATTCTCGCCGGCCGACCCTATCCACTACGGATAAAAGCCGCCGATGAACCAGCCGTTCGCAAGATCGTCAAGGAAGTCAACGATAAAATCACGACTTTCCAGTCGGCCTATGCGGGTCGGGACAAGCAAGATGGTTTGTCGATGACGCTCCTCACCTACGCTTTTGATCTCTATAAAATACGTCAGGATCAACACGATCCCAATGAGCCAGGATTACACCAGTACCTGGATCGTATTGACGACCTGCTCGAAGAGCTGCTTTAGCCGCCTTTCCCGTCTCCAGTATTTTCCGCTTTGCCAAGTCCGATTGGTACAGAAAGCTGTGCCATTTCATTTTTTAAACCCGAGCCATTATGGAGATAGGAATAGGACTAGGAATAGGGTTGGTAGTAGGGTTGATCGTTGGTTTTGTAATTATGATGCTCCGCAATAAGAGTGTCATCAATTCAAAACTGGAAGAGATCAATACCCGCTCTGACCAGGAGATCAAGGAAGCTCGTTTAAGTGCCAAGCGGCTCATTGACGAAGCGGAAACAAAAGCGGAAAAGATTGAAGCAACTGCTGACCTGAAAAACGAAAAGATCAAGCAACGGAAAATTCAGGAAGCAAAGGAAAAGTTCAACCGCTACCGTTCTGATTTTGACAAATACAAGGCAGAACAAAAGGTAGAGTTAAAAGAGCGCCAAGTAGAAACTAAGGCCCTCATCCAGGAGCTAGAGCAAAAGCAATCTACCTTCAAGGAGCGTGAGCAAAAGCTGGTTGATCAGCGCAATGAAATTGAATCGCGGGCCAGTGAGATCGACTCTATCCGTGAGAACCTCGAAAAGCAACTTAAAGTAGTTGCTCGCAAGAAAGAAGAGTTAGAAAACGCTAGCGAACGCCATATTCGCGAGCTGGAGAAAGTAGCAAACCTATCGGAAGCTGAAGCCAAGGAACAACTCCTGGAAGCCGTTAAGGCGAAAGCCGAAACCGATGCCATGTCGATCGTGAAGAGCACGATTGAAGAAGCTAAAGCAACGGCCAGTAAGGACGCCAAGAAGATCGTTATTCAAACGATCCAGCGCATGTGCGCCGAGTATACCATCGAGAATACCGTTTCTGTTTTCAACCTGGACAGCGATGACCTCAAGGGTCAGATCATTGGTCGCGAAGGACGTAACATCCGCGCCTTGGAAGCAGCTACCGGAGCTGAGATCATTGTAGACGACACGCCAGAGGCGATTGTTATTTCTAGTTTTGACCCTATCCGCCGGGAAGTTTGCCGCTTATCCTTGAAGCGACTCGTAGCAGATGGCCGTATTCACCCAGCACGTATTGAGGAGGTGGTTACCAAGGTGCGCAAGCAGATCGATGAGCAAATCCGCGAGATCGGTGAACGTACTGTAATTGATCTAGACATCCACGGTCTGAACGCTTACTTGGTGAAGATGGTAGGACGGATGCGTTTCCGTTCTTCTTACGGTCAGAACTTACTAAAGCACTCTATCGAGACGGCTCACCTCTGTGCCACCATGGCTGCAGAATTGGGGCTGAGCAACAAGCAAGTGAAGCTAGCGAAGCGCGCTGGTCTGCTGCACGATATTGGCAAGGTAGCAGAGGAACAAAGTGAACTATCACACGCCCTCCTCGGTATGGAGATGTGTGAGAAGTACAAAGAACACCCCGCGGTAATCAACGCTGTAGGTGCCCACCACGATGAGATCGAGATGAACAACATCCTCTCACCGGTGATCCAGGCTTGTGATGCCATTTCTGGTGCCCGCCCGGGTGCCCGTCGTGAAATCCTGGAAAGCTACCTCAAGCGGATCAAGGAGCTGGAAGAGTTGGCTATGGGCCACGATGGCGTACAGAAGGCCTTTGCGATGCAAGCTGGTCGTGAGCTACGCGTAATCGTAGAGTCCGAAAAAGTAACCGATCAATACGCGGATGAGCTATCGTTCATGATCTCTCAGAAGATTCAGGACGAAATGCAGTATCCTGGCCAGATCAAAGTGACCGTGATTCGTGAAAAGCGAGCGGTGAATTACGCACGTTAAGCGAAGAAACATACCCAGCGAAGGGAATGATCCCGGGCTTGGACGAAAGGTCTGAGTCCGGGATTTTTTATGAATTAGAATTAGCGTCGGAATTAGAATTAGAATACTTAATCCAACTAAATTCATTTTACCCACTGTGCGCCTACACTGAAGCTTCAGCGCAAGTGTAAGGCTTAGCGTAAGCGGACTAATTCAACTAATCAGGGCCGAAGGCCCAACTAAATTCATTTTATCCGTCGGAGCTTCATAGGCTGTGTGAGAATACATTTTCAAATGACACTTTACTTTTTTTCGCAATTAAATTTCCTTGATAAACAGCATTTAATACAATTGTGATTTACTTAAATGACGTTTGGTTTTTCATTCTCACACAGCCTGTTCAGCGTAGGAGGACTAACACAACCAATTCAACTTCCACCTATGACTTATCGTCGATCATCCCAATCTGGTGGAGGATTGGTAGCTGACCACCGTAGGCTTTGGCAATATTATCTTCTACGAATACCTCCGTGGTGGGCCCATAGGCCACGAGACGCTGATTGATAAGGATCACCTGATCAAAATAGGCTTGGACAGTGGATAAATCATGGTGCACGACCAGCAAGGTTTTACCTTCCGCAGCTAGTCCTTTGAGGACTTGAATGATTTTTTCCTCGGTGGTAATATCGACGCCCACAAAGGGCTCGTCTAGGAGGAATATCTCAGCCTCTTGGCATAAGGCACGGGCCAGGAATACCCGCTGTTGTTGCCCACCGGAGAGTTCGCCAATTTGGCGTTTTTGGAGATCGCTGATATCCAGTTCCGCCATGGCGGCTTGGGCCTTGGCGTGATCAGCGGCATTGATGCGAGTGAAAACCTTTTTATGGGGGTAGCGACCCATCAAGACGATATCATATACCGTGGCGGGAAAATTCCAATCCACCTCGCTTTTCTGCGGGACGTAGACGACTTCCTTGCGCATAGCCTCGATTGGCAAGCCCTTGACTTTGATGTCACCATTGGTGATATCCAGCAGCCCTAAAATAGCTTTGAAGAGCGTGGACTTTCCAGCACCGTTAGGGCCTAGCACACCATAGATATGGCCTGGCTCTACTTGCAAGTAGATGTTACTCAGTACTCGTTTGCGTTCGTAGGAGAACGAGAGGTCCTCAATGGAAATAATTGGCACTTTGGTCCTCATGCGCCGACGTTTAGTTTGTACACCATAAAGAAAAAGCTGCCCACCATGAGTAGCAGGATGATACCAAATAGGATATACTGCTCAGTGCCTCCTTCTTCGTCATCCGTGTGTTCTACGGTACTGCGGTCTCGGCTTAGGCCATCTACGATGGTGCGGGCATTGTGTTCAAGCATACCCAGGTAGGTACCGCCAGGGCTATCTTCATCACCAAGAGAATCCGCATAGAGGCTACCGCCAATGACCACATTATTGTCCTTGGCCAGTACTTGCAGCAATTTGGGGTTGATGGTACTTTCAATGAACACCGCTGGTACTTCTGATTCTTGCAGTACCCGGTTCAGGCGGCGAATATCGGAGGTTTGGACATCAGCATCGGTAGAGGTAC
Source organism: Bacteroidota bacterium (assembly GCA_039816955.1). Taxonomy (GTDB): domain Bacteria; phylum Bacteroidota; class Bacteroidia; order Chitinophagales; family Saprospiraceae; genus Lewinella. The sequence goes on from JBCBWU010000049.1 coordinate 22,428, forward strand.
CCAATACGGCCTCTACCCTTACGCCGTAACGCTGGCCAAAGTAGCGGAAGGCATCGTGGGAAGTAATGAGGATGCGCTTATGGCGAGGAATAGCAGTGAGCATTTCCTCCATCTGTTGATCAAGATCCTCTAACTGTTGGCGGTAGATACTGTAATTGAAATTAAACTCCTCGGTGTATTCCGGCGCCAGGGTCACGAGCACATCCCGGATGTTGCGAATATAGACCAAGCCATTGCGGGCCGACATCCAGGCGTGCGGATCGGAAGCATTATCGTATTCATCACTGGCAATGGCGTCTACGCCTTCGGTAATAGTGGTGATAGTGCCGGAGAAGCCGGAGTTTTCTACTAATTCATCGATCCAGCCTTCAAAAGTCAAGCCGTTGCGCAAGACTAGATCAGCACTGGCTACCAGTTGTGCATCGGCGGGGGTGGGTTCGTAGATGTGCGGATCACCGCCTATGGGAACGATCATTTGTACATCTACCAGATTACCGCCGATGACCGCGGCCATATCTGCAAACATGGAGGCAGAGGCAAGCACCAATGGACGCTCTTCTTCCTGGGCATTCAGCTTACTCATCCAAAGCAAGCAAGCTGTAAACAAAATACCTATCGCAAGACTGTACCTCATGGCTATTACTTTTTCTGTACGAATAGGTGTTGTCCTACCTTTTGGGAAACCAAGAGCTTGTCACCGTTGGCTAACTCAAGTTGTAGAGAGTTATCGTAAGTCAGGCGCTCATTGACGGTGAGTTCGGCTCCTAATAGTAAACCCGTACGTTCGAGGTATTGCAGGAAAGGCGTAGTATGGTCTTTCACCCCCACCACCACCGCAGGCTGGTTTTCTGGCAGTTGGCTCAGTAATACTTGTTGCCGCTCGGCGATTTCTCCATTGCGATCGGGAATAGGATCACCATGTGGATCGTACTTAGGGAAATCGAGAAATTCATCCAAGCGGTTGATCAACTCGCGTGATTGGATGTGTTCTAGTTGCTCGGCCAAGTCGTGTACTTCATCCCAGGTGAAGTTGAGTTTCTCCACCAGAAAGGTTTCCCAAAGGCGGTGCTTGCGTACCAGGTGGACAGCGGTAGCCCGCCCCATTTCCGTCAGGTGTACTCCTTTCCGTTTCTGGTAGTGGATCAATTCCTTCTGCGACAAACGGTTAATCATATCCGTCACCGAAGCCGCCGAGGTGCGCATCTCTACGGAAATAGAGTTATTACTCACCGGCGTCCCCTGCCGCTGGCTGATCTTATAGATGGCCTTAAGGTAATTTTCTTCCGCTTGCGAAAGCAGCTCTGCCATGCTGTTTTTGGGTTAATTTAGACAAAGCTAAATAATTTTTTAGACAAACACTAAGAAAGAGTTGGTTCCGGTTATTTCTTACCACACTGAAAGCAGATAGGCTGTATCAGACGATTGCCATTTTGATTGCTATTGCAATTGGTATTGAATAGCTACTCTTCTTTTTTGCCCGTCTCTTCCGCTGCTTTTTCTGCCTTTAATTTTTCAATCACTGCTTCTACCTCTGCTTCCCAGGGGAAGGGTTCCTCTTTGGCTGGGTCATAAGGAGGAAGATCAGGGATGGGTACTTGGAGTTCGTTGAGAAGAGCAGTAGCTTGGTTGAGTTCATAACGACGGACGTAGGGTTCTCCGTCGGCCCAAGCGTAGCGGTAGGCGGCTAAGGCATGGTGTTTGGCTTGTGCTAGATCGCCGATGGCTTGCCAGAGGAGGGCGAGGCAGTAGTGATCGGGCTCGAGAAGTTTGGCTAAGCGTTGAGCTTCTTGTTCAGGTTCTAACAATTGACCAAGATGGAACTTAGCTAAGGCAAGCCGAATCTCTGAACTAGCACTACTAATTCCACTTTCTCTTGACATCCTTAATCCTTCTGCAGTACTAGTAGCAGCAAGAGACCATTTTTTTTGATCCAGTTGCCAACGGCTTCGCAATCTTTTTAGCTTACGAATAGTTGGTTGGCTTTTAGCATTAACCCCCAATTGTTCTGCTGTAGTAAGATCAGCATCATTTAACTCTTTCCTGTAATACTTATATAATGCGAAGTAATATTCAAATTCACTCTGTTCATAATTGCGCAGCATAAGACCATGTCGACTCTTTTCAAGCCAGAGCAGATCAGATTGCACATTCTCCCAACTTCCAAAGGTAGCTTCATAATAGAGTTTAGATCTACGCTGACTATTGGCTAGGCCACTATCACCTAAAGATAAAGCTAATTCGAATGTAAACACCTGCAACTTATAGGCCTTTGCTAGTCTATTTTGATCGTTAAGAGTCGTTGCTAAATTTCCTATTTGCGTGCTGAGTCCTCTCCAGTTTGAATCTTGCAGATTTATTCTAAGCGCAGTATTTGTAGCAACAACTGCAGACTCATACTCTGACATATAACCCAATGCAATCCCCGCGATACCAGCTAGGTACGCTATATCACCAGTGTGCTGAAGATTTGGAAGAATACTCCAGCCCTCTGGAAAAAAAAACTGAGAGATAGATAAAATTTCAGGATATGCTTCTAGATTACGATACAAGGCACTAAACAATCCACCCTTAGATATGTCAATAGCTTGCTCGTATTTTCTCATCTTTAACAAGGTATATATAGTATTTAAACCAGCCTGAATATCCTGAATCGATTCTGCTTCGCTATAAGGATTTTGCTCAATAGTAGAAAAGTAGTCCACAACTAGCTGTCCATAGAATTCTTGCTCCTCTTTACTTAAAGAGCCAACTACAACTCCTCGTACAACAGGATGAAGATCATGCTTTCGGGTTTGATGATCATACTGTAAGACTCCCCGTTTTTCTAGATCCTTTACAGTCCCTCCTATAAGTTTTTGGAGTTCTCTTTCATCTTCTTCCTCAGTTCCTGTAGTGGGATGCGGATTAAACGCGCATAGCGTTTCATAATCTACCGATTGAGAAAGTAGAGATAAGGTAGAAAGTAGTTGCTGACTAGCGGCCGGTAAATCATCCATCGCCGCTTTCAAAATATCGTTGCGCCTCTGAACAAGATCCAGGTCCGCTAAATTAAGCTTTGCCCCGCCACTAGGGTCATTAACCCAATGATCAAAACTGCCTCTAGCCGGTAAATAATTCTGAATAAGCCCCCCTAAAATCCCTATCACTAAAGGGTGGTTATCACAGTTAGCACTAAGGTACTTTTGAATGGCATCTCCATCTCCATCAACATTGCACGAGCGCAATAGCAGCTCAGCATCCGCTGGCCGAAGACCGGTGAGCGGGAAATGGCGTACCCCAGGAATAGCCTGCCCCGAAGGGTTCAGCAGTACTCTAGGCACTAAGCGAGAACTCACGAGTATTTTTGAAGGGCTAGCAGCTGCCAAGGCTCTTAGTAAATCATTATCTGCATCACGAATCGCATCACGAGGATCCCGTTTAGCAATTTGATCTGTAGGGTTATTTGCCTCTTCATCCCTCAACTGCGCCGCATCAATACGATGGTAAGCTACCAGTACCCGTTCTAATCCGTCTAAAATAAAAAGCCAAGGCTGTTTGTGCAGAAGGGCCAATAGTTGCTCCTTCATCTGCACCGTCTTTAGCTTTTTGAACTTTTCTAGTGGCTGCCCCGTCATATACGCTAAGGCACGGCGACAAAAATCTGCCATAATGGCTCCGCGTTCATAGAAGGAATACCAGAAGATTCCAGCCCAATCATCCCGGACCTTGGTAGCGTACTTGGTTGTCCACTCCCAGGTGAGCATACTTTTGCCGTTGCCGCCAATCGCCTCAAAAAGTAGCAAGTTGGTGGGGTCAGCAGGAGCAGCCCAGTCGCTTAGGATATCCAATTCTGCTTTGCGGCCTACGAATTCATGAGAACCGATGTAATCAGGCTCAGCATAAAAGGCTGGAGCTTGAGGAATAGTGCCCAGTTCTACTTTTTGGACCGGTGTTTCGGTAGGCGCTTCGTCTTTTGCAGCCAACAACTTACTTAGCTCATGTAGGGATGGGCTAATTCGCTCTTTAAACTCCTCTAAGCTATTAAATACGGCATACACCCGATCTACTTTACCGTCTGGCTCCGCTAGTTTCGCCCGTTCGCGAAAGGCATCCAACTTAGCCTCCTTAGCAGGGTCTTTTTCAATATCCGCTTTCTTGACCATGTGATCGTCTCCCATTACAAAAAGTAGAATGGGGCGACCAAGCTGCTGCGCCTCGTCAAATTCCAGTTCGGTGATCGAAAGTCTATTAGGGTTTCGCTGATCATCCGCTGGTGTCTGTCCGTATTTGAGACTAATAACGCCAATGTAGGCTGCACTATCCCGCACCATCTGTAAGGATGAATCAATCACATCCCCGCTGGGTTTGGCACTATCGTTTTCCATGACATTGGCATGGAGTTCGTGCTTATGGAGGGCATCAATGAGTGCCGCCCGGTGCTGCTGTAAATCGGTAAAAGTGCTGGACACCATGACTTGGTGTACCATCTTGGGGGAGTGGGAAGATCCTTTTGACATGGGTTGTTTGCAAGTTTCGGACTTGGACGATAAGCGAGGACTTGGGTAAAATACGAATTTCAGTTTTTACGACTTACTACTGAAGTTCAAATTTAGTGGGATGCTTTTTTGCTTTTGTGAGGGTTAGAAGGGGGATTGGGCTACTTTATGCTATATAAAATATGCTACGGCGGAATGAATTCCGCGGAACTAGACAAAACCTGTACACCACTCAAGCAGTATACAGGTTTTTAATTCTCTAAAGGAAATTTCCTCTTTCCTAGTTCAAACTAATCGTAAACGTGGAACCTGGGTTGAAGTCCCAGCCTTTGCCAATTACCACTACCACTTCTTCGGTAGAGTTGATATTTAGACTAGCCGCTACATTATCAGAAGACGAACCATTGATGTTATGCCCACCAGTGAAAGTGAGGTAATAGCGATCAAATGTGCCCGCCTCAATGGTGCGGAAGAAGGCACTGTAGAAAGGATCATTGGCATCGGCCACTAAGGTAAACGTGATGGCGTCCGTGCTGATATCAATATCGTAGAGGTTATTGAGGTAGTTATCAAATTCGATACCATCGGAGACAGAGGCAGAAAGCTCGAAGGTGCCGGCCGGTACACCAATGATGTCCTCAATGGCGACTTCCGCGCCGCCAGTGCCGCCTTGGCTGGGGTCAGCGGCAGTTTGTAAGGTATTGCGGACAGTTACATCCGTACCGATTTCTACTGGCACTGGATTATTGTCATCATCATCGCCACAGGAGACGATTAGACAAGAGGAGCTCATTCTTAATGGCTAGGACCAGCCGATCCTTGATAACTTCTGAAGTGCTTTTACCAAAATACAGGCGTAGTAATTTGTTAAGGTGGGAGGTACTAATGCCTAGCAGATCAGCGTACTCGCGCACGCGCTGTTTTTCGTGAATATGCGCTTCCAGTAGTTTCCTAAAGCGCAGAATAACGGGCTCCTGGTAAAAGGACTTTTCTTGTCCGGTTTGTGCCTGGTAAACGCGGTTTAATCGAATAAACAGGTAATACAGCAAAGCCCGCAAGAGATGTGAGCTATCGGGTTGTAATTGTTTAATCTCTTGCTGTACCTCCGTAAGGGTTTGAATGAGGTCTGGCAGTTCTTCTTCACTGAGCTGTAGATAAGAGGGTGAGTTGATATTGTAGAAATAGTGAAACCGATAGAGATAGAGGGCGTCATTGAAGAAGTTGGAAATGAACTCTTCCTCAAATATCAGATAGATAGCATGATAGCTGGCTTCGGTCTGGCGCCACTGCCGCCATTTGTTGGGTGGCAGTAATAATACGGTGCCACAGGTTGGAAGAGAATAATTTCGTGATCTAGCTTGCATTCACCCCGCCCCTCAATGATAAAGATGATTTCATAAAAGGTGACGAAAAACGGCTTGTGGTAGTCGGGCTTATTGAAAAAGCATTTCGGCGAAAGCAATCAATTAAGAGCTCCCGCTGATACTTGTTTTTCGCAAAGCTAACTTTCATGAGTCACCGCTTGCAATGCTAAGCTTCTTTGCTCAAAAACTCACCGTTCAACTGACGGATCTTGATGCGAAGGGCCGCAAACAGCAAAGTCATAAACGGGCTGAGGTAATTAAAGATGGCGTAGACGAAATAATCTAATACCGACACACCCAATACCCCCGACTGATAAGCACCACAAGTATTCCAGGGCACTAGAACAGAAGTAACGGTACCCGAGTCTTCTAGTGTACGGCTGAGATTTTCGGGCGCCAGGCCACGCTCTTCGTAAGCCTTGGCAAACATCTTACCAGGAATAACGATGGCCAGGTACTGATCAGAAGCAATAGCGTTGAGGCCCAGGCAACTAAATACGGTGCTAGCAAATAGCCCAAATACACTATCCGCTAATTGCAATAGAGAAGCTGTAATACGCTGCAACGCACCGATGCCATCCATAATACCACCAAACACCATAGCACTGATGATGAGGTAAATGGTCCATAGCATACCGTTCATTCCCCCGGCTTGAAAGAGGTCGGCTAGTTTTTCGTTATCCGTAGCAATAGCGGTATCGGTGAGTACCGCGTTAATAACACTTTGAGTGCTACTTTCCGATAGGCCAGCAAGAATATCTGGTTGGTAGATAAAAGCAAATACGATCGCTAGCACTACACCACTACCCAAAGCTGCCAGTGGTTTCACCTTAAAAATAATTAAGGCTACTACTGCCGCCGGCACCAAAAAGAGCATAGGGGTAACGTCAAATATTTTTTCGATATCCACCAGTAAACTGGTCACTGCCGTGGTATCTGTTTCCTGTACATCGGGGCTTAGCAACGCAAAAATGGCCAGGGCAATCAAAATGCTGGGTACAGTCGTAAACGCCATATAGCGGATATGCGTAAACAGATCTGTCCCCGCCATAGCGGGTGCCAAGTTAGTCGTATCACTTAGGGGCGACATCTTATCACCGAAGTAAGCACCAGAAATAACGGCGCCTGCTACCATACCCAAGGAAATATCCATTGCTCCTCCAATTCCGATCAAGGCCACACCAACAGTAGCCGAAGTCGTCCATGAACTACCCGTAGCAATAGAAACCATTGCTGCAATAACCACTGATGCCGGCAGGAAAATCTCCGGGCTCAACACCTTCAAACCATAATACACCATCGCAGGAATAATACCGCTGATCAGCCAGGTACCCGCCAGCGCACCAACCAGCAACAAAATCATGATCGGAACAAATACACTCTTCAGGTTGCTCCAAACCTCCTGCACCATCGTGTCGAAACTGGTCTTGTTGTAGAAGCCAACCACAGCAGCCAGTGCACCAGACATCAAAAGAATGAAGTGGTTCGAGTAATCTCCCAGCCAAGCTCCATCTTTAAAAAAGATATTGAACGCCAGTAAAGCCATTAATACAACTACTGGCACTAGTGCTTCTCCTAATGACAGTTCACGGTTTGTAACGATCTTATTATTTTCCATACGGTGGTCTAGTGCTGCAATCTGCTAAAGTTAATCTTCTTTTTTGAGTTCTTCGATTTTGACCGTCTCGATGCGGGTATTAGAAACCAGTTCGATGTGGAAACGGTAATCGCCTAGTTCGAGGACTTCGCCTTGTTCCGGGATGTCTTCGGTGGTGGTGACGAGGTAGCCAGAGAGGGTATGGTAGTCGCCTTCGGGAAGGAAGAGACCATATTTTTCGTTGAGGTAGTCAATTTCAAAGCGACCGGAAAAGAGGAAAACGCCGGGAGCAATCGTATCTTCAATGCGATCTTCCTGATCGTGCTCGTCTTCGATTTCGCCAAATATTTCTTCCAGAATATCTTCCAGTGTGATGATACCGGAAATGCCGCCAAACTCATCAAAAACACAGGCAATACTCATGCTTTCCTTGATGAGCTTATTCATCAAATCCGTAACGTGCATGGCTTCTGGCACGAAGGGGATTTGCATGGTAATCGATTTGATACTCCGTGGTTCGGCAAAGAGTTGTTGGTGGTGTACGTAACCTACTACATTGTCTACCTCTTCGTCGATCACCAAAAGGCGCGAGAGGCGAGTCTTGTAGAATAAGGCTACCAGATCTTCTACCGAGGCATTGATATCAATACTCTCAATTTCCGTGCGGGGTACCATGCTTTCACGTACCCGAACTTCGCGCAGATTGAGAGCCTTACCGAAAAGCTCTTTATCGATAACCTCCTCCGCATCAGAGCGAGATTCTTTGACAAAGTTTTCTAAATCAAGGCGAGTCAAAACCTGTTCGGTAGCTACTTGCTCTTTTTTAAAGAAAAGGCGCAATACCACATCGGAGGCCTTGGTCATGAGCCAGGCAAAAGGGAACAACAGAATCTGCAAAGACCGCAGAGGGATAGCCAGCAAATACAATAGATCATCCGCAAACAACCGAAAGAGCGTCTTAGGAAGGAATTCTCCAAAAAGTAGTACCACAATGGTGATCAGGATAGTTTGGATCAGGAGTTGCCCCATACTGTCACCGGCAATGCCCATCCATTGCGCAATAATTGGACTGAGCAGGTTCCCCATCAGCGCCGTGAAAATAACCAGCGCAATGTTATTGCCCACTAACATCGTACTGATGAAAGTATTTGGACCATCGTACCAGTCCGAGAGGATCAAGCTGCGGTAAGAGCCCTTCTTTTTCTTCAGCTCAATCTTAAGCTTATTGGCTGAAACGAAAGCCATTTCGGAACCCGAGAAAAGGGCAGAAAAGAGGAGAGCAATAAAAATCCCAATAAACAGACCCATAAAGTGATTTGCCCGATTAGTTAAACTAATATAAGCGTTTGAGAGCAAGTGAAAGTGAAAATAAAGTAAAAGTGGAAGTGATCCGACTTCGCCTCTGGCTTCGTCGGACGAGGAAATTAGAGTTAGAAAGGGGTAGATCGGCTGTTGATTTTGATACTCAGCGGCGATCTACCCCATTTACTTCTCGTTTCTAAGGTGGGTTACTCTACGGTCCAAGAGGTGCCGTCCTTACCGTCTTTTACAACAATACCGGCACCTTTGAGAGCGTCACGAATTTTATCAGACGTACCCCAGTCTTTATTGGCGCGAGCTTCCTGACGGATATCCAGGATCAAAGCCATGGCCTGGTCAAGCGCCTGATTGTTTCCACCGGCAGTTGTCTCCTCATCTAGTAGGCCCAGAATATCGAAGATAAAGTTGCGGAAGGTATCTTTCAGACGCTGTAGGGTAGCATCACTCACTTCTGCCAAAGACAATTGACCGCCCTTTAAGCTGTTGATCTTGCTCACTAGTTCAAACAAGCGAGCCAAGGCCTTGGGGGTGTTGAAATCATCGTGCATTTCGGCGTAAGCCCCATCAATGAGTTCGTTGATTTCTTTATCCAAAACGCTATCAGCAGAGCCGCTTGCACCACCTAACTCACCCAGGGCCTTGTAACCTTCCATCAGGCGCTTGTAACCTTTTTCGGCAGCTAATAAGGCGTCATCGGTAAGGTCAAGGGTAGAACGGTAATGGCTTTGCAACATGAAAAAGCGAATCACCATGGGGCTGTAGCCCTTACTAATGTGCTCACTATCGCCAGTGAAGAGTTGGTCAGGCGTAATGGTATTACCATCGCTCTTACTCATCTTCTTACCGTTCATCAGCAACATATTGGTATGCAGCCAGTAGCGGGCGCCAGCGCAGTTGCACGATCCCATGTTCTGCGCCACTTCGTTTTCGTGGTGCGGAAACTTCAGGTCATTACCACCTCCGTGAATATCAAACCGCTCGCCCAGGTATTTGGTACTCATCGCCGAGCACTCCAGATGCCAGCCGGGGAAACCAACACTCCAAGGACTATTCCAGCGCATGAGGTGCTCGGGAGCAGCCTTCATCCAAATGGCGAAATCCGCCGGATGGCGCTTTTCACTTTGGTTCTTCAAGTTATCCCGTGATTCCGCCATCAGCTCCTCAATCTTGCGACCAGAAAGATTGCCATATACGCCTTTCTCTTCCGCGAACTTCAGGGTATCGAAGTAAACTGAACCATTGCTCTCGTAAGCGTAGCCGTTATCAAGAATAGCCTGTACCATTTCAATCTGCTCCGGAATATGCCCCGTGGCCCGGGGCTCAATACTTGGGGAAAGCGTATTGAAAATCCGCATCATATCATGGAAACCATTGGTGTACTTGTGTGCCACCTCCATCGGCTCCAACTTCTCCAACTTGGCACGCTTCGACATTTTATCTTCTCCATCATCACTATCCCCTGTTAGGTGGCCTACATCCGTAATATTACGTACGTAACGCACACGATAACCCAGATGTAGCAGATAACGATAGATCACATCGAAGCTAACAAAGGTGCGGCAGTTGCCCAGGTGTACATCACTGTAAACAGTAGGTCCACAGACGTATAGTCCGATATAACCTTCTTCTAATGGCTTAAAAGCTTCTTTTTTTCTGCTTACACTATTGTGTACAATTAGCTCCTGACTCATTTCTTAGATAATTATTTTGGGGTAAATGAGATGCTTGTATTGCAATACAATTTTTCACCTCATTTTGTCACAGGATTCCTAAAAATTTGCGCAAAAATAACAACTCAGGCTCGGGAAACCAGATAATTAGTGGAAATTCAGTCCGGGTGCAGTACAATTAGGGTGAGCCCCAGCTAATGACTGCTCGAACGGCATGATGATCGGAGAAAGAACAGGGAAGACGCTCAAAGTCGTGTACCTCAAAGGAGTGATCAGGTAGGATGTAATCAATCCTTAAACCCGGGAAAAAACTCTTATAAGTTGTACCCAATCCCCAGGAACCTTTTAAATGGGCATCTTGTACCCGAAGGCGAAACTGCTGGTATAAGTAAGAGGTGGGCACATCATTGAAATCTCCACCCACCAATACGGGATGAGGACTTTGCTCCATTTCCGCCAAAATATCTAGGGCCTGCTCTGTACGCACCTTATTGGAACGCCCATACCTACCGAACATCATCTTCACTTTTTGCCAAGTGCCCCGCTCACGAATATCCCCGGTAGTCGTCACCTCATCAGCCAAGTGCGAAATCGCGTTGGTTTGGAGATGCACATTGAACACCCGAAAGGTTCCCTGCGGGCTCTCCACGTCAACCACTATAAAACCATTGGCCCGGTTACTAAAGTAATTGATCTCGCTATTCGATAATCGATAGCGGGAAAGTACCACCAAGGGTCCTCGGGCTTGATAAACTTTATGCAGATAGCCTGCCTCCTGCTGAATTGCTGCTAGCAAGGGGTTCGCTCGGTTTCGTTTAATATCGAACTCTTGAATCAAGAGGAGATCAGCATCTAGCGCGGCAACATACTTTGCAGCTCTCTGATAAAAATCGGGTTTTTCTTCTCCCCGTTCTCGTTGGAAATTTCGCCCATTGAGCGATACCACCGTAATCACTTCGCTAGGTGCTTTTTTCGAAGATGTATTAAAAGCAAATGCGTTGCTGATCATATCCCACCCTAGCAGCAAGGTAATTAGGCTCAGTAATACCGTCTTGTCGCGCTTCCACAGCCAGTAGAACGCAAATAGCAATAGTCCAAACCAAAGTATAGGAGCTCCTAGGCCCAAGGTAGCGATTGGCCAAAAGGAAGCAGGATTGATAAGCGGAGGTAAATAGGCCGCCAGCGTTAATAAGACGAGAAAGATATGCAGCAGCCGGAGCACAGGCCTTGAATTTCGTTACTTCTTACTGGCGTTGAAGAGAAACTTTTTCTCCTCTTCCGTCAGATTTTCGTAACCACTTTCTTTGATTTTTTCCAGAATGGCGTCAACACGTTCTTCGTGCGACAGCTCCGGAGAGCCCTTGCCTTTGGTACGATTAGATTTACGACGACCAAAGCGGTTCTGCTGTGGGCTAGCCTGTGTTTTGTTATTGGGATTTCGGTACGCCACACGTGGCCCACGGCCTTTCTTTTCCCCGCGATCCTGACCTAGACCACGGAAAAACTCACGAATCTTGTTCAAAAAGTTATTAACTGGCGCGGATAAATCGTCGCCTGATTGTAAGCGACGAATGAAGAACCAGCCGAAGGCAGCACCTCCCAAGTGGGCGAAGTGACCACCCGTATTATTCATCCCACCAATGCCGATGATATCGATCAGCAACAGACCCGCAGCAATATATTTTAGCCTGATATTCCCCAGTAGCAGTAATCGCATTTCCATTTCTGGCGCTAAAACCGCCGCTGCAATGACAATGCCCATGACAGCACCACTGGCTCCGTAAGCAATGCTTCCCGGAGCGTAAGGAAGGATAAGATTAGCCGTTATGAAATACACAACATTCCCCGCCAGGCCCGCTAGTAGGTAAAGTGGCAACACTCGATGGTCTCCCAGTAAATCCCCGATTATGCGTCCAAACCAGTAGAGGAGCAACATATTAAATAGGATGTGGAAGAAGCCCTCGTGCAGGAACATACTGGTGATGATAGCCCAGGGATGGGTGAGTACATCCAACCAGTACGAAGACATGGCAAAAAAGGAAAGAAACTCGCTGTAAAAGGAAGAAGTTTTATAGCCATTGGCTATCTGCAGGGCCACCCAAACCAGGTTTACGACGATGAAAACCATCACGTTGATGATGACCAGACGGGTAACCATATTCCCGTAGCTGAACTCGCGCTTTATATCTTCCCAAATGGACCTAAACATGATGGCTGATGGTACTCTGCTGTTGACTATTATTGTTAACGAAATTGTGGCCAGTAAGTTCTAAGAAAAATTGGCCTTTGGTCATGGAAGCATCATAATCTACTTCCAAATTTTCGCCAGTACAAAATTAAAAAGAATCCCGTAACCGCTCCGCCCAAGTGCGCAAAGTGAGCGATGTTATCCCAGGAAAATTGATTGAACCCAAGATAGAGTTCACCCAACATCAATAACGGGATAAAATACTTCGCCTTAATTGGTATGGGCAGGAAGATGAGCATGAGCTCGGCATTGGGGAATAGCATTCCAAACCCAAGCAAAAGACCATATATAGCACCAGATGCCCCTACTACTGGAATATTGAGCTTAATACCGTAAAATTCGTTCATCCGCAGACTGGCCTCTCCAATCAAATCAGGGGTTAAGCCCCGACTAATACGGTTGGACAGATCCTTCATCTGAGGAATTTCGCCAATGCCGCTGAAATCAATAAAGCGGCGGTAGGTCTCAATATCAGGTTGGTTCTTGAAACTGGCGATAATGTTCTCCAGTTCGGTCATTTCGTACCAGGTGTATCCCATATGGAGTACTGCTGCACCAACGGCACACACAAAGTAGAAGAACAAGAAGCGCCGAGGCCCCCAACGCGTTTCCAGGGCTGAGCCAAACATGACCAGCGCAAACATATTAAAGAACAAGTGCCACAATCCACCGTGCATAAAAAAGTGGGTGGCCAATTGTAGGGGCTTAAACAAAGGAGAAGCCGGATAATGGAGCGCCATTAAATCCAGCATTTGTCTTTCTCCAAAAATCCATCCTGCCACAAAGAACATGACATTGATGATCAGGAGGTTTTTAGCGACATCAGTAATACGAAACATCGAATGGAAACTAAGTTGTACAGTACTGAAAGCACCTCAGTACGCATTTTGTTGCATGAAGATAGAAGAACTCAGGCGAAAAGGATGACTTATTCTGCGAACCGTCGTTCCAGCTCGTCTAACGTAAAGGTCAGAAAGCAGGCTCGTCCGGACGGGCTGCGGCGTGGGTTTTCACAAGCGAAGAGCTGATTAATAATTTGCTGCATCTCCTCATCACTCAGGCGCTGCCCGCGTTTGATGGCTGCACTACGAGCCATAGCACGTGCAACGGCTTCCTGGGTATCCAACTTAAGATCCAGCTGTTCACGGTATTGACTGAGAAGGTGATCAATAATTTCTGCTTCGCCTTGCTTGCCCGCAATTTCTGCCGGTAGGCCATTAATTACAAAAGCATTTTGGCCAAACTCTTCCATATCAAACCCAAGTAAACGTAGTTGTGGTAACATCTCCGTCAACAACACCGCATCCGGTGCGCTGAGTTCTATCGTTTGGGCAAAGAGTTGCCCTTGGCTACTAGCTTGTTGCTGCCCAAGGCTTTGTAAATAACGCTCGTAAAGGATTCGCTCGTGAGCAGCTTGTTGATCAATCAACACATAACCCGAAGCGATGGGACTAATGATGTAACGAGCATGAATTTGGTACGGATGTTTATCATCCTTAAAGCCCAAGGAAGGACTGTCCTCACTATCTCGAGAAATCTTACTTTCTATCGTAATAAACCCTCCTTCTTCCTCGGTCTCCGGAAAAGTAGGCGCGGCTTCGTTTTCTTCCCCCAAGCCCTCGTACATCTTTTGCCAATTCTCCTGATTGTGTTGGGCCCTGCGGCGTTCAGAAGCACCGGTCTCCATATTACTCGATCCAGAAGAACTACCCGAACCGCTGGAACGAGGTTTTGCGGTAGCACTAGATTCAATGGTGGGAAAGGACTGAGGAGTGGTGGGCTTATAGCGCGTAGGAGAAAAAGTCCCCCCCTGCTCAAAGTCAAGGGTAGGTGTGACACTGTATTGCCCTAAAGCATGACGGACCGCTACCTTGAGGTAATTATACACCAGCTTCTCATCGTCAAACTTAATCTCTTGCTTCGTGGGGTGCACATTGACATCAATTCGGGAGGGATCAATGGTAAGGAACAGTGCATAGAAAGGATGAACACCTTTCGGCAAAAGCTCCTCGTAGGCCGACATCAGCGCGTGGTGCAAATAGCCACTCTTGATGAACCGGCGGTTGACAAAGAAAAACTGATCTCCACGAGATTTTTTAGCAAACTCCGGCTTGCCCACAAAACCGGATACTTTGAGAATATCGGTATCCTCCGTAACCGGTACCAGGCGTTGATTGAAGCTATTACCATAAATACCTACGATTCGCTGGCGGAAATTGCCGGGTGGCAAATGGTAGGTTTCCGAATCGTTATGGTGCAGACTAAAAAAAAGATCCGGATGAGCCAGAGCCAGGCGCTGGAATTCATCCAGGATATGCCGCATTTCTACCGAATTGGATTTCAGAAAATTGCGACGGGCCGGAACATTGTAAAACAGATTCTTTACGGCAATGGAAGTTCCGGCTGCAGTTTGACAAGGTTCTTGCGACTTCAAGTCCGAACCTTCCATCAATACTCGTGTGCCTAATTCGTCGGCGTGCCGGCGTGTCTTAAGTTCTACCTGAGCAATTGCGGCCACCGTAGCCATAGCCTCTCCGCGAAAGCCCATGGTGCGGATATGCGTAAGGTCATCAGCGCTACGCAGTTTACTGGTAGCGTGGCGCTCAAAACAGAGCCGGGCGTCTGTTTCCGACATGCCACAACCATTATCAATCACTTGAATCAGGTTCTTACCACTCTCCTTAATAATCAGCTGAATACGATCGGAACCGGCATCAATGGCATTTTCCATCAATTCTTTAACAACCGAGGCGGGACGTTGAATAACCTCACCAGCAGCGATCTGGCTGGCAATGGCGTCCGGTAAAAGCTGAATGATATCCGACATTGAAGAAGAACTATTGCATCAATTGAGTCAACTCTGGCAAATATACATTTAAAAGCAGGTAGCCCAATACGAGCAACATAATTACCAAACCCACAAGAATCAGGTTAGAGCGCATAACTTGCTTTCTGCGGTACTCCTTATCCGAATTCCAAGTACTGCGCATTCCGCTGGAAATACGGGCTTTGGTGCCGTCAATATCATCTTGTTGCAACTCCCGGAGTTCCTTCAGACGCTCCTGAAGCTCTTCCTTTTGGGGATCGTAATACATGGGTTTGTAGTCAAACTTTTGGTGCTTAGGCACCCGAAAAAGCGATCTTTTACCGAACATATGTAGTGGAATGGTTGAATTAGTAAATTTAGTTGAATTGGTTGAGCCTACGGTTCTGGTTAGTGGAATTAGTAAATTTGGTGGAATTAGTTCTTATGTGCCCTTCTATGCCTTATATGGTTCAAAATCTACCTGGGTGTTCTTAGGCAGCTAACATTTGGAGGCTTAGCATATCAAAAAGTATTTCACAGGTTTTATTGAACTGATTTAAACTTTTCTAATGGCTTACGCCCCAACGCTTTACAGAACCTGACTTCAGCGTTTTCCTTCCCGCA
>JBCBWU010000004.1:0-74985 GCA_039816955.1 Bacteroidota bacterium
TACTTGGAATTCAGGCGTTACTTGTATGTAAAAATGCGTCATAAGATCAGTTTTCAGCTGTGCTTACTACTTTTTTACCGCTGTTCGAGCATTGCGCCGCCGCCCAACAGGCAGTGTATTGAATTCGGCGGCCAGCACACATGCCCTATGAGTAAACACATCACTACACTCTTCTTGATGGTCTGCCTGTTTGGCAGCACTACACAAGCCAACCCAACCCAAACACCTCAGACTTATTCCGCCTCGCATTTCGCGAAAGTTACTGCGGGCGGGGCTTCTCCATCACAAAAGGCAGTGAACAAACCGGTAGTGCACGCCAGCCCTATGCCGTTTTCTACCAATTCTACAGCTAATCTAGAAAGGGAGGTTATCAGAAATGAGCAGGCGCTTAACGCACTACAAAGAGCCAGAATGCTATGGCAAAAAAAACAAACCGAAGCCGCCCTACTCGTTTTGAAGGATACTGAAAATAAGCTGGGAGAAGAACGAAATTCAGAACTGTTAGCTGAGTTATATCAGCTCTTTGCCCTTATTTACGAAGGCGAAGGCGATTTTCGCAAAGCACTCCACTATAAAGAGCAGCAAGTGCAAGCCCAGCAGGCGCTTATGGCGGAGGCCGGTCGTACTGTATCCTTGCGTAACTCACCGGACGAGGCCGCAAGAATTAATGTTTTGCAAGAAGAAACAACACTGCGTTCCCGACAACTCGGGCTGGCGATCCTGGGTGGTAGTATTCTTTTCATTTTTGCGCTCCTACTGTATAAGCAAAGCCTACAAAATCGTCGCCTTGCCGAAGAGCTAGAACTAAGAGTACAGCAACGGACTAAAGACTTGGAAGATTCCAATCAGGCCTTACAACGCTTTGCCTACATCGCTTCTCATGACCTCAAGACGCCACTGCGTACAATCGTAAGTTTATTGTCGCTTATTCGTAGAAAGATCAAGAGTTTTAAGGATGTAGAGCTGGAAGAGCTGATGCGTATGACCAGCGCCGGCGCTACCCGCATGACCAGTATGATCGATAGTTTACTGACTTTCGCACGGGTCAATAGTAGTATTCAACCTATTGAGCCCCAAGAAATTTCACTAGAAGCAGTGGTAGGGAGTATTCGTGAGAATCTTGGCAACATTGAGATTAACAAGCCTTTACGCATTCTGAGTTCTTCACTACCGGTAGTTAGTGGAAACGAAGTTAAATTATACCAGCTGTTTCAAAACTTGATCACCAACGGTTTAAAGTACAACAACAGCGCCGAGCCCATGGTGGAAATCAAGGCGAAGCCCCAATCAGGTGATTATCATCTCATTCAGGTAGTGGACAATGGTATAGGTATCGACGAAGAATTTCACGATAGTGTCTTCGAAATGTTCACCCGCTTACATTCTAGTGTCGATTATGAAGGGACGGGTATTGGCTTGGCCCTTTCCAAACTTATCGTAGAGCAACACGGCGGTAATATTTGGATTGAAGCAAACCCCACTGGAGGAACAGTTTTCTGCTTCACTTTGCCGAAGACAACTAGGGGAAACCTAAACTAAGATCGATATATTATTTTGGAAAAGCACAGAAGAAAGTAGCGCCTTTCCCTGGTGGGCTCTCTGCCCAAAACCTCCCGTCGTGCATTTTTACAATTTGGCTTACGATGGAAAGACCAATACCGGTACCCGCATACTCTGTACCGTGAAAACGCTTAAACGGGCGTCCCAGTTCCTCAAGGAAATCCTCATCAAAACCAACACCGTTGTCCGCTACTGAAAGGATAACTTCTGTCCCATTGGCGAGGCAGCGAATCTTTACGTTAGGATCTTCTTGCTTGCTAGAGAATTTTATCGCATTACTCAGCAAATTGGTAAGCAGGTACCAGAGCAATTTTTCGTCAGCCTTAATATTAGCTTCAATCCGACGATCAATAACGATGGGAGCAACTGCTTCCTGAAGTGGTAATTGTTCTTCCTGCACCTTCTGGCATAGTTGATCAATATTGACTTCTTCCTTGGCAAGCCCATTTTGGCCAATTTTAGAATAAACCAAGAGATCATGTACTACTTTTTGGCCCTGCTCTAAATGTTGTCGAGCAAGGTCCAGATACTCCTGTGTTGTTTCGGGCAGTTGATCCTTACTCCGAAATTCGTACAGGTCCAGAAATGATCGTACGCGACGTAGTGGCCCCTGCAAATCATGGGACATGGCCCGACTGAACATCACGAGGTTATCATTCTTATCTCGCAGGTCCGCCGCCTGTTGCCGTATTTGATTTCTACTTTTTTCCAGCCGGTACATGCTAAAGGCCTGATCGTAATCATAGCGAACGCGGCTCCGCATATTTAGGACCGCGATGACACCTACCATAAAAATCGAGAAAATATAACCTGCGTTATCGGTGAGCGAGGCCGAGTTCATCGCGTACAAAACGGTAGTAACGACCACCAGCAGGGCACCTGCGTACATTAAGATCCGACGTGCACCTTGCGCAATTAGACTAATAATGAACCAGACCGTCAGGAAACCGGATGTGATGGCAAAATAGTGCTTCTGGGTCATTGCCGGATTAGTAAAAATCAGATACCCGATACCCGACATCATAATGAGATAACACATCATGCTCAGGGCATGTACTGGTATGACGAATCTTCGCCAAGGCTTAATTAGCCAAATCAACAGAAAAACTAAGCCACCTATTATCCCTAAACCGCGCCAGAACAAGGTATGTTCCAAGCCTAGATCTACCTGATCTAAATAATAGAAAGAAGCTGACGCAGCAATGCCAATAAAGGCACTAGGTATTCCCACACGTAGCGTCTTCTGCTTCAGTTCTTGGCGATACTGAGTAGCAAAATCATTCGTGGCAGACTGTTCTTTCATCCAATAGAGACGACACCCTTCATTGAGTGCAAAGGTTAAAAACCAAGGGGTTATACCGAGCTAAGGTAAGTAAATTGCAGTGCTCGGACCACTATTGTCAAATGATAATTATCCATATTTGGTAAAAAGTAGGTGATTTAGAAGGTTGCAGCGTACAAAACCGTTGTTAGAACACCTAAATTTTTTAGGATAGTGGTCTGCTCCCCAGCCAACATAAACGCTTCACCGGCATGGAAGGTTTCATCATCGATTGTAAGCTGACCGCTTAACAGGATATGAATGGCTGCCTTAGGGTGTTTAATTTTAATTTCTTGGCCCGAAGCAATCTGCATATTTAACAAACGAAAATCTGGCACTGGCACCGGGTACTCTTGTACACCTTCCGCAACGGAAACGCCCTTTAGCACCAAGGGTTGCACGGCTTCAGTACAAACATTATCCAGCAATTCTGGCACGTCTATATGCTTGGGAGTCAGGCCACCACGTAGCACATTATCACTATTGGCCATGAGTTCTACGTTTACACCTCGCAAGTAGGCGTGTGGCAACCCCGCCCCTTGAAAGATGCCTTCACCTGCTTTCAATTTCACTAAATTGAACCAGTAAATGGAAAAAATGCCCCGGTCAAAGTGGCCATTACGGGTATACTGCTCAAAGGCCTGCCAAGCCCAGTAAGCTACCTCTTCTTCTCGTAGATCGTCCCGTTGGTAGAGTTCCTCATAGAGCGGCCCGAGCCATTCATCCACCCGCTCTTGTGGCGCCTCCATTACTGTTTTATAAAGTGCTGTTACCCCACCCCGTTTTAGCGTATCACGCAGCGAAGACCAGGCGGGAATCTCCTCAAGTGTCTTTTCAATTTCGGCCGCTGAGCGGAAGCCGTGCAGGAGCCAAAAGTCAGTTAAGGCGACCATCACCTCTGGCTTATGGTTTTGATCTTTATAGCTGCGGTTAGGCGCCAAGCGAGGAATACCCAGTGTTTCTTCGCGCAGAAAACCTACTTGAGCTCGTTCGCGCGTAGGATGAAGCTGGATGGAAAGCATCGTTCGAACATCCAGTATTTTTAAGAGAAATGGTAGCTTTTCGAACGAGCTTGCTGCTGCTCCGTGGAGTACTTCCGGATTGTGGTCAAGAAAATCCGGGAGACTGGTTTCTCCCCCCAACCACTGTACTTTCGCTGCCCCCTTGGGATGAATCCCTAACCAATATTCGGCCCAGGGTTCAGCCTTCAGATTGTCTACCCCCAAAAGATTCGGTAAGAATTGGGTGCCCCCCCACGCATAGTGTTGCACACACCCCTTTAATCGGTATACCGCCACAAATAGTTGATTTAAGCTTTGAAGAGGGTGCTAAAGTACGGGTCTGGACAGAAAAGCGGTACGGAATGACCGGAAAAAAGACAAATCTTGGTATCATTGCTTATGGCGTAAGCCAACCCATATTGACTTGCCAAACGTAACTATGACAATCGAGGAAATTCGCGGCCTGGTGATGCAGGCTAAACTGGAAGAAGCCATTAAAGCAACCGCTGCCCTACCCGCAGTGCAAAGTGATAATGACCTCAAGACGACCCTGACGCTCTTTTTGAGCAGGTACAACCAAAACGCACGGGGCGTTTTATTGGGGACACTGGACGATGATGATGTGCGTAAAGAACGGGCTAAGATTACCGCCGGATTGCTTTCGGTACTCACTTCGTTAGAAGACAGTGCGGGAACAACTACAAGTGCACCAGCAGTGATCAGTCCTACTCCCACGACGACTCCCGCAGTCACCCCTGCCCCTAGCGAGCCCACCAGTACTTTTCCGCCCGATGATGGTATCACCAAGATCTTATTCTTAGCCTCTAATCCATCCGACACGGCCAAACTACAGTTATCAAAGGAGCACAGCCGGATTTCTGAGCGCCTACAAAAGGCTCCACAACCGGAGAAGTTTCCTATTCGTTTGCAGCGCGCTGTTACACCTTCTGAGTTTGCGGAATATCTATTTTTAGAAAAACCAGACATCGTGCACTTTTCTGGTCACGGCGATCGTCAAGCTCCCGATGTGCAACAGGTCATTTCGCAAAGTCGGGCCGGTCGCCCGGAGGCTACTGCCCAGCCCAATGAGCCCCCCGCCGATGAATCTGGCATATTCTTGATGGACGAAGATAAACGTAATGCGCATTTTGTCGGTACGGCATTTTTGGAACGCACCTTCGAATCGATGGTCAAGCGCCAGCGTATTCCGATCAAGGCTGTTGTTTTTAACGCCTGCCACAGTAGCGCTCAGGCGGAAGCCATCTCCAAAGTTGTTCCCTATGTAGTGGGGACCAGTTGGAGCGTTGGTGACTCTGCGGCCATTGCTTTTGCCTCAGGCTTTTACTTTGGTGTGGCTCAGGGATTAGACATTAAGAGCGCTGTGGATTTTGGTATCAATCAAGCTTTAGCTTTCAATGAACCGGAAGACCGCTTCCTGCTTTACCAGGACGGTGTGAAGGTAGAATGGTAGATACATAGCGGCTGTTGGATAGAAATGGTGCGCTACCGTTTATTCTATTTTCCGTATAAACAGAAAATCGCTCATGCTCCGTTTTGTTTACGTGCTCCTTTTACTGTGTTTCGCAAGTCATTTGGCCCAATCTCAAAATATTGAGGTCACGGGAAGAATCACTGACGAAAGCGCAATTCCGATACCTTTTCCGAGTGTCATCTTTATCAGTCAAACTGACTCAGCGAATGTGCACGGAGCACTTGCGGAGGAAGATGGAACTTTTAAGGTTCAGATTCCTAAGGACAAATATGAGTTGATCATCTCCCTGGTAGGCTCACAATCTCAAGCCCGGGAAGTAGACCTGACTGCGGCTGATGGAAATCTATATCTTGGAGATATCTCAATCCAGGGTTATGTTTCTTTGGATGAAGTAGTAGTAGCCGGTGAAAGAGAGGCGATTTATAATGGTATTGATAAGATCGTGTACCAGGCCACTAAAGATCTTTACGCCAAAGGCGGTACGCTATCAGATTTACTACAGAATCTGCCGGCCGTACAGGTGACACCCGACGGAGGGATAAGTATCAGAGGCGATAATAATATCACCTTCCTCATTGACGGTCAGCCAAGTGGTCTTACCAGCTCAGCAGAACTGCTAAGAAGCATACCGGCCAGCAGCATCGAAGAAATCGAGATCATCATTAATCCGTCGGCCAAGTTTGTAGCTGATGGAACAGCGGGGATTCTAAATGTCATTTTGAAGAAAGGGAAAGAGAAACGCCTTAACGCTAACGTGGAACTCTTTGCCGGGCATCGGCTCAACCTCGGTACGAATGTCAATATCAACAAGGGCGGAAAAAAGGGATCATGGTTCGTCAATTCGGGCATAGGATACTCCGAACCAAAAGGTATAAACGATATCGACTTAGACGATCTGCAATCGGAATTGCTACAGACCAGGCAGATGTCAGAAAGGTTTAGGGATCAATTGTATTATTTGGTAAATGCGGGCGGAACGTTAAACCTAGGGGAACGAAGTTCTATTTCTGGTGAGGCCAATTTTCGCAGGGTCGACCTTTCTAATAATATTGCCACGCAATACCAGGACTTTCAAAGCCAAACCGTTTTCGACACCCAACAGCGGCTGGAAGAGCAATCCGGTAACAACAACTATTACCAAGGGGCCTTGACCTTCAATCAGAAATTCAAAAAAGAAGGACATCAAATGGTCATCCGCCTCAGTACGGAGCGCACCGAAGAAGATGAATCATCCACTATTGAGACTACTGATCTTTCTCAGGGCGGGCTAGTCCTGTACAATGACCGATCAAGCAATGATCAGTCTCAATCCCGATCAATCCTGTCCGTTGACTATACCTTGCCGTTTGCTGGTAATGCAAAAATTGAGTTGGGCTACCAGGGCAATATATTTGACCTGGATAATGACTTTACAGTCGAAAGAAACACGGATAATGTTTGGCTGCTTATTCCTGAATTTACTGATCAGACGACCTTCTCCCAGGATGTTCACGCCTTTTATGCGCAGTATGCCAAGAAGCTTAACCGATTCAATTTACGATTAGGCCTACGCACGGAGATCACTGATATTGACTTTGCCGCCGGTCAGGCAGCAGATATCAATAAGGACTTCACAGATCTTTTCCCTTTTGCATCAGTAAGCTATCAGCTCAGTGACAAGACTACATTAAGCTACACCATCAACCGCAGGATAAATCGCCCACCAGCAAACGCCCTGATCCCATTCAACTCTTTTTCTGACGAACGTAATGTTTTCGTTGGCAACCCAGACTTAGACCCCTCCTATACCTTTGGTAATCAGTTAGGACTGAATACGAGACTCTCGGCCAAGCTCCGCTTGAATGCCGCGCTCTACTATCGCGAAACTACTGACGAATTGGAGTTCTTTGTCGATCGGGGATCCATCACCATTAATGGCGAAGCCAATGATGTTTACCTGTCTCAACTTGCTAATATTGGCACCTACTATTCCTTTGGTTTACAGAGTGGTATTATTTCCAATTTAGCTCCCTGGTTGAATATGTACACCGGTCTGATTTTTAATGGTTTTGAACAAGTAGGAACACTACCAAACGCCAATTTTGACGGTGAAGGCTTGCTGTTTTATGGGCGGCATAATATCAACATCACAGTACGAAAAGCCTACAAAATCCAGATTTTGAATAATTATCGTGGCCCAATTGAAACCGGGCAATACCGACGTGACGGCATTTATACGATGGGCTTAGGTATCAGCAAAGATGTTTTTGGGGGAAGAGGCGCATTGGTCTTTAATGTTAGCGATGTCTTCAACTCTGGCATTTTGAATATCACCACTTTTGGCAATGATTTTCTAAGGGAGCTTCGACTGCAAAACAGAGTGCGTCAGATCAATGTCTCCCTCACCTACAACTTCAACCAAAACGCCTACAAGGGGAAGAAAGGCAATCAGTTTGATGAAGTTGAGGTTGTTAGATAGAATAACAGGGTGGCAAAATAATTCTACTGAACTGTACAAAAAGTACGCTAAGAAGAAGCGGAGGAGTTCATATCTTCTGACGCTTCCGAAGTCCACAAGAAGTCTTTAAAGAGTGGTGGAATATTACGGCCAAAAAGAAAAATCAACGGAACATTCAGGGCATTGAAGAGAACGAAAAGAATAGGTAGCGCGAAGGCCGGAATACCAAAGTTAGCCAGGACGTCTCCCAAGTAACTCACGCGATCCCCAAGGAGGAAGAAAGCAATGCCCGTTAGCAAAACTTGCATGATAAACAACGGCCAAAATACTTGGCCGGAACGAAAGGCAAAAGCGGAGCAAAAGCCGATCAAGAATACCGCGGCCACCATCCACTCATATTGAGTAAAGACAAACTGAGGTACTAAAGCGAAGAGGTAAAAAACACCTGGTAACAGCTTCTTCATTAGTCGATGCTTATTTGTTGGACAATATGCAGCAAGTCCCCCTCATTCTGCGGAAACAGCGTCGCCTTATACTCGCCTGCTCTCCAGCGATCTAACTGGTCGCAGTAGTTTTTAGCGTTCAATATTCCACTTTGCCCTCCAGCTAGAATATTGTGCATTTGAATCCCTTGATCGCTTAATTCGAAGATCGTTCGAAATACAGGCCGAGCTACACTATTCATGTTGATGGTATTGCGGTTTCCGGGATAGGTATCAATTCTTGTCACAAAACCGGGTAAAAAGCCTACATGGTTAATCATGAAGCCCGTACTTGCTGCAAGTGATTGGTTCTCCCAGTTTTCCCCAAAGGAAGCGACCAGGCTGGAATCGGTCTTGAAAAGTATTCGCTCAAAAAGCACCTCCTTCTCTGTTTGCTGCTCTGGCGAAAGCCTTGGATTAAGGTGGCGGACGAAGTACTTGAAAGAAGGCGATCGTTGGATTCCCAATTCCTCTTTGGCAAATTCTGCTGCTACCTGTTCTACACTTTTTCTCAAATATTCGTAGGTCAGTGCAGCCTTGCTATCTTCCGTCATTTTCCCATCCCAATTGCTCAAGGATTGCTCGATTTTAGGATATTTCTCTGTCGCCTGTTGGTATTGCTGCAATAGCTCTTGTACCGCAAAAAATGATACATCA
This sequence comes from Bacteroidota bacterium, assembly GCA_039816955.1. Classification (GTDB taxonomy): domain Bacteria; phylum Bacteroidota; class Bacteroidia; order Chitinophagales; family Saprospiraceae; genus Lewinella. Next base: position 8,951 of record JBCBWU010000004.1, read on the forward strand.
ACAACGTCTTGCTGCATCTCTCTAGCAGATGCCAGATCCCAGGTCTCTTTGGTTTGGAGCAGCTCATGTATTCTATTGACGCGATAATCATCTTTGTACCAGTGAGCGCCCAGATACGATTCCGTACGTAAGGGTTGTTGATTCGCAGAAAAGAGAAAACTGTCCTGCGTCTGAACTTGATACCACGCAAGCTGCTGTTGGACGCCTTCCAACAGCTTTTGACTGCCATCTAGTAAACCACCAGTGTACCCTTGCGGTCTTGCTGGTAGTTCACCCGCACAGAAAATGCCGATGGTGTCCTTAATATCAGCGTAGATAAAATTCTGCGCAGGGTAGTCATAGCGTGTCAGGGCCGTTCGGAAAGCAGTCCAATTCTTAGCCTTCTGCATTTCAAATAGCGCCGCAACAGCCTGAGCAGCTTCGGCTCCGTACCATCGCTGGGCGTAGAAGTTGCCGTTGCTGTCTTTCAACACCCGCCCGTGCACGGTAAACAGGTGAGAAACCTTCTCTGATTTCGCCCCTCGTATGGGCACCTCATATTCTTTTGCGCTGAAGGGTATCCAGTTACCATCATAGAGGTAGTGACTATCGTTCTTAGTAGTTAGCAAGTACCGATCGGTGACATCCCATTCGCCGTTGGTAATCCCCCAAGCCATATGGTTATTGTGCCCACCAACAATGAGGGGCAAACCGGCAATGCTGTACCCGGCAATATTGAAATCGTCGCAAGAAAGAAAGGCTTCGTAGAAGATACTGGGCAGTGTTAACGGCAAATGTGGATCATTAGCCAGTAGGCCAATATTATTACTGGTTCTTCCCTTATTAATGGCCCAGTTGTTACTACCTAATCCAGGGGTAAAGTTCGCAGGGGGAATGGATTTTAGCGGATGCGGGAGGCTCAAGCTCTGGTAGTTTTCACTAATACCCCCTGGTTCCTTGCCAGGCAGTATTGTCTGTAAGTCTTTCGGATTGAAAGGAAAGAAGGCTGCTCGGTGGTCAGGACTTAGCTCAGTGATCAACTCCTGCATCTCCAAATCATAATCAAAAAAGGAGAGGCTGCGACTAATGTACCAATTCACGTACAGGCAATATGCTGGCTTCCACTTCCGAGCCTGTAAATCCAGAAGCTTATACATGGGGTCATCGATCACATTATTTTCGAGGTACAGATTGACCCCCTCACTATACGCTACCAAACCCGCATAGACATCCGGGTGCTGGGTTTGAAACTCGTTGAGCAATTCTTCCGCCCGCTCAGAAAAATCGTAGGCAATCCAATTTGCATCACTCCGTAAAAAGTTCTTTCCCAGGATGGCACAAAGGCTCCCTTCCACCATCCGCGAGAGAAACTCCATTTGAAAGTAGCGATCCCGCGCGTGCATATACCCCAAGCCCAGCATAGCGTTTTGCTCAGACGAAGCAAAGACGTAAGGAATGCCAAGCGAATCAATGTAGATATTAGCTTCCCGGCTTTCATGTGCAACTTGGAGGTGCGGTATTTCTGTTTCGCCGAATAACAATCCTGATCGAAAACTTAGCAAGGCTCCCACACTATTGATGGGATAGAAGTGATAGCAAGTCACAAATATCCAAGTCAAACTTAGTAAAAGGAGGCCTCCAGACTTCGTAATGCGGTTCATGTTAAACGGTCTTATCTTGGGGTGGGTAAGGATTGATTGCCGAAACTACTTCAAGCTTTCCGTATTCCATTTTGACCAGCTTATCTGCAAGGTGGTAGTAGCGATCATCATGGGTGATGGCAATGATGGTTTTATCTTCCTGCTCAATAATCTGCGGCAGAATTTGTTGGTAGAACTTCTTTCGGAAGTAGGGATCCTGATCAGCAGCCCATTCATCCAATACCAGAATAGGCTTGTCCTCCATGACCGCTGAGATGAGCGCCAAACGCTTGCGCTGTCCCATAGATAAATCTATCGTTGAAAAGCGGCCGTCTTCTAAACTTACTTTGTCCTGCAACTCAAAGAGCTCCAGATAGCGTCCCAGCTTGGATTCATCCAAATCTTTCATTCCATAGAACTCTTCGAACAGGTAAAAATCACTAAAGACAGGGGCAAAAAGTGCCTTCACCTCATCTACTTCTGCGAGCGATATTTGGTGGTCATCCACTTCCAAATGGCCCGACTGCACTTGGTATAGATTAAGCAAGGTGTTCACAACCGTGGTTTTTCCGGCACCATTGCCACCAAAAATGAAAATGAGTTCATTACGGGCAATATCCAAGGTGAGCGGCCCAACCGAGAACATATCTGTTCCGTAAGAGAAGGTGTAATCCTTGAATTTTACTTTGGAAAAGTTGCTAAGATCACTGTTGACTTCTCCAGAAGTTTGTGTTGGAGCCGAGATTTCTTGTAGCCCATTTTTCAATTTGGCTAAATGCTTCAAAGCAACAGCTGCCCGATTAAAAACAGGAATCGCTACCATGAGCGACACGATTGGCGTAAGCAGATACAACAAGACAAAAGTAAAGCTGATGGTATCCTCCAGCGACGTACCCAACCAAGAGCCCGCGTACAACAGAATGGTACCAATCAAGCCGTAGAAGAACAGCTGGCCAATCAACTGGCTGTTTAAGTAGCCCAGTAGTGCCTTGCTGTTATACTGCTTGCCCGACTCCAGCACGGATGCCAAATTCCGCTGGTAAAGATCTGATCCTTTTTCGGGGTTTACTTTGATCTCTTTGGCACCATCCAGCAAACTGTTAAAGTGCTTGATGAACTTTGCTTCCAAGCTGCGCGCTATGCGGAATTGCCCGTTTCTAATACGTCCGGTTGCTATATAAATCAAAACCCCAGCGGCAATGGTGAGGCTACTCAGCAAAAACAACTTCCCGGATAAATAAGCCATGTATGCCAGCGTGGTGAATATCAGAATCAATGACGAAAACACATTAACGATGAGTACCGAGGCGTTGGTAATACTGTTGATATCATTGGTCAGAGCAGAGTACACTTCTGATTTAAAGCTCAATAAACTCCGGTAAGGAGCAGTCAGTACCAATTCTATAATATCGCGCCGAGCTCCCCAGAATACTTCCTGGGAAAGCTCGATAATCCCTTCTGATAGCACACGCTTGGTGACAAAAAAGAGAAGAATGACGAAGGCAAAGCTGAGGAGAAAGTTATTCTCTGGCGGAAGTCCGGAAGTGATTAAATAACCAATGACACGATTGACCAAAAAGATAAAGGCAAAACTAGCCAAACCATTGACGATGGCCAGAAGCGCCAGAAAAACAATTCTCCCCAGAAATTTTGGACGATTGCCAATCAATTGATTCATATTACCCAATGGTCAATGGTGTCAGGAATTACTTATTCTGCTGCTGGCCCGATAGGTGGACGGAGGATAGCCTCCAGCAGTTGATCTTTCGCTTGGTGGATGAAGAAATGCCCCCCCGGAAAAATTCGGGTAGACAAGCCCGAGGAAGTAAACTTTCCCCAGTTATTGAGCTCATCTGAGCGGTCTTCGTCGGCCCCCATCATCGCGTAGATAGGAACATTAACTTTCTGTTCTGGCACTACGGGAAGGAGTTCGCTGGAAATTCTGAAATCAGCTCTGAGAATCGGTTCAAAGAAGTCCAGCAACTCTTGGGAAGAGAAAAACGCAGGAGGCATGCCTCCCAAGGCCTTCACTTGTGCAAAAAACTGATCACTAGGCAAACTGTGCCAATCCCGATCAGTAATGGTTCCCGGCCCAGCGTTACCACTAACGATCAATGCTGTTGGTGTCTTCCCATTTTCTGTCAGCCGCTGTGCTACGTAGAACCCCAAAAGTGCGCCCAAGCTGTGACCATAAATGAGAAAGGGCCCTTCGTTGATCTGCTCCTCTATTTGCCGGTAGTAGTCATCAATAGCCTCTGCGGGGGTCGTACATAGTTTTTCTACTACTCTCTTTCCCCGACCAGGCAGTTCTAGCGGGAATACCCGACCAGCCTTCTTGAGTTCGGTTATTAAGAAATTGAAAGAAGCGCAACTTCCCCCAGCGTAGGGCAATAGAAATATGGTAGTGGTGGTCATAGTGTTGGAACAGCCTTATTCGCGATTTTTTTCTAATCCGTCCACCAGCTCTTGCAAGCGAGTATCCGTGGGATCTAAAGCAGCGCCTGCTTTGTAACTCTCCAGAGCAGAATTGCGGTCTCCTAGATCTAACTGTACCCTACCTTGATTTTTCCAAACCGCTACGGATTCCGGAAACAGCATGGCATTGAGTCGCAGGAGTTTCAAACCAGCTTCAAAATGGCCATTATACAGCTTGTTGAAGGCCACTGTATTGACTTGTGACTCCACTATATTTTGCCTTTGCTCACTGGATAGCCCCTGCACAAAATCACGGATATCAGGAGCGCTTGCTGCTTTATTTATGGCTTCTTCCGTTTCACGATAAGCCAATTGATTATTGGCGGAACCGGTCAGCAGGTTTTTAAAAAACTCCATAACAATCTGATAGCCATTATCTCCCCTATTGGACAACACAACCACCGTCTTGCCCAACTCATTGAAGATCATTACTTCTCCTCTGATACCGTACCAGCCCCCAGAATGGCCCAGAATCTGTGACGCTCCTCTGGTGTCAATATCGATTCCGTAACCTAAAAAGGTATTGTAGCCCTCTACTTTTGGAGTCAGCATCAATTGAGTAGTTGCTTCTTCGAGCAGCTTATTCCCAACCAAAGCTCTGGAAAAGCGGTATAAATCTTCGGTGGTAGCGTAAAAGCCCGCAGCGGAGCTACCCTTGGTAATGAAGTAAATGTTTTCTCGAAAAGGGGCACCGATTGTACCCGTATTTCGATAACCTACAGCCCGATTCGCAACAACCTCATCTAACGGAAAGGCGCCAGTATTGCTCATACCAGCGGGGGCGAAAATATGATCAGCAACATATTGGTAGTAAGACATCCCACTCACCTGCTCAATAACTAAGCCCAGGATCAGAAAACCCGTATCATTGTAAAAGTAACGTGAGCCTGGTGTAAAGATTAGGGTATCCTGCTCAAAAAGTGGCCGAAAATCATTGAGTTCTTGAAACCTATCCTTGGGTATAGCGAAGAAATCTTTATCGTAGGAGTGCGTGGTACCCGCCTGGTGCGTCAGCAGATGCTCAATAGTAACCTGGTTTTTGACGGCTTCGTTGGCGTAATCAGGCAAATAAAAGCCAACCTCTTTTTGTAGGTCGATCTTTCCCTGTTCGTGCAATTGCAAAACGGCAACAGCGGTGAACATCTTCACAATGGACGCAATGCTATACTTCGTATCCTTATTGTTTGCGACCTCGAAGGAGGCATTGGCAAAACCCAGTCCTCGGTGGATCAAGATTTCATCCTCTTCGGCAAATAGCACACTTCCGGTAAATTCACCGTGTTTTTCCAGTTGGTCTAGAAAGCTGCTGGCCCGAGCGACGATATCCTGGTCTTGCTCTTGAGCAGGTAGAAAACTGGTAAACAAAAAAACGGTCAGCGCCAATAACATACTGCGTTCCACTGTTGTCTTAGCCATTGGTTTCTTTTGTAATGATTGAATATAGCTCATCTACATGAGGGGATTTTAACATACTTTGGTGGGTTCCATCTACGAAGGTAGCCTCGAACTCTCCGTCTATCAATGCTCCCCAGCCATAATCATGGAGTTGGTAAATTGCCTGTTTCTCCAGACTCAATTGTTCAAGATCTTTTTGCGTCTTAAGGAGCAATGTTTTAGTGATCAACGGATACTTTTGATCATCTTCCCAAGCCAGCGTAGCCTCTCCATTGCGAGTGTAAACGGCCAGCAATTTTTCTACGTCAAACGACATATCTAATTGCGATGACATACGGTCTTGAATCAATTGCAAAATTGTGGCTTCATCCTTATTTAAAAAATCTTCTCTTTCGAATGAAAAAGGTATCTCATTAATTGCTGCAAGCGCTTTTAAAGATGAAAAGACCTTATCGGTATAGGTATCATCTTGCTCAAATAAATCAAAAGTGTTCTGGTGAGGTGCATTTGCATCTAAGATAATAAATGCATCGAGCTTAATTTCACTGGCCGCAAGTAATTTCGACATTTCATACCCCACATAAGCTCCAAAGGAATAGCCGATCAAAATGACGGTTTGCGAAGCTATACGCTCTTTTAGTACAGCAACGTACAGCGCAGCCAGCTCTTTGATGGATAGTTGCTTTTCCGCGGCTCCATTTTCGAAGCGGGGGTCCGTCAAATAATGAACACGCAATAACGGATCATTTGCTGTTAGAAGCCCACCCAAGGCATACAACGCCAATGGACTACCGCCCAAACCGGGAATAAATACCACTTCTTTCTGAGTCACCGAGGTGTTGGCAGCATTGGCAACTGGTACCGAGCCGCCCTCAATTTTCTGCGCCAGGTCGGCAATGGTCTGAAATGCAAATAAATCGCCCAGTGCAATCTCGTAACCAAGCGCCTTGACCTGGCTCAACATTTTTATGCTGAGGATAGAGTCGCCTCCAATTTCAAAGAAATTATCCCTAAGTCCGATATGCTGGGTTTGGAGCAAATCTTGCCAAATACGCGTTAGTTGCTCCGTAAGTTGTGTAGATGGAAAATCAGCGGTGATTTCAGCTCGTACGTCCATTGCCAAAAGTGCCTTAAAGTCTGTCTTCCCGTTGCTATTCATCGGAAACTGATCTACTTCAACGTACTGCTGTGGCACCATATAGGCCGGTAGGTAAGCACTCAGATTTTGTTTGATAGTAGCTACCTCAATAGGGCTTTTCTTGATCCAGAAAACGATCAGATTCTGATGCCCAGCACCCGTTTTCTTAGTCGTGACAATTACGTCCTTGATCTCTGGTATTTCCCTTAAATGAGATTCTATGGCCGTCAATTCAATCCGATACCCCCGTATCTTAACCTGCCGATCTCGCCGGCCAATGAACTCGAGTTTTCCGTCTGACCTCCACCTGACCAAATCGCCAGTACGATACATCTTTTCCCCAACTACAAAAGGGTTTTCGACAAACTTTTCTGTGGTTAAATCAGGGCGATTAAGATAACCTCTGGCCACTCCTTTGCCCCCGATGTAAAGCTCCCCTTCCACCCCAACTGGTTGAACATTTTGGGAATCCGACAGCACCCATAAGTGTGTATTCGCAATCGGTCGCCCAATTGGGAGTGAGGGTGAATCAGCAGTTGATGATGAATACTGATGGACGATGGAAGTGACGGTCGTCTCCGTAGGGCCATATTCATTGTAAAAGTCAGCATAGGGCGCCACTCTTTTAGCTAAGTCGGGAGAACACACTTCCCCACCCGCTATCACCCTATTCAGGTTTTTGAACGCTGAAAAATCTACAATGGTCTCCAAAAAGCTCGGTGTAGCGTGGAAGTGCGATACCTTATGTTGTTGGACAATATCAGCAATTTTCAGCTTAACCTCCGGATTTTCTGCTGGGTACAGAATTAGGGTTGCGCTGTTCAACAAGGCTAAAAACATTTGCTCAACGGAGGCATCAAAACTATAATTTGAAAACTGAAAAATTCGCTCCGTCGAACGGATAGCGTACTTCTCTGACAGTGCTGCAATAAGATGAGTCACCGACTGATGTTCTACCATCACTCCTTTAGGTTGCCCCGTCGTCCCGGAAGTATAGATTACGTACAACAGCTCTTTTGGAGCTATCTGGATAGCAGGGTTTTGATCAGAATAACCACTTACAGAGAGTGACTCCAACTCATAAATCCGGGTACCGACTCCATTGAACTTTTGTGCGTATTTCCGATGGGTAAGAATCAGTGGTGCTGCTGCTTCACCGACGATAAAGGCTGCTCTTTTTGCAGGAAACTCAACATCAATTGGTAAGTAGGCTGCGCCCGCTTTAATAATCCCCAGGATAGCGACTACCATATCGAATGACTTGTTCGTGCACAGGGGAATGATGCTCCCTGTGGTCACACCTGAATCCAGTAAGCAGTGTGCCAGTTGATTTGCCGATGCATTGAGTTCGGCGTAAGACATGGTATCATCTCCCAATTCCAGCGCTACCGCCTGGGGATTGCTAAGCACCTGATTTTCAAACCAATCTTTAATGTTGTGAAATTCACAATCTAGCTCTTGCCCAGGATTGAACTGTTGGACAATTTGCCGTTTTTCTGTTTCGGGGATCAAACGCAGATGGCTAATCTTTTGCGTGGGATCAGCAATGAGGGCCTCCACCAAATTTTGATAGTGAGTGGCTAAACGTTGCATGCGCTCCTCCGAAAATAAATCAACACAGTAATCGACATTGAACGCCAACCGGTCATTCAGTTCGTAGGCGGCTAGCGTTAGGTCATATTCTGATCGAATGATGTCGTGGGAACGAATGGCTATTTGCGTATTTCCTAATTCAACGGATGGCAGAAGCGCAGCATTCTGAAGTAAAAACATCGTTTGAAAAAGCGGGGACCTACTTCGATCTCGCTGGCCAATCGTGCGCTTTACCACCAGTTCAAAAGGAGCTGCTTGTTCATCGTAAGCCGCTAAAGTGGTCTGGGTAACTGCTTGCAGTGCAGTCAGAAAAGAATCCTTGGGTGACAAGGCGGTTCGAAGTGCCAGATTATTCACAAAAAAGCCAATGAGTGGCTCTATTTTTTTGTGCCCCCGATTGGCAATAGCGGTACCCACACAAATGTCGGTGGAGTTGGTGTAGCGATAAAGTAAGACTTTGAATATCGCCAGCAGCAGCATGAAGAGCGTGGCGCCATTTTGCTTGGCTAGTAATTGCAGCTTATCCTGTAGCTCGGCATTAAGTTCAAAGACAACGCGCTTGCAAACCGTCGTATTCACCGCAGGGCGGGTATAATCCGTTGGTAATTTCAGCGTATGGATATTGTCCAACTTAGTTTCCCAATAGGATAGCTGCCGTGCCAATTGCCCTCCTTGTAAGGCCTGTCGCTCCCACTTACTGTAGTCTGCATACTGAATAGCTAATGGCGGCAGCTCAGACTTGAGTCCCTCATCGTATTCGCGATACAAGGCTCTTAGTTCACTGACCAGAATCGACAATGACCAAGCATCAAAAGCGATATGATGCACCACGATGGCCAATACGTATTGATCTTCTCCAATTTTAAACAGGGATGAACGCAGCATAAAATCAAGCTCTAAATCAAAAGGCTTCGATATGATGGTCCGTAGCTCCTCCTCCAATGCTTTCGCTGCCAACGCTCTGATCTCTAGACTAAAAGCAGCTTCGCTTATCACTTTTTGAATTCCTTCCCCTTCATCTTCGTGGTAAGTAGTCCTCAGTATTTCGTGCCTTTGTAGAAGCCTGCGCAAAGCCTGATCTAGAGCTGCCAAATTGAGGGCACCCGTAATTTCAAGGATGTAAGGAATATGGTACTGTGCGCTTCCCCCAAGCTGATCAATAAACCACAGCCTTTCCTGGGCATGGGAAAGCAATAATCGTTTAGCACTGCTCTTTGACAGATCAAGGGTACTAGCGATTTCGGGCAGAGAGATGCAATGGTTAGCCAGGTCTCGGAGTATGGGATGGCTAAATACATCCTTTACCTTAACATTCTTCTGTAACGCCTCTTTCAGCGCTGTACACAAGCGGATCACCATTAGTGAATTTCCACCTAAATCGAAGAAGTTATCAGTAACACTGATCTGCTCCAGGCCTAAGAGAATTTGCCAATTTTCCATCAGTACACGCTCCACCCTATTCACTGGTGGGATAATCTCCCGTGGGAGGTTAACTTGACTGTCGATCCCCGGTAATTGAGCCCGATCCAGCTTACCGTTTGCGTTTAGCGGAAGTGTCTCCAAATTGAGGTAAAAGCTGGGCACCATATAAGCAGGTAGCACCGCTCTCAGTTGGCTACGAATTTCGCCATTATCAATAGTCGCGCTTCCAGATACCAAGTAAGCCACCAGATGGTCTAAACCGTTCTTAGCCTTCACTGCTACCGCGACCTGTTTGATACCTAAATCCAGAGATAAAAGTGCATGTTCAATTTCGCCAAGCTCTATGCGAAATCCACGAACCTTGACCTGAAAATCCTTTCGTCCCAGATACTCAATATTACCATCAGTCTGCCAGCGGGCCGTATCGCCCGTCCGATACATTTTGGCTTCTGTTGTACCGGCAAAAGGATCAGGAAGAAACCTTTCCTGGGTCAGTTTTGACCTGTTTAAGTAGCCTTGGGCAACTTGGGCACCACCAATAAACAGTTCTCCCGGAATCCCAACACCACAAGGATTTCCTGCCCCGTCTAAAATATAGATTTGCGTATTGCTAACGGGTTTTCCAATCGGTATGACCGTTGCAGTCTCCAACTCGTCATGCATTACATCAAAGCAAGTGACGTCAATAGCCGCTTCCGTTGGCCCGTAGAGATTATGCAGCTTTACTGCTGACTGGGAATATTGCTGAAATTTCTGGGCTTGGTGCAATTGCAAGGCCTCGCCACTGCATAGCACTCGACGTAGACAAGCAGGTGCCGTTTCTTGCACCCCTACCAAAAACGCCTCTAACATAGATGGTACGAAATGCACGCTGGTAACTCCTTGTGAAGCCATTAAAGTGTGTAGGTATTCTACATCCATCTCCCCCCCAGGTCGAGCCACTACCAGTCGGGCTCCTACCATCAAGGGCCAAAAGAATTCCCATACCGACACATCAAAGCAAAAAGTTGTTTTTTGCAACAACACATCCTCCTGCGCATCCAGCTGAAAGTAATCCTGAGCCCACAACAGGCGATTCAATAGCCCCCCGTGGTTATTTTTTACGCCTTTGGGTTTACCGGTAGTCCCTGAGGTGTATATCACATAAGCCAGATCGTTTGGCAATACCTGCCAATTGGTATCAGGAAAGCTCATGTTAACAACGTTCATCTTTTGCAAAACCTCCTCGTCGATAATCAAGCGGCACTGGCTGTCCTCCTGGATGAAATCGATGCGTTGTTTTGGATATTCCGGGTCGATCGGTACGTAGGCTCCGCCAGCTTTCAAAATGCCCAATAAGCTAATGACCATCCGTTCACTGCGATAGAGCTTCACCCCGATTAAGTTTCCCTTTTCCAACCCGTATTGGGAACGCAGACTATGGGCAAGTTGACTAGATTTTTCATCTAATTCTCGGTAGGTAAGCGTTTTGTTTTCAAAACTCACCGCAACCTTATCTGGACGTTGGTGAACTTGATCAAGAATATAATCAAGAATGGTTTTATTGGCAGGGTAAGCCGTTGCCGTATCGTTGAAATCAGCTAGCACTTTCTTTTGCTCAACTCCAGGCACATACGGAATTTCAGTAAGCGGAACCTTCTGGAAGCTAGTCACAACAGATGTAAACAATTCCTCGAAGTGCTGAAACAATCTTTCGATGAAGGCCTGTTCGTAGACATCACGATTGTGAATAAAATCACATCTAAGGTAACCCTCTGTTTCCTCATGCAAGATTTCCAAGTCAAACTTAGCAGTGCACTTACCCAACTCGCTGATACCTTCTTTATTATCAGGTCTGGTACTCGTCGTCCGTACCCGCTCGTCAAACGCCTTCAGACTGAGGAATATGTCAAACAAGATTGATCGACCGGGATTCCCTTTTACCGCCAAATCTTCCACCAGATTACTGAAAGGGTAATTCTGATGCTCAAAATCGGTCAAAACCAGGTCCTTCACCTTGGTATAGTACGTCTGAAAAGAATCAGTTGGATCTACCGGAATCCGTAGGACCATCGTATTGACAAAAAAGCCAATTTGGTCATTGAGGTCCGAGTGATTACGTCCAAAGACTGGCGTACCCAGCAGGATGTCCTTATTGCCGGTATACCGGAAGAACAACAAATTCCAGAGGCTCGCAAGGAGGATGAAAAGTGATCCACCGTTTTCTTCAATAAAGGCATTGGCCGAACGGAGTGCGGTCGGCTTGATGTAAGCCCGAACCGCATTTCCATTATTCGTTTTAAGCCTTGGCCGAGTCTTACTTGCAGGAAGGTCCAATACTGGCAGTACGCCCGCTAATCGCTCTTGCCAATACGTTTTGTGCCTGCGGTATTGATCCGTCAGCAGTTGTTGATTGAGCCAATCAACATAGTCCTTGTACTGAATGTTGAGGTCCGGTAACGCTAGGGGCGCCTTTTGGGAGAAATGCACGTAGAGGGCACTCAAATCCCGTTGCAAAATATTCATCGACCAGCCATCGCTTACAATATGATGCATATTGAAGTAGATGACACTAGAACGCTCTGCCAAGTGAAAAACCTGAAGTCTCAACAAAGGTCCTTCCGCAAGATCAAAGGGTCTGAAGGCATCTTCCGTGACAAAGTCTTGCAGTAAAAGTCTAGGTTCCTCCCTTTCCCTTAAATCCCGATATTCTATTTCAATATACTTCTCGGTTGCCGGGTGTATAAATTGCCGTATCTCCCCTTGAGCATCCTGCCGAAATACAGTCCGCAAGGATTCATGACGCGCTACGAGTGCATCCATCGCCTTTTGCAAGGCAGGAATATCGTAGTCGACTGGCATTTCAAACACAAACGGCATGGTGTAAGCCGAGCCTTCCTCTTCCATCTGGGACAGTAACCATAATCTGGTCTGTCCCGCGGATAAGGGATAGTCTGCACGCTCTTCGATTTTGGGAATTTGCGAGAAACGTCTTTCTTCCGCCTGCCCGATCAAAAGTGCTTGTTCTTTCGGGGTATTCTGGGAAAAGAGATCTCTGATTTTGATCTCTACACCAAAAACCTGATGATACGCATTTTGCACCTTGAGCACTTTAAGGCTATTTCCACCCAGGGCAAAGAAATCGTCTTTCACCCCAATCTGACTTGCCCCTAAGACCTTCTCCCAAATCTTCACAATCGCCGCTTCTATCGGGTTAGTGGGGGCCTTGTAGTCTGCTTTTGCCAGATGGTCCACTGTGGGTTCTGGCAAGCTTCTCCTACTCACCTTACCCGAAGGCGTATAAGGGAACTCATCCAGAAAAATGAACACCTGGGGGATCATATATTCGGGCAAGCAAAACTTCAATTCGTACTTGAGCTGTTGCTCTTCTAAACCAACTGCTTTAGTTAGGTAGGCAACAATGTATTCCGTTCCTCCTATAGGTTTTACTGCAACAACTACCTGTTCCAGTCGGAAAAGGTGCCGGATTTGATACTCAATTTCCGATAACTCAATGCGCCGACCTCTGATTTTGGTTTGCTTATCCCGACGACCGACGAATTCCAGCGTTCCGTCGGGCAAGAGGCGTCCCAGGTCACCCGAAAAATACCTCCGGACTTTGCTGCGCTCGGTATCTGGTCGAAAAGCCTTCGCCGTTTCTTCGGGGCGATTTAAATAACGGAGGGCAAGAAATTCACTCTGGTGCACAATTTCACCGACACCGTATACGCCTAATGGATCACCGTGTTCATCGACAATTTCAACTTCCGTATCAGCCACTGGTACGCCGATAGGAATATTTCTGGCATAAATCTCGTCGGCAAACGACAGGAAGTTTTGGGTCGTGATCGTTGATTCGGTGGGGCCATAGCCGTTGATGAATAAGGCATGCGAACCGAAGTGTTCCTTAAACAACTCAAAGTCGAACTTATTAACGGCCTCCCCTCCTAATACGACCAAGCGCACACGGTCCAGACCGGATATCTTATCCTTGCCTAAAAAAGCCCGATAAACTGTAGGTACGCAGTGCAGCACGGTAATCCCCCTTTCCTGAATCCAGCTATCCAGGCTGTACAGACCTTGCGCCTCGACATCGTAAACATCTAGGGTAGCCCCATTCAAGAGCGCCCCGAAAACATCCATTACAGAGGCATCAAAAGTGTACTTTGGCAACAAACTCAAATGATCCGCAGTGGATAAATGAAGATTGTTGGTATACACCCTAATGAAGTGCAATACATTTCTGTGGCTCTGCACTACCCCTTTAGGTTGCCCGGTAGACCCGGAAGTATAAAGTACATATGCTTCCCCATGGGGTAAAGTGCTGGGGTCAAGTGGTTCAACCTCCGCGAGTTCGTGCGAGATAGGTATAAGACTTATCCCCAAATCTTCAACTATTTGCCTGGCGACTTGATCGTACTTCTCCGAAACCAACAGGGCCTGGCAATTCGAATCCTTGAGAATAAATTTCAAGCGAGTTAGTGGAAAAGCCGGATCAAGCGGAACGTATACCTGCTCCGCCTTCAGGGCAGCCAACATTCCAACCACAGCATCAATTCCATGTTCCAACAGCAAGCCAATGCGGGCACCATCTGACCGGGATTGGCTCATAAGTGTGTGAGCAACAGCGTCGGTATGCTGGCCTAGTTCTTGGTAGGTTACTTCCTGCGCCCCTTGTCGAATAGCAATCTGATCTGGATCAATCGCCATAGCCTTCCTGAACCTTGCGGGAATGCTCTGTTCAATTTCTGTAGCGGCAAATGGTGTAAATGGCCAGTTGGGCTGCGCCATTGTCCGTTTAGCAAGCTTGGGAACTTGAAAAACCTTGAACTCCTTAATCTTTCTTTCGGGATGCTGAATCACATCGCTTAACAGCACCAGGTACTCGTTCATCCAATATTCAATCGTTTCTGGCTTGAACAATTGGGCATCGTAAACGCAATTGATCTCGTAAGCATTTTTAAAGCTGCGCAGATAGAATTCAATCTCAAAATTGGCGGCGTTCGACAGCTCTCCTTGTCGCGGTGAAAAATCACGGATCTCCCCTAAGGGTGCCTCAGCAAAATCGATCAGGTTGAAGAAAATGGAAGAGATGGGAAAATCGCGAGAATTCCTGGGATAATCCAGCTGATCAAGTATCAGTTCAAAGGGATAAGCCTGGTATTGTAGCCCCGCGAGGATGGTATTATTGACTGCCTGCAGCAATTGAAAATAGGAATGATCAAGCTGAATCTTGGTTCTCAACATCAAGGTATTCAGGAAAAAGCCGATCAAATCCTGAACTTGATCTTCATCGCGATTGGCGACGGGTGTACCCACAATAAGATCCGTTTCTCCGGTAATGCGATGGATCAGCAACGTGAAGGACGAAACGCAAAAAGCAAAGAAGCTGACGCTATACGTTTTGAGAAGTTGTTCGATACCGCTTTTGGCCTCAGCATTCAGATAAAAACGATAGAACCCTCCTCCCCCTGAGGAAGAAACTAAATCGGTTCGGTGGTAGTCCTGTGGCAGCCTGAGGTACGCTCGGGGTGACGCTAATTGCTCCGTCCAATATTGCTGATGTGCTGCGTAAGCCCCACCGGTTAGTTTTTGACTTTGCCAGAGGGCGAAGTCCTTGTACTGGATCGATAACTTAGGCAACTGCACCGATTGTTCCGCTTGCAGAGCGGCGTAGATAGCCAGCAAATCTCTGGTGAAAATCTGCTTAGACCAACCATCAGCAATAATATGGTGCAAACTGTAAACCAAGGCAAAACGCCCTGGCTCTTCGATGATACGAACATTAAAAAGCGGCCAGTACTGTAGATCGAACAAGTGCGTATATACCTCCCTTTCAACGGTAGTGAGTTCTTCCGTAGTCACCGCTGGCAGCTTGAAGGCAACATCATTCAAGACCTTTTGTCGGGGCTCACCTTCGTGCTCGACAAAAACCGTACGCAATATTTCGTGCCGTTCAATGAGTTGATTTACTGATGCCTCAAATAGTTCTAGATCTAAACTAGTACGTAGAAAATCCTTACCGGTAACGTTTCTGGCGTTAGAAGTACCCTCTAACTGATCAAGCAGCCAGAGTCGCTGCTGTGATGGAGACAAGTCATAATCCGCCTGCATAGGTGCGCTCTCGATATTGGCAGTGACTGACTTCTCCCCGTATTTTCTTAAATAATCTAGTAAGGACTGTTTGTTGGCTCTCATCTCGGCCACCAAATCCGGGTCTAGGCTGTCTCCACTAAAGGAAACAACGAGTTCATCCCCATCAGCCGACAAGCGGATGTTTGCCCGTAATAGCTTATCGATCAGATCTTTCATCTTCTTACAGCCGGATTTGATTGGTATTGTTCTCCTCTTTGTCCGTCGGAGAGATATCGTTAATCCTCAGCGCCAGTTCTATCTCCGTAGCAAGTAGGCGAATGGTGCTTTTATCAAATAATTCCTTCAAGCCAATTTCCAAGTCAAAAGCCGCATTGATCTTTTTTAAGATTGAAATCGCCTTGAGGGAATCTCCACCCAACTCAAAGAAAGAATCGTTTACGCCCACCTGCTGGTAACCAAAGAAGGCTTGCCAGATATCCTGTATCTTCTCTTCCACTTCGGTCTGTGGTTCTTCGTAGGGTGTACTTAAATCGAGTCTATTCAAGTCCAAAAGCAGTACGGATTCTTCCTCTACTTGTTCTACGGCCTTGTCTATAGTATTTTCCCGGGCAAAGGCAATCATAGCCTCCAGGCTCCGAATGGATACCACCAATTGAGGAACGTCTTGTTGTAGAGCCTCTACAAGAATCTGTAGACCTTGCTCATTGGTCATACCCACTTTAATGTGCGTCTTGGCACTTTCAGTGTTGAAGCGTTCAATATTCTTGATGGCCATACCCTGCTCTTTCCACACATCCCACAGTATGCTCACCATTTTTGTTGTTCCGGTCTGCGCCTGCGCAAAATGATTTTGAAACAGATTGGCAGCAACGTAGCCCACCTGGCCATAGGGCGCTACAATAGTGGCCAAGGAAGAGCAATTGACAAAGAAGCTTGGCCAATAATCCACGGTGGACTTAAAGAGGTTTACTGTGCCACTTACTTTGGGCAAGAAGATTTCTTCACAATCCTCTACGATTCTGTCCTTGATGAAACCTGCGTAATCAGCGACACCTGCGGCGTGGATCACCCCATCAATTGAGGTTTGACCGAGTTGCTGCAAAGCCTTTGCAATCTCTTCTGATAAAGAAACCGAGTCAGCTAGGTTATTTTGAACAAACACTGCGGAGGAGTGCGGTAAGCCTGACGACGGCGAAGACCTGCCCACCAGGATCAAATGAGCATCATAAACACTACTGAGATACTCGCTAAAGGCTTGCCCCATTCCACCACTAGCACCGGTGATCAGGTAGACGCCTCCCCGCTGTAACGCCAACTCCTCTTCCTTCGGAACGGCAGGTATCCTAGCAAAAGAAGGTACCCACGTTCGCCTACCGCGAACACCGATCACCTCCTCCACGCCAACACAGCTGATCTGTTCATAGACCCGCTGTACCAGCGACAAATCATTTTGCAAATCAGTCAAGGCAAAATCAATGCAGAGGGTATTTACCTCATCGTATTCCTTGGGAATGACCTTTAAAGCTCCCAGCGCGGTCGCTTTTTCGGGCTGAAGATGCTCCGTCCCCAGAATACTGAAAATGCCGTTGGAGATAAATACAATGTCCAGCTGAACTGCACCTTTTTCAGCCAGTAGGCGCATACAATTCAGAATTGTGTAATAGCCCCGGTTCTGCGCTTCTTGGAGCAAGTGTGCGGGTGCTACCTGTTGTTCCATCCCCACCGTCCAACTACAGATCAACCGGCCTTTTTCTTGCATTAGATCTTCGCCAAGAAAGGCAAAGACTTGTCGGAGTTCCGCTATATTGATCGGATCGGCTACAAGCGCTTGCTTACCAGATGGATGCTGTAGTTCATCCCAGTGTAGATAGATGATCCAAGTATTATCCTCATCCAGGAGTGAAACTAACTCCTTGGAAAACTCATCCTGCCCAGCCAATACAATGGTCCAGGCTGCCTGTGTATCAGTAGGCACCGGTCGGGCTTGCTTCCACTGTGGTTCGTAGATCCAATTCTCGTATCGATCACTGATCGCAGGGGTGCCAGTAGCCCAACCACCAGCCTTTAGTTTAGCCTGTAGATCGACTCTGGCAGGAAGCTGATATTTATCAAAACAATAGGTGGGTGCAGTAATCTTCCTTAGCTCTTCCGCCTGATAGAACCCTTCCCAATCTACGTTTAGCCCCAGACTCCACAACCTTCCTACTGTTTTGAGCAGAAAAGCATCATCATCTTCCTCTTTTTGATGGCTTTGAAGAGAAGAAAAGACCAGATGCTCCGTAGGAACAAAGAGAGAATGTTCGCGCAGAAAATTCGTCAAAATCTTGCCTGGCCCTATTTCAATGAAGACAAAGCTTCCTTTTTCAAAAGTAGTCTTCAAGGCAGTGGCGTAATGAATGGTACTGTTGAGGTGTCTGGCCCAATAGCCTGGGTTCGTCATTAATTCTGGCGTGACCTCTTCCCCAGTCACCCCGGAAATCATGGGAATCGTGGGCTGACTGAAGGTTACTCCGCTAATGGCATCCAGATACTCCTCCACCAAATGATCCATCATATAGGAATGGAAAGCGTGCTCTACTTTTAGTGCTCTAAAAGTGATTTGCCTTTCTTCCAACTGGTTAGCAAAATCATCAATATCCTTTGGCCGACCAGACAATACAGCGGTATTCTCTGTATTGATAAGGGCCACAGAAATTTTATCCGTGAGCAAATCTTCTACCTCATCAAGTGGGCATTCAATCATGATCATCTTACCAGGCTCCACTTTCTTTACCAGCTCCGCTCTGGACAGTAGCATCAACAGTCCGTCTTCGAAGGAGAATACACCACTCAGGCAGGCCGCAACGTATTCTCCCAAACTGTGCCCAACGAGCAAATCAGGTTGTAGTCCCCAACTCATTAAAAGACGGGCTACAGCATACTCGACGATGAATAGCAAGACGTGTGCATTGCCCGTTTGGTGAATCAGATCGACGGATGGGGCATCTTTAAGGGTATAGCCGATGATCGGTGCGTAATCCTTTCCCGTTTTTTCTTTCAGATAGGCCAGTCCCTGGTCCACATAATCCCGAAAGACAGGCTCGTGGCCGTACAGATCATGCGCCATCTGGTAATGCTGACCACCTTGGCCCTGTAGTAAAAATGCCAGCCGTGTACCTTTCTTGATGGTCGGCGCAATGGCGCTCTTGCCAAGCAGTAACTGGTCTTGCACCTCATCTTGGCCGCGGAAGACCAAGAAATTTCTCTTGCCAAACGAAGTCCTGCCACTGTTTAGAGTATAGACCGCATCAGCAATCTGTTCCGCTGCAATTTGTGCAAAGAAGGTCGCTAACTTATGTTCAAAAGCAGTGACGGCCTTTCCTGACTTAGCTGAATAAGTCAGGAACTGGTAGCGCCGCTTACTTTCAGAAAACGGCACTTCTGGTGGTTCTTCCAATACTACGTGAGCATTGGTTCCACCGATCCCAAAACTACTTACCCCAGCTCTTCTTGGTGTAGCGGCGGGCAATTCCCATTTTCTCAATTCTTTATCAACTGAGAAGGGGCCATTAGCAAAATTCAGATTCGGGTTGGAGGTTTGGAAATGAAGTGTTTGCGGTAGCCAGGCTGTCTTCACCGCTAAGGCAGCTTTCATAAATCCAGCTATACCGGCGGCAGTATCCAGGTGTCCAACATTGGACTTAACCGAACCAATAGCACACTGGTGATCGGTATCATGTTGAAAGACCTGATTAAGCGCTTCAATTTCAATCGCATCACCTAATTTGGTCCCAGTACCGTGCGCTTCAATGTAGGAAATAGAGCTGGTTGGTATTTGTGCTTGGCGGTAAGCCTTCTCCAGGCACTCTACCTGCCCTTGATAGCTGGGAGCACTGAAACCTACTTTCCGATTACCATCATTATTGGTTGCCGATGACCGAATCACGGCGTAGATATTATCTCGGTCTTGAATGGCTTTTTCTAGTGGTTTCAGTAGTACAACGCCTGCACCTTCACCAGATATGGTACCCGCTGAATTAGCATCAAAGGGGCGGCAACTTCCATCCGGAGAGAAGATCATGTCTTGCTGATAGAAATAACCCATATTGGCATTGCTATCAATCTTCACTCCTCCAGCTAGCGCAACGGAACTTTCCCCAGACAAAATACTCTGGCAAGCCATGTGCACAGACACCAACGAACTTGAGCAAGCCGTATTGATAAGGTAGCTGGGCCCCTTTAAATCAAGGGCGTAAGAAACCAGTGTACCCGCAAAATTGCGATCGGAGATTTGGCTAACCCGAAATGGGGTTACCTCATCACTGGTATTGGTCGCTGCGTGAATTCTCCAATTTAAATTGTCACTGGCGGCTAAGAACAGCCCCACTGCTTGGGGTAATTTTGCGAGGGTATAGCCAGCGTCTTCAATGCAGGTCCAAACTTGCTGGTGTAACATCCTGGTCTGCGGGTCCATTAACATCGCTTCGTCCTTGGTATAGCCAAAGAAGTGGTAGTCAAATTGCTCGGCGGAATCAACTATGGATTGGGCTTTGACAAAGGCCGGGTTGTTAATGCGCTCTAGATCAACGCCGAGCTCCTTTAGTTCCTGCTCCGTGTAATGGCGAATCAACTCATTCCCTTCCAGCAGGTTTTTCCAAAAGGCTTGCAAGTCTTCTGATTTGGGAAATTGCCCTGCCATGCCAATCACTGCAATATCGCCCTGGGGGAGCTGTATTGTGGAAGAAGACGCTGGGTCCAGCGTGGCTATCAGGTCCTGATCAGTTGAGGCTGTGATATGCTGTACCGCCTCGTAAATATTCGAGTACTGAAACAGCGTAACCGCAGATAGATCTAAGTTGAATTTTTCGTTGACTAGATTGAGTATTCTGATGAGTTGGATGGAGTTAGCCCCCAGGTCGAAGAAATTGTCGTGAATTCCGATTTCTTCTTCCGCTATGCTTAAACAATCCGCTACTATTTGAGCCAACTCAAGTTCTAGCACATTAGAAGACGGAATTCTGGCGCCCGGAGCCACTACACGTTCAGCAATATCCGGTAGCTGTGCCTTGTCTACCTTCCCATTTGGCGTAACGGGGATGGCCGGAATTTGCGACAACACATCGGGAATCATGTAAGCGGGAAGCACATTACTCATATTCGCTTTAACGATAGACGTATCAAGCACTTCCTCCGCCACCAAGTAGGCCACCAGCAGTTTATCCTTCCCGCGTTGACGCACGAGCACCACCGCTTGTTGAATATTTGGCTCTCCAACTAGCGCCTGTTCTACCTCCTTAGGCTCTATTCGATATCCCCTGAGTTTTATTTGATCGTCGATACGGCCAAGGAACTCCAGATTACCATCGGGTAACCAACGGACCAAATCCCCCGTCCGGTAAAGCCGCTGGCCTGCGGCGAAAGGATGGGGAATGAAGCTTGTTGCGGTTTGTTCTACTTGGTTGAGGTATCCTCTCGCCAGTCCTGGGCCTCCCACGTATAGCTCACCGGGTACACCAATTGGTTGTAGCTCTAGATGATCAGAAAGAACATAGGCTTCCGCATGCTTAATTGCGGTACCAATCGGAACTTTGTCCACCATATCGCCATGGAAAACCGTAGCGCAGATACTCGTTTCCGTGGGACCGTAAGCGTTGTAATATTTCCCAGCTCTCGCGAAAGCCTTCGCTTGCGCCAGCGGTGCCCGATCTCCAGCCGTAATTAAGGTTTTAAGCCCTTTTAGTTCAGGCACCGGAAGTATCTCGACAAATACTGGCGGTAGGGTGGCCCAACTAATCTCGTTATCCTGGATAAAATTCAGAAAATGCCTGATCGAGTATTTACTTTGCTCTTCGATTATACAAAGCGTAGCGCCTCCCAATAAGGAGATCAACATTTCCCAGATGGAAGCGTCAAAAGACTGATTTGCGAACTGTAGGCAGTTATCTACAGGACTTACGCCAAACTTTTCAATCTGCGTAACTATGGTGTTGACAATTCCTCGATGTTCGATGGCTACCCCTTTTGGTTGCCCGGTCGTTCCAGAAGTATAGATGACGTAGGCCAGCTGACCTTCAGTTGTTTCCACGGCAGGTGAGTGCAATGCATATTGTTCCTGCTGCTCAATAAACTCCTGTACGAGCAAGTCGTCAACCAGCCCGACACAGTGGCTATCCTTCGTCATAAACAGTAGGCGCTGCTCTGGTAGATTTGGGTCCAACGGTAGATAGGCTCCACCCGCTTTTAGAATAGCCAGGAAAGAAATGACCAACCATTCATTGCGTTCCATTTTCACCGCAATCACATCTTCCACCCCAATCTCATACTTCGCTAGTAGGAAGTGTGCCAGTTGGCTAGATAGGTGATCTAAATCCTGAAATGTAAGACGCTTACCGCCAACTACAACAGCCGTTTCATCCAGGCTTTGACGCACCTGTGCAGCAAACAGGCTAGTTATCGTTTCACCAAAATGTGTAGCGGAATCAGGCCGATCGATCGTAGGTGTTGCCATGGATCGATCAAGCTCGGTCAGGAAGGGCACCTGAGTCAGTTTGGATGCTGGCTCCTGAGCGACAAACTCAATAAAGTTTTCAAAATGAGCCACCAATTGTTCTATTAGAAGTGGATCATAGATATCAGAATTGTATTCCAAATCAAGTCTGATCTCCTCTTCCCTTTGCATAAAGGAGAAGGTCATGTCAAATTGACTTTCCCTTCTTCGCACATCAGCTAAAGGCTTGACCTCTAATCCCTGAAATTGCCCCTGCTGCCGCAAGCCTGTATTCTGTTGGTTTTGCAGTACCACCAATATATCGAAGAGTGGGCTACGCGCACTGTCCCGTGCTGGATTGAGTTGATCTACTAAGGCATCGAAGGAAAAGTCTTGGTTTGCGTAAGCGACAAGCAGTTCTTGCCTCAAGATTTGGAGTAAGTCCTCAAAGCTATCGCCTTCCTCAAAGCGAGACCGAATAGCCAGTGTATTAAGATAAGGCCCGACCTGCTGCTCCAAATCTGGGTGATTTCTCCCTGCTATGGGTACGCCCAGGGTAATATCGCGCTGATTCGTGTAGCGATAGAATAGTCCATTAAGGCCCGCTAACAGTACATTGAACAGGGTAACCTGATATCGCTGAACGAGTACATTAGCAGCACGCCTAAAAGGCGCAGAAAAATGGTAAGATTTCGTTATCCCCCGATAAGTTTTCACTGCCGGGCGAGTGGTAAAACTTGGCAGATTCAAAGGTACTGGAGCCGTAGCAAATTGCGCTAGCCAAAACGCTTCCTGCTGCTGCAAACGAGCCTGCTGTTCGGCACTTTGCCCCCAGGCCACGTAGTCCTTGTACTGAATGGCCAATGGCTCTTTCTGGAGTAGAATCCCGCTGGCGAAATTGTTGTAAAACTCCAATAACTCTCCAGCCAATATTTCCAAGGACCAGCCGTCACAAATGATGTGGTGTAGGGTGATAACCAGAATTGCCCGTTCACCAGTTGGCTGTAGCAGCGTTGCTCTTAAAAGAGGAGCTTGATCTAAGGCAAAAACAAAATCTGAAGCAGATCGCGCTTTCTCTTTGAGCTCATCCTCCTCAATTCCGGCTTGCTGACCAGTTAATCTATTCAGGGAAAAGCTTACAGCAGGTACAACAGATTGCCTAACCGCGCCTGATGCGTCTACGGCAAAGTGAGTGCGAAGAATTTCGTGTCGCGCAACAATAGCTTGAAAAGAATACTCTAAAGCACTGATATTCAATCGACCACGCAGTTCTAGATTAATGCTAACATTGAAGGCCTTACTAGCACCAGCAAATTGGCTCAACACCCATATTCGGCGCTGAATAGCGGACAGTGGATAACTATCGGCAATCGGTTGTTTTGAGATAGGCGTCTGCTGATTTTCAGAAAGGCGGTTAGCTATGCCTTGCACCGTTGGATTATCAAAAACCTCTTTGATGCCAATATCATAACCAAGTTGGGTCTTAATCCGGTTAATGATCTGTACCACCTTCAGGCTATGCCCTCCAAGATCAAAGAAGTTATCGCGCACACCCACTGGGCTCACCTTCAAAACTTTCTGCCAAATTGCGGCAATTTGCTTTTCGACCTCCGATTCAGGCGCTACAAAAGTAGTTACCGAACGCTCCTGGTCTTCTAGACCTGGCAGCACGGTATCGTCTACCTTCCCATGCCTATTCAAGGGCATTTGGTCGAGGACTTCAATGAGCTCCGGCTGTAAGTATTCTGGTAATCTGGATTGAAGGAAGGTAGCAAGCTCCGTTTTATCGACTGCAAGACTACTGGTCAGGTACGCAAGGATTCCATTGCCAGTCTGGCTTTGAACAAATCGGATAAACGCGTGCTCCACCCCACGGAATTGCCAGAGCTGTTGAGCTATTTCCCTTTGCTCCACATAGTACCCACGAATTTTGTTCTGCTCATGGCGATATCCCAAGAACTCCAACTCGCCGTCAGGTAACCACCGCACGTTCAATCCCGTTCTTAACATCAAACCCGAGTTTCGGAACGGATTACGGTAGTAATCGTCGTTTGATCGTGTGGAGCTATCAAGGCTTGTTTCAGCTATTACTGGTCCAGCGAGATACAGCTCTCCGGGCCGACCAAGGGGTAGCATCATTTGATTTGCGTCCAATACGTAGCAGTTAGCTAAAGCCATTGACTTTGCTGCTCCCGACAACTTAGAAGAACCAGCTACGATGGTAGTGTACGCCCCACACATGCTACTTTTAGGCGTGCCTATTAGTTGAATAAGTTGAACCTGTGCATTTTGAACACTCCACAATTTCGCCACGGCGGGATTGCCTTCTCCATCGCCAACAAATAAGTACCTCAGTGAATTGACAGCACTGGCAGATTTAGCAAAACGATCGAAAGAGGAGGACGACTGGAAGAGGGTGGTAATGCCCTTTTCATTAACAAATTCACCAAGCAGTGCTCCATCCTCCGTCACCACACTCGGAACGATATTCAGTGTGCCGCCATTTAAAAGACAGGTGAATATTTCCACTACAGAGAAGGCAAAATCAAGGGAATGCGCATAAGCCCAGGAATCATTAGATGATAAGTTGAAGTCGTGACTGTAGCACGCGGCCATTGCCTCTACGCTCTGGTGGGTGCCACTAAAAACCTGTGGATGCCCTGCCTTGGTAAGATCGTAAATGAGATACGCTAAATCAGATGACTGGATATTCACATCAGGCGCTGAGGATGCACCGTTATCTTTGACATTGGAGGAATATTCCTCCCAAAACTCTTGGTCAATCAGCCCTTTGTAAGCCGCAGCATTCCTGACAACTTGCCGGTCTTTTTCGGACCAGGTTGGATCAATTGGTACGTAAGCCGCTCCACTCAACAAAACGCCGAATAAAGCCGTCAACTGTGATATATCTTTTGGCAAACAGATCGCTACCCTGTCTCCTTTTTGCAGATCAAAAGATTGGATCAGGAAACTTGCGAATTGGTTGGACCGCTGGTAAAGTTCTTGATAAGTGACTACCTCTTCTTCAAAAACTACAGCCGCTTTTTCCGGCGCTGCTTTTGTCAATTGTTCCAAAAGCACAGCAGGGATAGGCTTTGCAGGCACCTCCTCAATTTCGTGAGCGTTCGCAGTTAGTATAGTCTCCTGCTCCTCCTGTCTGAGCAATGGAACCTCTTTCAGGAGCACATTTGGTGTCTCGACCAGTCTTTGAATTAAACTAGCGATCAGTTTCAATAATTTTCTGGCTGTATCTGTTTCGAAATACAGCTTATTGTAGGCAAGTTGCAGGTTTAGCAAATCGGTAGTTTCTTCCACGCAAAGGTTGAAATCGTACTTGCCCCAGCCTCGATTAGCTACATTGGAATAGCCCTGCTCCGTCTCCTGAAAACGATGCGCAAACAGTACGTCAAACAAAGCCGTCCTACTCTTATCAATTTGGGGCTTTAGATGATCAACGAGCCGCTCGAAGGCGATTTGCTTGTGTTTATTTGCTTCTTCATCAGTCTGGCAAATCGCTCGACCTATTTCCAGCAAGGAAAGTTCCTGCTCAACGGCACTACGAAGCACCACCAAATTGTCGATAGGCCCCACAGTATGCTTAGTTTGCTCATCGCGCAAATCCACCATAGTACCAATGACGATATCATCTTGCCCCGTCAACTTGGCCAATGCCATCTTGCAGGCAGCTAAACAGATTTGTCTAATATCTACTTGGTGCTCCTCCGCAAAGGCCGTGTACGAGTCATCAAGGGTAAGCACCTGCTTCAACGTAGATTGCTCGTAAACGTGGATAGGCACCCTCTCCTGATCCGTCTTGAAGTAGAGTACTGGTAAATCATTCAGTTTTTCTCGCCAGTAGGTGAAGGACAGATTATCGAGTTCTTGGGATCGCGAGAGCTGTTGATTAGAATAGCTTAAATAACTACGGAAAGTCCTCTCCCCAACTTGCTCTGGCGCATGTAAAAGGTCTAAAAAGTCCCGCTTGACCAACTTTAAACTCGTTGCATCAACAATGGCGTGATGGATTAGGAAGAGGAAATGGGTTTCTTTTTCTCGGTGCTCATAGTATGCTCTAATCAAAACACCCTCATCCAATTCAAAGGGAATGTTGGTGAGCCGATCTGTGTTTGACTGAAGATCTTCCTGGGCCACAAGCAATTGGTCAGCAGGAAAGTCCGAAGCAGGAATAACGCTTTGGAACAGCTGACCTTCTTCCAACCGAAACGTAGTTCTCAATACTTCATGGAGCGCCGCTAAACTACTGAAGGCGTGCTGCAAATCAGTAATAGCGATATGGGAAGGTATATTGATGAATAGGGGCACATTATGGTAAACCGGGCCGCCCTTGTACAATACATCCTTCTCAAAATTATCGATAAACCACAGCCTTTTTTGATGAGAGGAGCAAGGTTCCAAGGTCGACTTCTCCCCTACTGTTTGGTCTGCCTTACCAATGTTATTGGGATGTGGAGTGAGGCTCTTCAAGAATTGTCCTAAATCATCGGTACTGTAAGCTTGGTTCATCAAAATACTAGTGGCGAACTGAACAAATAGGGTCAAGAACAATTCTGCCTCTTCCTGCTTGATAAAAGCCTCGTCAGCAGCGATGCTCACTTTGGTTTTTGTGGCAGCGGTATCGACAGTAAACGTAAATGCAGAATTGTTGGTGACGCCGCCCAATTCCTTTTTTTGGTTCTTGTGAGACAAGATGGGAGCGGCACCCTTCAGATTGGCATCTGCATAAACATGGAAATCAGTAAAGGAGAAAATAACATTATCAATTCGATCTACCACTTGATTTCTCGACCTAATATCTCGTATGATTTTTCCAAAGGGATATCGGTCATAGTTCTTCAGCTGAATCATCTTTTCGTCTACCAGCTGCAAAACTTTACGCCACTCATCTTCAGGTGACAGGGTCATTCTGAAGGGCACTGTATTTAAGAAACAGCCCAAAACTTTATCGCCGTCCTCGGCAGCAAGGCGATTATTGGAAATAAGGCCAATCGTGAGATCATTGTGCTCCGAGAAATAACGCAGTACCTGAAGAAAGATCGAGAAATAGAGATGCTTAATATTAACCCGAAGCTCTTTTGATAAGGCTGCTAAATCCCGCACAACAGAAGGATCAATAATTTGCTCAAGCCTTAAGCGGCCAGGATTGGTTTCGGATAACGAAAACTTAAAGGGCCGATAAGCTTTTAATTCTTGTTGCCAAAAGGTAAACTGCTCTTCACTTTGTAGCAAGAACAGCTCTTGCATCACATAATCCTGATAAGAGCTGTGCAAAGGACGCGGCCGGTAATGCTCTTCTTCCGCCAAACGGGTCATGAGGTTATGCAACTCCGTATTTAAGCTGGCGTCACTCCAACCATCGATTATCGCGTGGTGGCAGTTGAAACAGAAGCAGTAGTTATCCTCTCCCAGAGCGAACACCATAAATTTGAAAAGTCCGGGCGTTTCAATTACGAAAGGATCATCGTGCTCCTGCCGCAGGCGTAATTTAATGAAGTCTAGCTGTGCCTCTTCATTTTTGTCCGCCAGATCAAAGAAGTGAATGTCTGGATCAATGGTCTCGTATACGAGTTGATAGAGTTCATCTTCGATGAAGCGAAAAGCCGTTCTGAGAATCTCGTGCTTTTCCACTAAAAGCTGGACAGCCCCACTGAATTTATCAAATACCTTTTTTGGATAACGCATAAAATGCACCATCTGGTCATGATAGACCTGGGGGTTCGCTAAAGAATGGAAGATCATTCCCTGCTGGATTTCACTGGCGGGAAAGAGTGCCCGCACCTGCGTTTCCAATTCCGGATGAGTAGTAAAAAACTCCGTTTTTTTCTCTTCCAATTCCTGCCTGGTTCGGCGCTCAAAATCTGCTTGAATACTCCTACTCTCGCCATCTTCAATACAGGCCAACAGTTGCCTAATCGTTGGGTAGGTAAATACCTCAGCTACGCCAATCTTACACTCGAATACCCGGTTGACAGCGCTGGCTATTCGGATCGCTTTAATCGAATCGCCTCCTAAATTAAAGTAATTATCATTAGGTGATACACCACTGGTGTTGAGTACTCGCTCCCATATCTCCGCCATTTTCACCTCTGCGTCGCCAAGCAGTTCTTCCGTGTTTGCCTCAGTGGTAATAGTTGGGTTGGGTAGTAAGGCAAAATCAATTTTACCGCTAGCTGTCTGAGGAAACACCTCGGTTTGCACGAAATAGGAAGGTACCATGTGCCGTGGTAGAATTTGGGCTAAACTTGCCCTTAATTCATTGGTGTCTTGTTTTTGCTCGGCGGTGAAGTAGGCCACCAGATCGGGCTCATCCAACTTATTGGTTACTATGGTTACCACGGCGTATTCGATGCCTGGTATACTGAGTAGACTGTATTCAATCTCCGGTAATTCAATACGAAAACCTCGCAGTTGTACTTGTCGATCTTTCCTTCCCAGATATTGAATTTCGCCATTCGGCAACCGCTTACCAATATCTCCGGTTTTGTACATGCGCTGGCCGCTGAGGAACGGATTCGGCACAAATCTTTCCCGGGTAAGTTGCTCGCGGTTTAAGTAACCACGCGAGAGGCCCGCCCCCGTAACAAAAATTTCGCCCGGAGCGCCAAGCGGAAGTAACTGCTGTTGATCGTTCAAAATATAGCATCCAAGTGTGGGGATGCTGCTTCCAATATTGGAGGTATTGTTCTGTATCTCCTCCTCACCTATCTCTTTGTAGGTCACATGTACCGTTGTTTCGGTAATGCCGTACATATTGATGAGCTTCACCTGCGGATACTTGGCCTTCCAGGCTGCTAGCTTCTGTGGGCGAAGCGCCTCACCGCCAAAAATGACATATCTCAACTGGTGATTGGCCTCCCATAAATTGGGTAGACTCAAAAGGTTAAAGAAGGAAGTAGGCGTCTGATTAAACACCGTTACGCCTTCCTTATGCAGATAAGGAATAAAGGTAAAGGGATCCTGGGCCAGTATTTTGGGCACCACCACCAGCCGTCCGCCAAAAAGTAGTGCGCCCCAAATTTCCCAAACGGAGAAGTCAAAGCTAAAGGAGTGGAACATGGTCCAGACATCCTGATCCGTGAAATCAAAAAGGGTTTTTTGATTAAAGAATAGCCGCACTACATTCCGGTGCTCTACCTGTACCCCCTTGGGCTTGCCGGTTGTTCCGGAAGTATAGATAATGTAGGCCAGGTTTTCAGCTTGCACGGCTACTTGCGGCGTGGTTTCAGGATATTCAGCTAAGTTCGCTCGAAATTCCGTCAACCATTCTTCCCCAATGATGATACGACAAGCACTGTCGTTTTTAATATAATCCGTGCGCTCCTGAGGGTAATCTGGGTCAATAGGCACGTAAGCTCCACCGGCCTTTAAGATGCCCAGAATAGTTATGATCAGCCACTCACTATGCCATTGATAGATGCCCACCAATTCCTCTGGCTGAATATGGTCCTGCTGAATCAGGTGGTGCGCTAGTTTATTCGATAAGCGGTCCAGACTCTGATAGGTCAAGTGCTTTTCGCCAAAGGTCAACGCTATGTGATCTGGTGTCTTTTGGGCTTGTTCTAAAAATAATTGAACCAGGGTTCTATGCTGCGGATAAGTGACTTGCAAATTACCGTTACCGATCAATAGCTGATCTCGCTCCTCTGGGGTGAGGTACTCAACATTTTGCAGGAGGGCACGATCATTCGTTACCCAGGATTGGATTACCTGCTCAAAGTGCGCCATAATTTGCCGCACGTAAAATATATCCAGTCGTTCATTGTACTTAAACCGAACCTCTACTTGTTCGCCCACTACTACAATAATACTGAGCAAGTAATGTGTTTCTTCCCGTAGTTGAACATTTTGGATTTGCAGCTGACTCTGTGCCGAAACCACCTCTGATATGGGATAGTTCTCAAAAACAATCAAACTATCGAAAAAGGCTTCCTGTAGGGAAGTATGTTTCTTAATCTCATTTAAGGGCTCATATTGAAAGCCCCTGGCCTCGGCGTGGGATAGTTGCAGTTGCTCCAGCCATTTGGTCACTTCTTCGCCAGCTGCTACCTTAATTCTCAGTGGAATCGTATTGATGTAGAGGCCCAATCGCTGTTGTGATCGATCAAGCTCAGCTGGTCTGCCGGCAACCGTGACTCCAAACAGTACATCTTGCGTATTAGTGTATTTGGCTAGGAGGAAAGCCCAAGCGCCTTGGATGATCGTATTGATCGTCAAATGATTTTGCTTCGCAAAAGCCTTTAAGTCCTCACTGCGCTGCGGGTCCAACACCAGTTTTTCGGTACTAAAAATGGAATTCCCCAAGTACTGATCGGTTAACCTCTCAGCGAAAGGTAGCAAGCTGGCTTTTTCTATTCCTTCCAAATATTGCTGCCAAAACTGTCGGGCGGATTGAGCATGTTGGGTCTGGATGAATTTGATAAAGTCACCGTAGTTATCCGGCTGCTGCACCTGGATTTCCTTACCGATAGAAAGGTCATCGTAATGCTTGAGTAATTCTTTGAGCATTAGCGGCAAAGACCATCCGTCTAGTATGATGTGATGGAAGCTCAGCAGCATGCGGCAATAAGCAGGATGCTTGAACAAACAAATCCTGAATAATGGCGCACTACTCAGATCAAGCCCTTGGCGACGGTCTGCTTCCAGATAGTCATCCATAAATTGCTCGGCATCTTCGACCTCACCCAAATCCACTACTTCAAACGGTAGGGAAACCGAATGGTAAACGCATTGTACAGGCTGATCAAAAGCGGAAGTCTTGATATTGCTTCGCAGTATGGAATGATGTTCAGTTAGCGCCTGCCAAGCCTGCTGAAACACTTTAGTATCAAGCTCGGGGTTGAAATCCACTAGCAGTTGCTCCCGGTAGCTGATGCTGTCCTGATCTAATAAAGCATGGAAGAGCAGCCCTTCCTGTAGCGGACTAAGCCGATAAATATCCTGTAGGTTTGTAGCGCTTGGCTGCGCCAAAAAACGGTCTAATTCAGAATAGTTGACAAAATCTTGTAAACCGAAATCAGATGGTGTCTTGTGCGAGTCTGATTGCTGAATATTGTAGGCTACAATTGTACGCAAGTGCTCAACAAACTGCTGGCTTAGCTGCTCAATGGTCTGCTCCTGATACTCTTCGCTAGAGAAATTCCAGTACATCTTCAGGCTTCCAGCCTGTAGCAAAGCATGAATTTCCAGCTTATTGGGGACCGGGTAATCATCGGCAATAGGAGCCCCCATCGATTCCTTGGCAGGCCGTAATTTTTGATTGGTTTGTTGTAAAGCATTATCGGCCGATCCCAAATAGTTAAAAGTGACCTCCCAAGGTGTTTCCCTAAGTTGCTCTCGAATTTTAGGATCGTCGGAATAGTATTTGAGACAACCAAAACCTAATCCCTTTCGTGGGGTTTTCCGCAACTGTTCTTTAGTAGCCTTGATGAGTGTGCCAAGGGTGTAGCCTTCGGGCACGCGTAAAGGCACGGGAAAAATGCTTGTAAACCAACCAACTGTATCCGTAATATCTATTCCTTCCGCAATGTGCTCGCGGCCGTGTCCCTCTAGACCAATTACAGTGGTCTGTTGTTCCGTCCAGTGATACAAGGCCAGGGCGAGTGCACTCAGGAGGATATCGTTAATGTCCGTGTTAAAAGCGGTATGAATCTCTTTTAGCAGTAACTCCGTCAAGTCTCGCTCTAGCTCGATGGTAATACCTTTAATCGTTGCCTTGGGTCTCCGTGAGCCCTTTTGGTCTACTGGAAGCGTACTTTTCTGAGCAATCGTCTCCAACCAAAATCGTTTTTCCATTTCCGGAATGGTGTGTTGGGCAAAATGCTGCAGTGCTTCACCCCACTGTCGATACGAAGTGGCTTTGGGAGGGGCGTCTCTAGTATCAGACACGTTCGTCCAACTCTCCAGATCATTCAGGAGGACCCTCCAGGAAATACCATCCGTTACCAAATGGTGTAGCACAATAAAAAGCCTGGCCCGTTCGACCTCCGCAGGTGTTTCGAAAAAGACAAATCGCGCTACCTCTCCGTTTTCAATTTCCAACTGGCTTTGGTACCGAGCACAGTGAAGTTCCAGCTCCGAAGACCAGTTCGCGGCACTTTCTCCCTCCAGAGAGATTGATATCAACTCTCCTTGAAAATCACCGTACTCTTGTATCCACTGCTCGCCTTTCCTTCGAAAAGACATCCGTAAAGCATCGTGCCGATCGAACAGGTACGCCACCGCTTGCTTTAAAGATGCTAGGTCTACGTCTTTATCAATCTCCAGCAGAATAGATTGATTGAAATGACTCGGCGTAGGAGGATTCAACTGCAAATAATCTAACTGCATGGGCAGTAAAGGAACTTCGCCCCGCAAACGCCCTTGCTCTCCAACGACCGTCTGCTTTTTTTCCCGGACCGTCTTTGCCAACGCTCGAATAGTCTGAGCTAAAAAAAGATCTTTTGGGTGTAGTGAATACTGGTGTTTCTTCAGTCTACTCACCACCTGGATTACCATAATGGAATCACCGCCTAGCTCGAAGAAATTGTCGTTTACCCCAATCTGTTCCTGCTTCAGAACCGCTTCCCAGATTTGAACCAGTAAGGATTCCAGCTCGTTGGTTGGTGCTTCGTAGGTTTTTCGAATGATATCCGCTGCCGCAATATCGGGCAGGGCCTTACGATCCAGTTTACCGTTGGTGGTGAGCGGGAAGCTTTCCAACTGCACAAAGTAGTGCGGAATCATGTAGTCAGGAAGTTGGTCTTGCAACCTCTCCCGTAAATCCGCTTTGTCAAGACCTTCAGACTTCGCCGTGAAGTAAGCTAGCAGCAACTGGCGACCATCCAAGTCTTTTTTGACTACTACCTCCGCTTGAGTAATGTGCGGCACTTGGGCCAAGGCATGTTTGATCTCCCCTAGTTCGATTCTGTTGCCTCTAATCTTGACTTGATCATCATTACGCCCGATAAACTCAATGGTACCATTTGGCAACCAGCGTACCAGATCACCCGTCTTGTATAAGCGTTGCCGACCAAGACCCGTTATCTCCAATTCTTTAAAACGCTCGGCGGTCAACTCAGGGCGATTCAGGTAGCCTTTGGCCAGCTGTGCACCAGCGATAAATAATTCGCCAATAATGCCGATTCCCGTCTGCTGGTGCTGCTCATTCAGCACCAATAATTGCGTATTGCTTACTGGCCCGCCAATGGAGACAACTGAATTGTTTCCAAAGCTGTCTAAGGGCACTTGCCAGCAACTTACGTCAATAGCGGCTTCCGTTGGTCCGTACAGATTATAGAGCGGTATGTTCGCTCCCAAGGTAGTCTGGTACAACTGGATGTGCTGTACCTCCAGTGCCTCACCACTGCACAAGATCCGCTTTATGGGGTGTGACTCCCCCTTTTCCCAATCCAACAAAAAGGTCTGCAACATGGATGGGACAAAATGCAGAGTAGTTACCTTTTCCTTGCGGATCAATTCGGCTAAGTAGGCATTATCTTGATGCCCCCCCGGGCGACTGATCACCAGCGGCACACCAGCTAGCAGTGGCCAGAAAAACTCCCAAACCGAGACGTCAAAACTGAAGGTGGTTTTTTGCAAAACGACATCTACATCTTGCTGGAGCTGAAAGTAGTCTTGGGTCCACAGCAATCGGTTCAGTAGACCTGCATGCGCGTTCATTACCCCTTTCGGGCGCCCCGTGGTGCCAGAGGTATAAATCACGTAAGCGAGATCAGTTGGCACAAGCTGCGGCAAATCCAGTGACTCATCTACATTTCCACTAGCCAGAACCGTATCAATCTCTATCACTTCCGTTTCCAGAGCGTGCAGGTTCGGCGCAGATACTTGATCCGATAATAGCAGTTGGATATTGGTATCGTCAAGGAGGAAAGCCTGCCGTTTTGTGGGATAGCCAGGATCAATCGGAACATAGGCCAGGCCTGCTCGCAAAATCGCCAGAAGTCCCACTACCATTTCAAAAGATCGTTCCAAACAGATGCCTACGATTTTACTGTCCTCATTTGATTTCGACAAAAGATACTGTGCTAACTTCCGAGATGCCCGCTCGAGTTTGGCGTAAGTCATTTGCTCCCCTTCAAAGCGCAAAGCAACCGTCCCAGGTCGGTTTTTTGCGTGCTGGAGAAAATAATCTATCACAGTGACCTGATTCGGGTATTCCACTTCAGTGGCAGAAAAGGTTTTCAGCGCCTCTGCTTCCGTAGTGGAGAGCATGGTGTAGCTGCCAATCGAGCGAGTAGGATCGTGAACGATTTCCTGGATTAAGGTTTGGAAATGCTCCATCATCCGTTCAATACTTTCCTGCCGGAAAAGCGCAGTACTGTATTCGAACTCAACATCCAGGCCTTGGGTGTCCTCCGCCAGATTACAGCTCAAGTCAAACTTAGTCGTGCGACGCTTATGCTCTAAGGTTTCCAACTGTAGATTGGCCAGTTGACTAGACTGATTGGCCTTCTTATAGTTCTGAAAGGCGAACATCACTTGGAAAATGGGATTTCGACTCAAATCCCGCTCCGTGATGACCTCCTTCACGATCTTTTCAAAGGGTACTTCCTGATGTTCAAAGCCATTCCAAACCGTAGTTTTCAATTCCTGCACAAAGTCTAAAAATGGCTGTTCTGGCGCTACGCTGCTCTTGAGCGCAATAGTATTGACAAAGTAACCAATCAGGTTTTCGGTGTTACCAAGATTACGATTAGCGACCGGGGTACCCACACAGATGCTGTTCTGCCGCGAATAGCGTTGTAGTAAGATTTTGAAAATAGCCAACAGGATGACGTATAAGGTAGTCTTGCCTTCCTGGGCCAACTGCTGCAAGCGCGTCATCAAAGACACGTCGATTCTAAACTGTACGCTATTCCCGGCCGTGCTTTGGGATAATGGGCGGGGACTGTCTGTTTTCAGATCAATTGGCGGTGTATCCTCTAACTTTTCTATCCAATATTTAAGTTTTTCATCCCATTGCTTTTCCCGAAAACTTTGCCGTTCCCAAAGTGCATAATCAATAAACTGCACCGGAAGTGAAGGGAGTGCTTGTTCGGGTTTTTGCCCCAGCCGCTGGGCGTACAAGTTCGCGAACTCCCGCACAAATATTGGAATCGACCATCCGTCAGAGGCAATATGATGCATAACGAGAATCAAGTACCGAGTCGCTGGTTCTTGCTCCACAATGCCCATGCGCAGCATGTAATCGCTGGCTAGATCAAACGGTTTCTTGATTTGACGTTCAATCAATTGATGCAGCCCCTGCTCGTCCAAGTCCGAGGCTTCTAGGACCCCATCAAAGACCCAATCATCGCTGGGGATAACTGCTTGAAATACACTACCCTCCTCTTCCTGATATACCGTTCGCAATACTTCGTGCCGCTCTACCAGTTGTTGGGCTACCGCCTGCAATACATCCATATCCACCTCTCCCGTAAGTTTGAGTACGGCGGAAAGATGATAATTGGTACTGCCGTGTAGTTGGTCTAAAAACCAGAGTCGTTCTTGATTAAAGGAAAGTGGAATTTGGGCGGGACGTAGAGCGGGGATGAGCTTCTCCGTTTCTTCTTTGGTGAGGCGTGCTCGCAAAAAAGCAATAATCTCGGGCTTGCGCGCCTTCAGTTCTTGCAAAAGCGCGGCCGGTACGGAGTCCCCGTTAAAATGTAGCTCTAGATTGTCCCCCTTAAGGGTCAAGTGAACATCTTCTTCTTGTAGTTTTTGGAGTAAATGTTCCATGTTTAGATGGTAATCTTGTTATTGTAGTCCTTGCCCTTGTTCACCCAGAGCAGTGTTTGAATCTCTCTGGCCAAATCAGGCAGAGTCGCATTTTGAAAGAATACTTTCAGCGGGATATTCACCTTAAAGCGCTCGTTGATCAGCTTAATCATCGCCATTGCCTTTAGTGAATCACCACCGTAGGCAAAGAAATCAGCCCGGGCATCAAGCTCGTCCACACCAAAAAACTTCTTCCAGATAAACCGCAGGTCTTCGAGTAGTGATTGGTCGGTAAAGCTCGCCGCATCAAACTCATCTTGCTCCTCGAAGAATTGATCCAATTGTGAAACGCCCACTATTTGTTGAGCGACTTCCTGGCCAGCGAGAAGAGATTTCAAATCGATGAAAGCAGGAAATTTCGTTCTTTGAAAGGCGTAAGTTGGAAGGGGTATTTTACGCCCCTCAGCTGGTCTGCCCATCGTTGACCAATCACTCATAACATTATTTGCCCATAGATCTCCCATGCCGGAAAAGAAATAAGCGTGTTCTTCTTCCGATGTCATTTCTTCGAATCCGTTTCGCACTAAGCCAATTGCTATGTTAGAAGAATCTTTGCGCTTATTCTGTTTAAACAACCTGCTCAAGGTATCACCAGGACCAATCTCAACGAATACCAGATTATCCTCATGGTCCAGCGTCTGAATTCCTTTGGAAAAATCCACCGTATTGCGCAAGTGCTCGCACCAGTATTCAGGCGTTCTACCTTCCTCACCCACGATGAGTTGACCGGAAATATTTGATATGAATGGGATTCGAGCTTCCCGGAAAGTAAAGGCGCGGAGAAAATCAAGATACTCTTCTTTCACATGATCAATCAAGGTTGAATGCGAAGCAAATGAGACGTTCAGCAGTCGATGCTTGATATCTTCTGCCTCAAACTGCTCCATCAAGGATTCTATTGCGGCAATTTCTCCGGACAGAATACATTGGTAGGGAGAATTAATAGATGCAATGGATACGCCCGCTTTCAAATAAGGATTTATCTGCTCTGCCCCAGCGGAAACTGCTAACATGCGTCCCTCCGGAAGTTTCTCCATCAAGGCTCCCCGTTTAATCAGTATTTTCAGGGCATCTTCGACCGTCAACACACCACTAAGACAAGCCGCAGTATACTCTCCGAAGCTATGCCCAATCAAATATTGGGGCTTGATCCCCAGCTTATCCAGTGCCCTACTTAAGGCGTACTGGATGGTGAACAGGATGGGCTGCGTGTATTTAGTATCGTGCAAAAGATGCTCCCGCTCTTGCTCATCAAAGAGCAGGGACTTGAAGTCGATGGGCATGAGTTTACTCAACCGAGCGAAGCCTAAGTCCATTTCGGCTCGAAAAGCAGGTACTTCCTGGTAGAGCGAATGCCCCATACGGAAGTATTGTACCCCCTGCCCGGGAAACATGAATACTATTTTTCTTTGCGTATTACCACAGCGTTCCAAGTGAGCAATTCCCGGCATTTTTTGGGCAATACCTTCCAGCAGTTGCGTCTTTGAGCGTGCGGACAGACAAAGTCGATAGTCGAAGGCTTTCCGTCCATTTTGCAGAGTGTAAGCGATATCTGATAAGTTGTGGTCAGTTTGGCTCAAATATTCGGAAAAGGAGCGTAGATAATGCCTTAGACTACTTCCCTGCTGTGCCGAAAACGGGAACAGCAGTAGGCGGTTGTTGTCGGGCTTGTCCACCCGTTGCGGAGGCTCTTCCAGAACGACGTGGGCATTCGTGCCACCAATACCAAAAGAACTGACGCCCGCCCGCAGTGGATGCCCGGCTAATGGCTCCAAGGTGCTAAGTTCATCAACTACTTGGAAAGGGCCATCGGCAAAGGGAATATTATTGTTCGGTGTACTAAAGTGGACAGTTGGTGGCAGCTGACGGGTTTGCAGCGCCAGTACCGTTTTTATCAGTCCAGCTACCCCAGCCGCGGCTCCAAGATGCCCAACATTTGATTTGATGGACCCAATATGACAGATCTCCTGACCATAATCAGCAAATGCCAGATTAAGCGCTTTGATTTCGATGGGGTCACCCAGGTTGGTAGCGGTACCGTGCGCCTCTACGTATTTAATAGAGTCAATGCCCACCTTGCTCACCTTCTGGGCTTGCTTGATACAATGATGTTGGCCTTCTACACTAGGCGCAGTATAACCGATTTTCTCCGCTCCATCGTTGTTGATGGCCGAACCCTTAATGATACCGTAGATGTGGTCCTTATCCCTTTCGGCATGGGCCAGTTTTTTTAAGACGATCGCACCAGCACCATTGCAAAACATGGTTCCATCTGACTCGGCATCAAAGGTCTTAGTATGACCGTCCGACGAGTAGATCATGTCATTGGCGTGATAGTAGCCAGGTAAGGCATGTGATGAAATGGAAACACCTCCTGCTACCGCAATACTACATTCTCCGGTTAGTAGTGCCCGACACGCCAAATGTACACCCACCAAGGCCGTAGAGCAGGCCGTTCTGACAAAAAGTGAAGGTCCATGCAAACCCAGCTTGTAGGAAATCAGGGTAGAGAGTCGGTCCTTATCACACAACAATTTGGCCATAAACCCCTGTACCATAAGGCTATTATGAACAAAGGTGTGATAGGACTTCCAAACACTATTGTCGCTGGCCCCGGCGTAAAGACCGATGCGATTATTCTTATGTGGTACGACGCCAGCGTCTTCCAGTGCTGTCCACACCACCTCATGGAACACTCGAACCTGTGGGTCCATGATCGCTGCTTCAAACGCTTGGTATTTGAAGAAAGCGGCATCAAAAAATTCTTCCTCACCGAAACTTCCATAAGCAGGAACATAGTTTTCGCCAGCATCCTGAGGCGCTTCCACACCCCTAACTGCATAGGTTTCTGCATCGGCGAACTGCACCAGTTCTTCTCCCTGCTTTATCTTATCCCATAGCTCTCCTACGGTTTTAGCGTTTGGGAATTTACCAGACATGCCAACTATGGCTATTTCTAATCCAGTTCTTTGGCCCTTGCTAGTGCTCATAGTCATCCGTGTTAAATAGATTTAAGCCATCCTCCAGTTCCTGGCTCATCTCATCAAAATCAGGTTCCTCTGTCTGGCTACTCCTTGCATCCTGGCTTGAGTTCCACGCCCAATGTTCGGCCAGACTTCGGATATTTGGATAATGAAAGAAATCGAGTAGCTCGATCGACTTTTCAAACTCCTCTTCAATCCGATTCTTCAGTTCGACCAGTGCCATACTGTGCCCTCCCAAATCAAAGAAGTTATCCTCGGTGCCAATGTCATCCGTCTCTATTTGGAGTACTTCCGCCCAAATTGCGGCGAGGCGTTTTTCTGTTTCTCCTTGGGGTGCTGTGAAGTTCAGCTGGCGTTGGGCTATATCTTGTCGCAGTTGTTGCAGCAGGCGGAGACGGTCAATTTTTCCATTCAGGTTTCTTGGTAGCGCGGTATTCTCTTTGATGAGCGTAGGAATCATGTAAAGCGGTAATTCCTGGATCAGAAACGTTCGCAGCTCATTAACATCAATCTGCTTATTGGCCAAAAAATACGCCCCCAGTGCTTGTTTTTCTTCCGCAAAGACGACGGCAACATTGGTGATGCCCGGGAACTTCAAAAATTCCTGTTCGATGGTTCCCAGTTCTATTCTTACCCCACGCAGCTTAACCTGAAAGTCGGTACGGCCCACGAATTCGAAATCACCGTTGGGGTTTACCAGCGCCAGATCTCCCGTTCTGTAAAGTACGGGGTCGCTTGACTTAAGCATGGGGTGAGTAATGAATTTGCTGTTCGTCAGGCTTTCATTTCTGAAATAGCCTAAAGAACGATAAGAGGTCTTGATGAAGATTTCTCCGACCGTGCCCGGCGCACAGGGATTTAGTTCTTCATCCAGTAGTATAGCCTTAGCACCTTCAATGGGTTGGCCCAATGGTACGCCTCCTTTTTGACCATCAGTATTGGTCACTCGGTAGCAAAACTTGGCTAAGGCGGTTTCGGTAGGACCGTATACATTGAACAACTGAGTGGTATCGCCGAAAATATCCTGCCAGCTCTTTATGTCTTCCCAGAACAATTTCTCGCCCGCTAAAAGGACAAATTGTAAATCTGGCAACTGACTATCCTGCCCAGCGATTCTGATGATTTCCCGGAAAAGGGTCGGAACGATATGCACCAGGTTGACCTTGGATTCCCTTAGCCAATTCAGCACTTGATTGATTTCCAGTAGACCGTCTTTATACGGTGGCATACAAATGGTGCCGCCGTGGCAAAGCGGGACAAAGACATCCCGCAGGAAAACATCAAAGGAGTAGGGCGAAAACTGACTAACGCGTAAGGGCTCGTTAACCCCAAGGTAATTCAGTTCCCAATTGATGTAGTGATTGATACCGCGGTAGGCCCCAAGCACCCCTTTCTGCTCACCGGTGGAACCAGAGGTGTAATAAATGTAGCAGGGCGTATCCGGTTGGAATTCGACATTTTTACCAACCTCGGCATCCACAGCATTATCGTCCAGCCCAATAACTTGGTGGTGGTGATCGTACTGTAGGATATTCAGATCCAAGCCCGGTACTAACTGCTGAATTTCTTGCCAATCGGCGTAGGCTTCCTGATCACAGATTAACCACCGCGGTTGATTTTGTTGGATGATGGCCGCAATCTTAGCCTTGGGTAGCCTCGTATTGATGGGAACAAAAACATTTCCAGACTTGAAGATTCCCAGCATTGATATGATGGCCGTCACTGGCGAATGACAGTATACAAGGCACCTTTCACCCCTCTGTTGCCCCTGCCCCAGAAGTATATCCCTTAGTTTATCAACGAACTTATTCAAGTCCAGGTAGCTCAACTCCTTCTGAGCAGCAATGATGGCCGGCTGGTCAGGCACTGCCCTGACCTGATCCTCAAAAAGCTCAACTACATTTGGATAACCCAATGTCATATAGATTTTAGTCTTGTAAAAAATCCCATTGCTCAATCTGAGTATTGGTCGTTGGTTTCGCAGCAATATCAAGTTCCTGGATTATAGTATCAGGACGGGTCACCATTTTGTCGATGATTAAAAGCAACTGTTCCTCTAGGTGCTGCATATAATCTGCATTGAACAGTGAACTTTTGTAGACGATATTGAAATTCAACGAATCACCCTGCTGCACATACATGGTCATTTGGTACTTACTGCGGTACCAGTTAGGTGAAAGCTGCTCCACTTTTAATCCTTCGGAGGATTTCGCAGATGATTCCGAGGTCATCATATTGAACATCACTTGAAACACTGGGGAACTGGTCATTCTACGATCTGGATTCAAGGTTTCCACCATCTTTTCAAAGGGTAGATCTTTGTGCTCCAAAGCATCTAATACACCTCGTTTTACTTCCTGTAGGTATGCTTGCAGGCTCGATGATTGGTTACAAGTAGTACGAATGGGAAGTACATTTAGAAAACAGCCTATCGTGGAAGCATATTCAATCTTTTCACGCATCGATATTGGTGTCCCGATACAAATATCCCGCTGCTTACTTAACTTGGATAACAAGATTTTAAAGGCAGCAAGCAAAGACATGAACATCGTCAGTCCCTGTTGGCCGTTCATTCGCGATAGCTGATCTAGCATTGCTCCTGGAACCGAAAAGCTGTGGCAGGAAGCTTCATCATCATTCCCACGCTGATATTGAAATTCCGATGAGAGCTCCAGCGGTGACACTTCTGCCAATTGTTGCTTCCAGTAGGCCAGTAGGTTCGCTGAATCTTGCCGAGTTTCTTTAGCTCGCTCGTGCGCGATGAAATCGCGGTAAGTAGCTCGCGTCGGATTAGGAATTGCCTGTCGTAACCGCAATTGTTCATAAATCGTCATCAGTTCACGAACCAAAATCTGGATACTTGCGCCGTCACCTGCAATATGGTGAAGCACTATTTGTAACTGGTATTTTCCATTCTGCACTTTAATGAGCTGGACCCTTAGCGGGAAATCCCTTTCCAGATTAAAGGGGCGTGAGAAAAAAGTAGTCGTGGTATCTTCTAGATCGCCAG
Organism: Bacteroidota bacterium; assembly: GCA_039816955.1. GTDB lineage: Bacteria > Bacteroidota > Bacteroidia > Chitinophagales > Saprospiraceae > Lewinella. Next base: position 50,901 of record JBCBWU010000004.1, read on the forward strand.
CTTGATCCCCAGTCCAATCATGGTACGCCATCGTCCAGGAACCAGCAGGCAGCATTACTGTCTCCACTTGCTTACCTGCCCGTGCGTATACTGCGCGCAACAAGTCGTGGCGGCCTACCATAATCGCGAAGCTCTTTTTCAGATCATCTACCTCCAAGGGCCCGGTAATATCGAGTGCCAGCGGAATATGATACTGCTCACTGCCGTGCAATTGATGCATTAACCACATTCTCTTCTGGGCCTGGGATAACTGGCCTACAGTGCTTAAATCCAAGTTTCGCAACACTGGTTCGCGCGGCGTAAGTTCCTTCAGCAAATGGGCTTGCGAACGAATGGTAGGATGAGCATATAACTGACCCACTTTTGGCAGACGCTGGAACGTATCGCCAATTTTAGTTCGAACCTGGATCAGCTGGATGCTATTTCCACCTATCTCAAAAAAGTTGCTGTTTATACTTATGTTTTCACGGCCAAGTACCGCTTCCCAAATAGCCTGTAGGCTGCGCTCTGCTTCACTTTCGGGCGGTGCATAACTTTCGTTCACTAACTCCGACAATTCTGTCCTTGCTAGTACGTTACGATCAATTTTGCCGTTGAGCAGTAGTGGAAATTCTTCCAGCAGTACAAAAAAGGAAGGGGTCATATACGCAGGTAACCGCGTTTGTAAATAGGACCTCAGCTCCACAATTTCGACTTCCACTGTGGAAGTAAGGTAGGCCACCAAAGCAGGTGCCGAACTAACGGGCCGAATGGATACCAATGCCTGATCCACACCGGGATAATCCAACAAAGACTGCTCTACCTCAGCAGCCTCAATACGGTGGCCGCGCAACTTCAGTTGCGTATCCTTTCTGCCCACAAACGACAGATTGCCATCCGGCAACCAGCGTGCTAAGTCGCCCGTGCGGTATAGTCGGGCTCCAGCCTCGAAGGGGTGGTCAATAAACTTCTGCGCCGTGTAGGCAACATCGTTAACGTAGCCGCGGGCCAGGCCAGCGCCACTGACGCATAACTCTCCCACCGCACCCAAGGGCTGTAAATGGACGCCCCCTGGCTCCAAAATGTATACCTGATAGTTTGAAAGTGCCTGCCCTATTGGCAGGTTAGCAGTCTTGATATCTTCCAACTTTTTAACCTGATAGAAGGTACTACAGATAGTCGCCTCCGTTGGTCCATAACCATTCACAATTTCTACCCCAGCCGCCACGTACCACGTAATTGCGGCTGGTTTGATCCCCTCTACACCGATCAACATCTTCTTAAGATATAGCTCATCGTAGCTCCCAAGTACGGTTCCAATCTGTTCCAAATGCATGGGATGCAGATAACAGTGACTAATCTGGTGCTGATGCAAGTAAGCGGCGTAGTCTTCCGGCACCATGACCACCTCCTGCTCCGGAACAAAAAGCGTACTGCCAGAACTCAGGGCGGTAAATATCTCCATCACCGAAACATCAAATACAAAGCGGCAGGTTAAGCTACAGCGATGTGGGCCTACCAAACCATAGGCCTCAAGGAAGTTGCTTAAACTCTGGTGCTCAATCATTACCCCCTTGGGCCGACCCGTTGACCCTGAGGTGTAGATCACGTAGGCCAATTGATCAGGACGAATTTCGAGTTGTTCAAAAGAACCAGACCACTCGGTGGTCTTGATTTCATCTAGCACCTTATTATCAATCACAACCCGACATCCGCAGTCCGTCAGCATATAGTCAATCCGCTTTTGCGGATAATTTGGGTCAATGGGTAAGTAGGCGGCTCCCGCCTTCAGTATGCCTAACATAGCTACAATGAGCCACTCACTGTGCTCCAATTGAATGCCGACTACCTCCTCAGGGCCCACTTGGTGATTGGTAATCAAATACGCTGCCACTTGATCCGACAGCCCATCCAGTGCCTGATAACTGAGTTCTTGATCTTCGAATACGACTGCCATCCGTTCGGGAAATTGCCGAACTTGCTCCTTGATTCGATCAACTACCGTAGAGGTCTCCATGGCCGGAGCATCTCCCTTACCCAGAGCCTGAAGCCTTTGCTGATCTGCTGTATCCAAATACGGCACCGCCGCTATGGACTGATCAGGACGTGCTGATACTTCGCTTAAGAATGCCTCTAAGTGCTGAAGAAACTGCGTTACCTGACCAGCATGATAGATATCCGTATTGTATTCCAGGCGCAGTTGTAAACCGTTGGGATCGGGTGTAAAAGAGAAGGTAAAATCGAACTGACTCAATCCGCGGTCGTACTCGCGCACGGCTTCGATGCTTAACTGCTGTAGTCCTTCCTCTTGATTGAGCCCTAGGTCCCGTTGGTTTTGCAAGACCACTAAAGCATCAAACAAGGGTGACCTTGAAGTATCTCTTGGTGGATTAAGCTCATTCACCAATTGGTCGAACGGGTAATCTTGATGGTCGTAACCTGCCAGCAGTACCGACTTTTGTACCTCCACTAAAGAACGAAAGCTTGCCGTTGGTGCTATAGGTGTCCTTACGGCTATTGTATTCAGATATAGGCCAATCTGATGCTCCAAATCCGGATGCTGCCGGCCAGCAACCGGAGTACCCAGGATAATGTCTCGATTGCCCGTATAGCGGAACAGCAGTCCGTTGATCGCCGCCAAAAGCACCATGAACAAAGTGGCATTCTGCTCAATGGCCATTTGCTCCAGCTCCTGGATTAAGGTGCTAGAAAAAGAATGTGTAATACTTGCCCCACGGTAAGTCTTAATGGCCGGACGACTGGCGTAAGTTGGAAAGTCCAAAACTGGCAATTCTCCGGCCAATTGGGACAGCCAATAGGTCTGCTGAGTCTCCAACTGCTGCTTCCGACCAGATTGCCAGAATACAAAGTCTTTGTACTGGATCGTCAATTCCGACAAATCTGGCGTTTGGCCAGCTAACAGGCTATTGTAGCTCATCATCAGGTCTCGCCCTAGTAGCTCAATTGACCAACCATCGGCCACCAGGTGATGCACGGAGACTACCAATATATGAGACTGTTCGCCTACCTCCACCAGCAAAGCTCGTAGTAAGGGAGCTTCATCCAGCGACAAAGAAAGACCCGCTAAGAGCGCCTGGTAATCTAAGTTTTGAGGCGCAATAAAACCAGCTTCCTCCACCCTAAAACGGACTTTATCCACTGGAATAACGAATTGAGATACGCTACCGGAATCATCCTGAACAAAGCCGGTACGCAAACTCTCGTGGCGTTGGATGACAACTTTAAAAGCAGCCGTCAGTTGCTCTTTATCCAATTGTCCACTGAGCTTAAACAAACCGGGAATGCTGTAGGCTCGATGGCCATCGGCATCCTGGCTTAAGATCCAGAGGCGCTTTTGTGAGGATGACAGCGGGTAGGATGGCATTTCCGGACTACGTGGTATAGGGTTGTAATCCTGATAATTTAGCTGCTCAGATAATCCTGCTATCGTTGGGTGCTCGAATAGTTCTCGTAATGATAGCGCGCCTGAGAACTGCTGCCGAACCTGATTCAGTAGGCGAGTAGCCAACAGACTATGACCTCCTAAATCAAAAAAGCTATCCCGGATGCCTATCTTTTCTACTTGCAACAACTCCTGCCAAATAGCTACCAACCGTCTTTCTGCATCATTACGAGGAGCTTCGTAAGTGTTCTGTATTCCCGACTGTTGATCCGGAGCAGGAAGGTTTGCTCGGTCTATTTTGCCGTTAATCGTAAGCGGAAAAGCGTCCAGCTCTACAAAGTAATTAGGTATCATGTGAGCTGGCAAATCTGCTCGAAGGGCAGCTTGTAATGCCTTTTTATCAAGGGCCTGGGCAGTGACTAAATAGGCTACCAAAACAGGTATCGAACCTACTGAACGGATGGTTACCAAAGCCTGATCCACGCCAGGATACCCTAATAAAGACTGCTCTATCTCCGCAGCCTCAATGCGGTGACCTCGCAACTTCAACTGCGTGTCCTTCCTGCCGACAAATGACAGATTACCGTCTAGCAACCACCGTGCAAGGTCGCCTGTTCGGTACAGTCGCGCTCCGGCCTCGAAGGGGTGGTCAATAAACTTCTGCGCCGTGTAGTGAGCATCATTGACATAGCCGCGGGCCAGGCCCGCGCCACTAACACACAACTCTCCCACAGCTCCCAAGGGCTGCAAATTGACGCCCTCTGGCTCCAAAATATAAACTTGATAATTTGGAAGTGCTTGTCCTATCGGAAGGTTAGCCGTCTTGATGTCTTCCAACTGCTTAACCTGGTAGAAGGTACTACAGATAGTCGCCTCCGTTGGGCCGTAGCCATTCACAATTTCCACCCCAGCTTTCACATACCAGGCAATTGCCGCTGGCTTAATACCTTCCACACCAATCAACATCTTCTTGAGGTATACTTCATCGTAGCTTCCCAGTACAGTCCCAATCTGCTCCAGATGCATGGGATGCAAGTAACAATGACTGATCTGATGCCGGTGCAAGTAAGTGGCATAGTCTTCTGGTGCCATCACCAACTCTTGTTGTGGAACAAAGAGGGTACTACCTGAACACAAGGTGGAAAATATTTCCACCACCGAAGCATCAAACACATAGCGGCAACTCAAACTACAGCGATGTGGCCCCACTAAGCCATAAGCCTCAATGTTGTTGCTTAAACTGTGGTGTTCGATCATTACGCCCTTGGGCCGCCCCGTCGAGCCTGAAGTGTAGATCACATAAGCCAGTTGATCAGAGCGGATCTCCACGGGGTCAAAAGAACCAGACCACCTAGTGGATCTTATCTCACTTACCAAAGCGTCATCAATCACCACAAGGCATCCACAATCAGCCAGCATATAGTCGATCCGCCTTTGTGGATAATTCGGGTCAATGGGTAGGTAAGCAGCTCCCGCCTTCATTATACCTAACATAGTCACAATAAGCCATTCACTGCGCTCCAATTGAATGCCGACTACATCTTCGGTGCTAACTTGGTGCTGGGCAACCAAATACGCTGCCACCCGATCCGATAGCTCATCTAGGACCTGGTAGCTGAGTTGTTGATCTTCGAATACTAGGGCGGTCCGTTCGGGGTAGTGTCGCACCTGTTCCCTAATTCGATGCACCACCGTAGGAGCGTTCAAGGTCTGAGCCACTCCCCTACCAAGCATCTGAAGCCTTTGCAGATCAGTTATATCCAAGTATGGGACCTCCACCACTGGCAGATTAGGCTGTGCTGATACTTCGCTTAAGAATACCTCTAAGTGCTGGACAAACTGCTTTACCTGATCAGCATGATAGATGTCGGTATTGTATTCTAAGCGCAGTTGTAAGCCTTTGGGGTCTGGCGTAAATGAGAAGGTAAAATCAAAGGGACTCAGTCCGCGATCTAAGTCGCGCACTGGTTCGATGTTTAACCGCTGTAAGCCTTCTTCCTGATTAAGGCCTAAATCCTGTTGGTTTTGCAAGACTACCAAGACATCAAACAGGGGAGATCTAGAAGTATCCCGTGGTGGATTAAGCTCATTCACCAGTTGATCAAAAGGATAATCTTGGTGGTCGTACCCTGCCAGTAATACCGACTTTTGCACCTCTACTAAGGAACGGAAGCTTGCCGCGGGCTCAATGGGCGTTCGTACGGCTATTGTGTTTAGATACAGACCAATCTGATGCTCCAAATCCGGATGCTGACGACCAGCAACCGGAGTACCCAGAATAATATCCCGATTGCCAGTGTAGCGGAACAAGAGTCCGTTTATCGCCGCCAGTAACACCATAAACAAGGTAGCATTCTGCTCAGTGGCCATTTGCTCCAGCTCCTCAGTTAAAGTACCAGAGAAAGCATGCGTAATACTTGCTCCCCGATAGGTCTTAAAGGCTGGACGACTGGCGTAAGTTGGAAAGTCTAAAACTGGTAATTCTCCCCCAAGTTGGGTTAACCAATAGGCCTGCTGAGTCTTCAACTGCTGCTCTCTTCCCGTTTGCCAGAATACGAAGTCCTTGTACTGGATGGTCAATTCCGGCAGTACCCGAGTTTGGCCCGCTACCAGGCTGTTGTAGCTCATCATCAGGTCTCGCCCCAGAATCTCAATTGACCAACCGTCGGCAATCAGGTGATGTACTACGATCACCAGCACATAGGACTGCTCCCCCACTTCTATCAGCTTGGCACGCAGCAAGGGGGCCTCATCCAACGAAAACGAAAGTTCCGCTAGGAACGCCTGATAGTCCAAATCTTCAGCTGCTATGTAGCCCGCTTCTTCTACCCGAAAACGGACCTGCTCGGCTGGAATAATAAATTGGGAGACCTCACCGGAATCATCCTGAACAAAGCCCGTACGCAAACTCTCGTGACGCTGGATAACTACTTTGAAAGCAGCCGAGAGCTGTTCCTTATCCAATTGTCCCCTGAGCTTAAATACCCCTGGAATGCTGTAGGCGCGCTGCCCATCGGTATCCTGGCTCAATATCCAGAGGCGCTTCTGCGAGGATGATAGGGGATAGGATGGCATCTGTGGACTGCGAGGTATGGGGCTATAATCCTGATAGCTCAGCTGCTCAGCTAGTCCCGCTATCGTGGGGTTCTCAAATACTGCTCGCAAGGATATAGCGCCTGAAAAACGCTGGCGAACTTTATTCAGCAAGCGCGTAGCCAACAGACTATGGCCTCCTAGATCAAAAAAGTTATCCCGGATGCCAACTTTTTCTACTTGCAAAAGCTCCTGCCATATAGCTACCAGCTGCATTTCTTCGTCGGTGCGGGGAGCTTCGTAAGTGTTTTGTATCCCTGCTTGTTGATCGGGAGCAGGAAGTTCAGCGCGGTCGATCTTGCCATTGACCGTAAGCGGAAAAGCATCCAGCTCGACATAATAATTGGGTATCATGTGCGCTGGTAAATCAGCTTTAAGTATTGCTTGCAGTGCTTTTTTATCAAGCGGTGAGGAAGTGACCAAGTAGGCCACGAGAGCCGGTACTGGGCCCGCAGACCAGATGGCTACCAGGGCCTGATCCACGCTGGGACAAGCCAATAATGACTGCTCCACCTCCGCAGCCTCGATGCGGTAACCCCGTAGTTTCAACTGGGCATCCTTTCTGCCAACAAATGACAGATTACCATCTGGTAACCATCGTGCTAAGTCGCCAGTGCGGTAAAGCCGCTCCTCTACAGCAAAGGGGTGGTCCACAAATTTCTCCGCCGTATAGGCAGCATCATTTACATAGCCACGGGCTAGGCCTGCACCACTGATGCAGAGCTCTCCTACAACACCCAAGGGCTGCAAATTGACGCCCTCTGGCTCCAAAATGTAGACCTGATAGTTCGGAAGTGCTTGTCCTATTGGAAGATTAGCAGTCTTGATGTCATCCAACTGTTTAACCTGGTAGAAGGTACTACAGATGGTTGCCTCCGTTGGGCCGTAGCCATTCACGATTTCCACCCCTGCCGCTGCGTACCAGGCAATCGCCGCTGGTTTAATTCCTTCTACACCAATCAACATCTTCTTGAGGTATACCTTATCGTAGCTTCCTAGTACGGCCCCAATCTGCTCCAAATGCATGGGATGCAGATAACAGTGACTGACCTGTTGCTGGTACAGGTAGGCAGCGTAGTCTTCCGGCGCGGCTACTACTTCCTGCTGAGGAACAAAGAGGGTACTACCTGAACATAGGCTGGTGAATATTTCCATCACCGAAACATCAAATACGTAACGACAGGTTAAGCTACAGCGGTGGCGATCTACCAGACCATAGGCATCCAGGAAATTGCTTAAACTCCGGTGCTCGATCATCACTCCCTTGGGCCGCCCCGTCGAGCCTGAGGTGTAGATTATATAAGCCAGTTGGTCAGGGCGGATTTCTACCGGCTTAAAAGATCCTGACCATTCTGTGGTCCTGATATTCGCTAGTAAAGTGTCAGCAATCACCACGCGACACCGGCAATCAGCCAGCATATAGTCGATTCGGTTTTGCGGATAGTTGATGTCGATAGGTAGATAAGCAGCGCCGGTCTTTAGTACTCCTAAAATTGTAGCAATGAGCCATTCACTGCGCTCCAGTTGAATACCTATTATATCCTCAGCACCCACTTGGTGTTTGTTAATCAAATATGTTGCCACTCGATCCGATAGCTCATCCAACGTCTGGTAGCTAAATGTCTTATCATCATAGACGACCGCTGCTTGATTGGGATGGCTCTTCACCTGTTCCGCGAATCGCCTGATCACCGATCGAGTATCGATTAGGGGTGCTGCATCCGTTTTTTGTTGTAGAACGATCTGCTCCTGTTCTTCTGTGGTGAGACTACCTAGTTGTTCGTAAGTGAGTTCGGGTTCATTAATTATTAGTCGAAGGACCCGCATGTAGAGTCTCAACATTTGCTGCATGACATCCACGGAAAAGATATCCGAATTATACTCCCATTCTACTATAATTCTTTCGTCATGTCCGGTTCTACCTTCTTGTGCGGCTTGCTCCATCGGCGTCACCACCACCACATTAATATCAAATTTAGCGGTGCGGTTATGGACGTTTAAAACCTGTAGTTCCAAGTCCGGAAGATGAAGATTCCGGGAAGGGGTGTTCATGAAGCTGAACATGTACTGAAAGATGGGCATCAGCCCCAGATCGCGGTCGGGTTGCACCCATTCAACTACTTTGCCAAAGGGAGTATCTTCGTAAGCATAGGCCTCAAAGCAGGTATCCTTTATCTGTTCCAACAATTCCTTTAGTGTGGCTTGCCTTGATAGTTGCGTCCGCAGTGCCAAGGTATTAATGATCATCCCCAGCATAGTTTGCATGACCCCTAATCTACGGTTAGCCGCAGCTGTCCCGATGCACAGATCGGTTTCGTTACTAAACTTGCTTAAGACGATTTTGAAGGCCGTCAACATCGTGATGAAGACGGTCACCTGGGCCTTTCTACTGAACTGGCGAATTTCTTCCGCGAAGGCCGGATCGATCACTTCTACGAGCAAGCCGCCCGCACCCGTCAGGCGCTTAGGACGAGGAGCAATGGTAGGTAAAGGCAAAATTTGCGAAGCCCCCTTCAGTTTGGCTTGCCAGAATTTTTTGTGTTGTTCCAGGATTTCCCCCGAGAGGTAAGCTTTTTGCCAGTACGCGAAGTCCTTGAATTGGAATTTATTCGCTGGTAGTTGATAATCAGATTTCCTTGACAGTTGGGTGTAGGTACGAATGAACTCTCGTAGCAGGACCCCCTGGGTCCAGCCATCGTGAATAAGATGATGCTGGCAAAAAACAAAGATGTGTTCCTGACTGGATTTCTTTAAAAGGGTGACTCTTAGTAGTGGCCCTGTTTCCAAATTGAAAAGTCGCTGCCCTTCCGCGGCGATGAAGTTGTCAATTGCGGCTTGCTGCTCTTCGGGTTCCAAGGACTCGTAATCGTGGAGTGGAATGTTGAAGTAGTCAGGTGGATTGATTCTTTGGTAGGGCAAGCCATCAATCTCGATAAAGCTGGTACGTAAGATTTCGTGCTTTCTCACTACTTCCGTAAAAGAGCGCTCCAACAATTCTCGGTCGAGCGTACCAGTCATTCTGATACCGCGTGGCACATAGTAAGCCTTATTGCTGTCGTCCAACTGATTTAAGAACCACAGCCGCTCCTGCGGGAAAGAAAGCGGATAGTAGTCAAGCTCCGGAGCAACTGTGATTTTAGGGGCAAAGTGCTCCGTATTGGTCAGCAGCAAATCGGCCTGCTCGCGGATCGTTGGGTTTTCGTAGAATGCTTTGAGCGTGATATCCTGCCCCTGTTCATCCCTAAGAATACTGATATACTGATTGGCTAAGAGGGAGTGCCCGCCGAGTTCGAAGAAGCTCGTCTGAACATCCAGTTCCTGGGTTTGCAAAAGCTGACCCCAAATATTGGCAACGATTAGTTCTTCGGGCGTGGATGCCAAAGTTTTTTGCTGCTTCTTTTCCCCTTGAACGGGCAAGGGCAAAGCCTTGGCATCCATTTTTCCATTCGGTGTCGTGGGGAATGAAGCCAGACGCATGAAATAAGTGGGTATCATGAATGCCGGCAGATGCTTACGAAGTGCGCTTCCGTAGGAGAATGCAGCACTTTCTGGCTCATCCGAGATGAGATAAGCCACTAACACGGGAGCGTCGTTGACCAATCGTATTGTGACCAAACAATCCGTAATACGAGCATTTAGCGCTTTGATTTGCGTCTCAATCTCACCGGCTTCAATTCGGTAGCCCCGATAGCTCAGCTGCTGATCTTTTCGTCCGGCAAACAGCAGTCGTCCCTGATGATCCCATTTTCCCAAATCGCCGGTTCTATAAATGCGTTCCCCATTAACGGTTACAAAAGCCGCCGCCGTCAAATCAGCTTGGTTCAGGTAGGATACGGCAAGCCCTTGGCCGCCAATGCCAATTTCGCCAAGTGCTCCTGGTGGCTGCAGATTATCCTCCGCCAGCACGTAGATATTTCGATTAGCAATGGGTTTACCAATAGGGATGGAGCTTTCTAACTGTTGAATTGGATGGTAGGTGGCACAGACCGTTGATTCTGTAGGGCCGTAAGTATTGAAAACTGAAAACTTCTCCAGCAGACGATCTATTTGGTTAGCCCGAATCACATCGCCACCAGAAATCACAACTCTAAGACTTAAAGCGTATTTATCCACATGCTGGTTCAGATACTGTAGCGCAAAGGGGTTGGTACTGAGGATCGTCACCTTATTATTTTCACAAACTGTAAACAGCTGGTGAAAATCCTTTGGCGTTTCAACAATCACCAATCGGCCACCGACCGTCAGAATGGGAAAAAGCTCTTCCACAGAGGTATCGAAAGAGAGCGATGATTGCTGTGCAATACTATCTTCCCGCTTAAGCTCAAAATAAGCAGCGAAAGTTTGTGCATAATCGACTAAGGCCGAGTGCTGGATGAGTACACCTTTGGGTGTTCCGGTGGAGCCAGAAGTGTAAATAATATACGCTAAATCACCAGGTTCAATATTGACTAAAAGCTCTGTACCGGTGTCGATAACTACTGGATTAACAAATTCAATATTGAACTCCCTTTCACTATCGAATGAAGTCGAATTTGCATCGACTAGAATGAGCTTCAGTTCGCTGTCTTCCGCAATAAATTTTTTACGGGTAGCAGGATACGAATTGTCAATGGGTACATAAACCGCACCTACTTTAAAAAGGGCTAAAATTGAAGGGAGCATCTTCTCTGAGCGACTTAACATCAGTCCGATGCGATCTCCGTGTTTCACTCCTATATCCACCAGAGTCCGAACTAGATAGTTCGCCACCGTATCCACTTCAGCGTAGGAATAAGATTGGTCTTGAAAAGATAATGCTACCTGCTCTGGAAACTTCCGTAAGCTTTCCTCCCAGGCCTCAACGAAGGTAGTTGCCGAGTAGACGACTTCCGGCCCTTGTGAAAGACGCAATGCCGCCTCACGTTGCACCGGTGAACTAATAGTTAAACGTTCACACTTCGTACTCTCCTGCAAAAGAAAACGATCCAAGACATACTGATACGAAGTAGTTAATTGCGCTGCCTCAGCACTTGATAGGTAAGCGCTATTGAAATCCAATCTGAATTCCAGGCTGCCGTTCCCATGGTCCATGATGTGAATCGACACAGGATCGTCCTCACTTTCATTGGACAAGGCTACAATTTGCGCTTCGTACTCACCAAAGGTTTGCGTATAGTTGAACTTTTCGTAGGAAATCCTGGTATCGTAAGGTCTGGAAGGAAGAACTGACACTTCCCTCAACAGATCGGTAAGCCGAAAAGATCGATGGCGATAACTATCTGATAATGTTCTTTTTACAACTCTACACAGATCAAGTACAGTGAGGTCATCATTAATCTCTACTTGTAGCAAAAGCAGCTGAATGAAAGGCCCAAATGTTGACCTGGCATTCGCATTGCTTCGATTGGCCACTGGCGTACTGAGATGAATGACTTCCCGCCGATAAAATTTAGCTAAAACCAGGGCCCAACTAGCGATGAAGAAATGAAGCGCGCTAATCTTTTCTTTTGCACAAAAATCCAGCAACCTGCGGTAAGGTTCATTTAGCAGCCTAAACTGCCTGGAAAAGTTCTTATTCCCAACTTCAGAGCGAGAAAAAATTAAGGATACTGGCTGACTGAATTTTTGTACCCAATACGATTTATCAGCTAAATACTTGGCTGAGTTAAGAGAATGTTGCTCATCCGCAATGAACGCCTGGTAATTCCCGCTGAACAAAGAGGCAGGCTGAGCGTCGCTGACCGCTAACTTCGCCTGATACGCCTTTTGGGTTTCGTTAAATAGCAGGTTAAATGAAAATCCATCCCCGATTATATGATGGAACTTAGCGTACCAGATAAAGGATTGGGGATTGATCTCAAGTAGCCAGAACTCAAACAGAGCTTCCTCATTTTGTAAGTCAAAAGGGAGCAGAAAATTTGCTTTTATCCGCTCTTTGGCTTCCGCCTCACTCAGGCCTGAAATGCAACTGAATTTAAGTTGCTCCCGGGTAGCCGTTTTATAGACAGGAAGTCCCTCCGTTTCGAAAAAAGAGAAAGAAAAAATATCATGCGCATCAACTACTGCACGTAATGCTGCTTGCAGCAACTCCTGCTCAACGAAGCCCTTGATGTGTGCATATCCACCAATATTATACTGTGGCGACTGCGGAGTCAAGTGTTGATCTAACCAGATACTTCTCTGGATGCTTGCCAATTGTTTTTTCATACAAGAGAGACGTGAACATCGGTTATTAAGGGTACTTTAGAAGGCTTCTTTTTCAAGCTTCTAAGGAATTATCAAACGTGCAGTTTCCAGAAATGTTGAGTCCTCTATTATCTAAAAAAAGGTGCAAGTCGCAGTCCGGGTTGTAAAGCGTAAAAACGAAACTTAATTTGAAAACGGCAAGAAAATTACAGAAAATCTGCAAAAGGGCGTAAAAAAAGAAATTTAGTTCTGACCGGTTCTGGCAAGCAGTTCTGCGGTGTTTGTTAGTTGGTTCAGAAAAGCACGTCTTATTCCGTAAGGGTCGTCTCCCAATGAGTTAATGGCAATTTCTTCTACAAGTTGCAGGTCAGCAACTCCAGTGTAATCAGAGTCTTGTAGAAGCAAGCTGTAAGCGGCTATTGCGGTGGCCCAACGGTAGTTGCAGCTGGTTTCTTCAACGGAACGTACGTCAGTTGTTAACTCATGTACCAAAAGTTGACTCTGGGTCTCGTCGGGCTGCTTGTAGCGCAATTCCAAACGTCCCAAAACCAAATCCTTTTGATCCAGCTCATGGGGTATGATCTCGTACAAGGCGGTAACACTATGCCCGCACCAATCTCACCCGCATCTTTGGTATCGTCATCAAAATCCTCTTTTGCCAATAGGCGATTTTCGTAGCCTACTAAACGGTAAGACTTCACGCTATTTGGGCTAAACTCCAGCTGCAGCTTCACATCCTTGGCAATTGTATAGAGCGAACCGGTCAACTCTTCGCCAAAAACCTTACGTGCTTCTTCCGGCGTATCAATGTAAGCGTACATACCGTTGCCCTTATCCGCTAGGCGTTCCAGGCGGTTATCCTTCAGGTTGCCAAAGCCAAAACCCAGGGTGGTCAGAAATACTCCCGACTTCTTTTCTTCTTCGATCAGTGCCTCCAATGCACTTTCACTGCTGATACCCACATTGAAATCTCCGTCAGTTGCCAGGATCACGCGATTATTGCCACTTTCAATAAAATACTCCCGCGCCAGTTCGTAGGCCAAGCGAATGCCTCTTCCACCGGCCGTTGATCCGCCGGACTTCAAATTTTGCAAGGCAGTAAGAATGGTCTCCTTTTCGGCCACTGTAGTGGGAGGTAATACTACGCCAGCAGCCCCCGCATAAACGACAAAAGCGACTTGATCTTCCGGACGAAGCCGGTCCAGCAAAAACTCAATTGACTGCTTGACTAGCGGCAATTTATTAGGAGCGCCCATGGAGCCCGACACATCCAGCAAAAAAGTCAGGTTGCTAACTGGTAATTCTTGCAGGGATTTATGCTCACCCTGCAAGGCTACTGACAGTAGTAAATGATCCGCGTTCCAGGGACATACCGCCATTTCAGAGTGTACAGCAAAAGGGTGTTCATCATCCGGTTGGAGGTAATCGTACTCAAAGTAATTGACCATCTCCTCCGTTCGGACCACCTGAGCGGGAGGCATTTGCCCACGCTGGAGATAGGACCGGACAATACTGTATGCAGCCCGATCTACATCGACTCCGAAGGTGGAAAAGCGCTCTTGTTCCGGGCTGAGAAAACTGTTCTCTACACGTTGGCCAAATTCATTACCACTTTCGGCTTCCTGAGAAGTAGCGGCGGGAGTAAGCCCCTGTTTTGAAAGCTGCGGATTTGCTGGGGCGGTAGTATTATCTGATTGCTGTCCTTGTACCCTTTTACCATCAATGTAATAGTTAGTGGCACTGTTGCGGCTGCCGCGCACGCTCATATGGCTGCCTTCAATCGTACTAATGCTATAACTACAGTCCTTTTTAATCGCCGGCATCCGGTATTCACGTACCACTACTGCATCGAGCGTCACGCTCTTTTTCTCAAGAACTATATCAAGCGTCACGACCTCATTATCCTTGACCAGGATACTATCCGCTCGAAATGTCTCATAACCTAGGTAGTACACCTCAATGGCATAGATCCCAGCGGGAATTGAATTCAACACATAATTTCCATCGAAGTCTGTTTCGCAGCCCTTTATTATGGTTCCATTTTCAAACAAAGCGACGGAAGCAAAAACCACCGGATCTTTGGTTTCCATCTCCATTACCTGGCCTTTAATTATCCCGGATTGGGCCAACAAAAGAATTGGTGAGAGTACAAATAGTGATAACGAGAGTGCGAGCTTTTTCATAACCAGTGACGTTTGTTTCTCCTAAGTTGAAGAACTTCAGCACAACAAACCACTCCATTTTGGTTTAAAAGTCAGCTTTCTAAATTCCAAATAATCTGTCGTCCATGTGTCCTGCAAATCTTAGTTTGATCCACTATCTTTAGCCGAAACACTATCTAGTAACACTGTGCTTGCGCGCCGGATTGAAGCCAACAAAAATGAAATCAACCAAGAAACTGTTATCACTGCTGGGGCTACTTTTTCTTTTACCCCTAGGAACTTATGCCCAAGAGATTTGCGACAACGCCATCGATGACGATGGGGACGGGCTCATAGACTTCCAAGATGATGATTGTGAATGTGAGTTCATCGAACTCCGATCCTTGATCCCCAATCCCTCATTTGAGAATATGGATTGCTGTCCGGATCAGTTCTTTCGACTCGATTGCGCTCCGCCCTGGTTTACCAGTATAGGTACGGTGCCGGACTACATTCACACTTGTGGTTACAGCGGTCCGGAAGGCATTGCGGTACCACTACCCTACCCTGATGGTCAAGGTATCGTGGGTTTCTCCAATGGGCAAGTACGCGGTGATCTACCCATCGAATGGGACTGGAAGGAATACGCTGCGGTTTGTCTTTTGGGCACCATGGAAGCCGGAAAGACCTACCGCATTGAGTTTTCGCTAGGATTCTCGAGCCAGCTCCGTTCTCCGCCAATGGAATTGACGCTATTTGGTACACCTGATTGCTTCAATTTCCCTTTCGGCCTCGGTGCAAATGACCTGCCAGGTTGCCCCACCAACCATGATGATTGGTATCGTATGGAGGGTAAATTCATCGACCCCGACGTGCCCGGTGAGGTTTGGGTAGATGACTTTTTTGAGTTTACGCCCGAACAAGATATTCGAGCCATTGCCATCGGTGGGCCGTGCGAACATTTTGACGGTGAGATCACCAACTACTACTTCCTCGACAATCTGATCATGGAAGAGACTTTCCGTTTTCAGTACCAGGTACTTGAAAGCGGAGATATTTGTGCAGACGACTTCACCCTCTCGGTAGATGTTTCCACTGCAGTGGAATACCAATGGTATAGAGATAGCATCGCGCTAGTAGGTGAAACTGGTCCTAGTTTGCAAGTAGCAGATTACGGAGACGGCTTTTATCAGGTGCGCATGATAGAGCCGGACGGTTGTCGAATTTCGCCTCCGTACGAATATGTACGTCCAGGCACCCCCGTAACCGATCTTGAAGCTACCATTTGTGAAGGCGAGGTCTATACCGCTGGTGATTTCACCGCCGAAGAGGAAGGACTTTACACCTACATTGTACCCGCCAGCAACGGTTGCGATAGCATCATCAACCTAACGCTCAAGCCTTGTCAATTGTATTTGCCCAATGTCTTCTCGCCCAATCGAGACGGTGTAAATGACACCTTCCGGATTTACGCTAAGGAAGCCACCGAAAACTATACCATCCACATATTTGACCGCTGGGGCAACCAGATCTTTATCGGTCAAGAATGGGACGGGCGTGTCAAGGGCAAACCGGCCTCGCAGGGTGTGTACATTTTCTATGTAGAGGTGGATAATGGGGGCTCAACCAAAACGGTGCAACAAGGGTCAGTCACCTTGATTCGTTAGGTACCAGAAAGGCTCATGAAAGCTGTCGTTCTATCCAGAAGTTAGCGGCCGAAGTTTCTTCTGCACTTTTCTACTGGTGCAGGAAACTTTTGTTGGGTAAAAACAATTATTTTGAGGGCGTAAAGAAGAACACAAATCGGCGCATGACCACAGCTGACTATCAAGCTATTTCAGATACCATTCCAAAGCAACCTGGTGTATACCGTTTCATTGACGAAGACGGGACCATTATCTACGTGGGTAAAGCCAAAAGCCTACGGAGCCGGACGAGCAATTACTTTGGGCAGCGCAAGGATAGAGCACATCGAACCCGCGTTATGGTCAAAAATGCGGAGCGACTAGAGTTCACGGTAGTGGAAACAGAAACAGATGCCCTGCTACTGGAAAATGCGCTGATCAAGCAGTATCAGCCCCGCTACAATGTAATGCTGAAGGATGATAAGAACTACAGCTACATCTGTATTAAAAAGGAGCGTTTTCCGCGAGTATTTATTACTAGGAGAGTTATCCGCGACGGCAGTACCTACTTTGGTCCGTATACGAGTAAGGGCCGGCTGAAGATTATTCTGGACCTCATCAAGCAGCTATTCCCACTGCGCACCTGTACCTATAACCTCAGTGCAGCCAACATTGAAGCCGGCAAGTTTAAAGTGTGCCTGGAATATCACATTAAGAACTGTATTGGTCCGTGTGAAGGATTTGAAGGAGAGGAAGACTATAATACTCGCATTCAACAGATTCGCAATATCCTGAAGGGTAACTTTGGGCCGGTGAAGCAACACTTTCGGGAGAAAATGCAACAACACGCCGAGAACTTAGAATTCGAAGCGGCGCAGCAACTGAAAGAAAAGCTTTTGGCTTTTGAAGATTACCAGGCCAAAAGCACAGTGGTGAGTATCACCATTCGTGATGTGGATGTGTTTAGCCTTATCGTTGATGAGAAAGAAGCCTACGTCAACTACATCAAGGTAGTAGATGGAGCCATTATTCATACGCATACGCAGGAGCTCATCATCAACCTGGATCAGGAAGAAGAGGATCTACTCCAGTATGCTATTCCGCGTTTGCGGGAACGCTTCAACAGCATTGCACCGGAGATTTTGCTGGATCGTGAAATAGCGTTACCGGATACGGAGGCGGGTATTACCATCCCCAAAATTGGTGATAAGAAAAAGCTGTTGGAGCTGAGCCAAAAGAATGTCAAGTACTACCAACTGCAAAAGCGCAAGCAAGCTGCAACCTATGCCAACAAGCAAACCCCATCTGAGCGCATCCTAAAGACCATGCAGGAAGACCTGCAGATGGGTAGGCTGCCCATTCACATTGAATGCTTTGACAACTCCAATATCCAGGGTACTAACCCAGTGGCAGCCTGCGTGGTGTTCAAAAATGCCAAGCCGAGCAAAAAAGACTATCGTAAATTCAATATCAAAACGGTCGTTGGCCCCGATGATTTTGCGAGTATGGAAGAAGTGGTCTACCGCCGCTATAAACGCTTGGTAGATGAGGATCAGTCACTACCGCAATTGGTGATCATTGACGGTGGTAAAGGCCAATTGAGCTCAGCCATGAAGAGCATTAATAAGCTGGGTCTGGCGGATAAAATAACCGTGGTGGGTATCGCCAAAAAACTGGAGGAGATTTTCTTTCCGGGCGATTCTGTACCGCTGCTGATCAACAAGAAATCAGAGAGCCTCAAAGTCATTCAGCACGCGCGGAATGAGGCGCACCGCTTTGCCATCACTTTTCACCGCGACAAGCGTTCTCAGAACTTTACCAAGAGTGGCTTAACCGCCATCCCCGGCATCGGCGAAAAGACGGCGACCAAGCTGCTGAGCCACTTCGGTTCGATGAAGAAGGTCAAGGAAGCCCGCTCTTCTGAAATTGCGGCGGTAACCAACCTGGGAATCGCGCAAAAGTTGAAGGACTTTTGGGAGGGGGAGGCTTAGGCGTGTTAAGTTATTCTGATGGTTATAGCCAATTAAGAAACCTAAGACATCACGTAAGAGAAAGCCAACCCATTCAACAGCGCAACGGCTAACCAAAATGGTGTAAAAACAATTCCCACATTTCTACCGTGTGTTGAGACCCTTGGATGCTTACCAAGAAACGGCAAAAATCCAGCGTGATTGGCATTAACCAACATCATCAAAACTGCAACGATTCCAAAAAGAAGGTGCAAGGGTTGCCGTGCAGCAAGTTCAAGTCCCATTCCATAAATAGCAGCTATAGCTACTGCTGTAAAGCCTATAGCTCCTTGACGTTGTTCAAAAAGCAAAAGAAAAATGTAGTCTTTTGCATTGGTTAATTTTTCCTTTGGAGAAGCCTCTAAAGCCGCATCAAGCATCGTGAGTTGTTCATCTTTAGTCAACGCTGTTTCACCATTTGGCATTTTAAGTCCAAAAAAGGGCAATACCCAATTAACTATCATTCGGGCTTGCATAGGAAACATCACTTCAATTCCGTGCAGTGTGACGGGTATGATAGACAAAATAAGCCCTAAAGTTGAAATTTGGATTTCGCTCATATTATTACTTCTTGAAAAGTTATTACTTTCGTTTGCGAAGTAAAAATACAAAATTACTTTGGATTTAGAAGTGATATTTCAAATGTTTGATCTCAAAGAAGATTATGATCATGAACCAAGAATTTAGATGCGACTGCCCAATTACTTCCGCCATCGACGTTTTAGGAGATAAATGGATGTTGGTAATTATCAAGCAAATGCTAATAGAGGAAATGGAAACATTCAAAGATTTTATTGAAAGTGATGAAGCCATCTCTACCAGTATCCTCACTTTAAAACTGAAATGCTTAGAGCAATACGGAATTATTGAGAGAAAGAATCATCCAACCAACCGGAAGACAAAACTTTATCACCTAACTGAAAAAGGATTATCTCTAACACCTACGATTGTAGAATTAGCAATATGGAGCGACCAAAATCTGCGTGAACATAACCCTATCATGAGAAAAAGCGACGAACTTGATTTTATGAAAACAAACAAGGTGGAATCCATCGAGTGGTTAAAAAAGAGATATAAAGAAAAAGTGGCTACAACAGCATAAATGGGGTAATGCTTCCTGAGCAAGAAATCATCCTTCAATTGGGAAGGATCTTCTCTATCAATACTTACTCCCCCGAAATTTATCGTACTCACTTGCCTCAATGATACCTAACCACTCGTCTATTGGTCGAAATTGACCAGCCTCGTCTTCATTAGTGTAAAACGTGTACTGACCGCCAAGCTCTATTTGACCGGACCGGCAAATACACTGTAGATTCCGCGAAATGACAGTTTGTTCTCCCGTCTTCGTTCGGACCTTAATCAAATAGTGGTCATCCTGTCCTTCATTAATCTCAGTTACCTCAGCAAAGAAAATAGCCTTGGCTTGAGCCTGCATTTTATAGAATACATAGTACGAGTCAGCACCCCTTCTTACATCTTCTCTGACCAGAAACATCAAAGGGTCATAACTTTCCAGCATCTGTCCCAATGCCTCAGAATACGGTATTCCTTCTATTTCTGGCTCTGACAGATTTGCAACCCCCAGGCGTGGTGTCTCGCTGCTGGATACAATCCCATCCGTGAAAAACACATAGGAATTTCCCACTGCAATGTGGAAGGAATAATCCATGATCATGGTATCGTACTCTAGATTAATAACATCAGGCTTTAGTACACCAAAGCTTACTTCGTCAAAGGAGTCTTTTCCTTTGTAGAATTGCTCCACCTTTAGACTTGCGCCAAAGTAACTTCCCTGGCCGTTGGAGCCTCCATAACGAATTTGCATGACCTCAGCCCGAAATACATTCCGAGCCTTGGTGAACAGTAAATCCAGTACAAGTGATTGACTGAGTAGTTGTCCACTCAGCAGTACCAATAAGCTGGCCAACAAGACCCTGATAGACATCATCATTCTACAATTCGTTCAAAGGTGTTATTATCATCTTCCGCCTGCA
Organism: Bacteroidota bacterium; assembly: GCA_039816955.1. Taxonomy (GTDB): domain Bacteria; phylum Bacteroidota; class Bacteroidia; order Chitinophagales; family Saprospiraceae; genus Lewinella. The sequence goes on from JBCBWU010000004.1 coordinate 71,313, forward strand.
CGGAAATAACCTGCCCTTTTTCATTGCGGGTAAAAAAAAGCATATCGTAGCCATCCTCGCGGACGAAGACATCATTGCCCTTTAGAAGATAACGCTGCTCATCAAGCACCAGTGCCCCATTAACTACTTTCACACTTCGATTCCAGCCAGGCTCCCAAGCACCACGTTCTACCTCCGTTGCTGCGCAGGTATGACAGAATACAGCGTAGAAGTAATTACCTCTATATTCTGATAAGTCCACCTCCGTTTTTTCGGGAACGGGATGTGGATTCTGTCTTTTGGGTACCTTGAGGTGCTCCAAGATAGCGTTGACTATTGTTCGGTCGATGGTAATGTTTCCACCACCCGCTTCGCGATTCCGGTTCACGGAGATAAATATTCCAAGCTGGTATTCCGGCAGAATACGAAACTGGGTACGATGGCCAATCATATCTCCGCCGTGCGCGATGGAACGGACCTCATAAGCCTCCTCGCCTAGCCCGTAGTAGAAGCCTTCGTGTAAGCCATGGGTGGTGCCTACAAACTCAGGGTGCGGCCGATATTCGGGGCCCAACACGCGCTGTAGTGTTTCTGCTGTAAAAAGACGACCGTATTGGTTGGTACCATCCCCTGTTAACACCTCTAGAAGTAAAGCCATATCGCCAGCCGTGGCATCGATGGAAGATGCTGGTGTAGTTGAATAAAGTTCATACGGCATAACTTGATAAGCCCCGTCATTAAAACCGTGTCCACTAGCCATATTAGCCTGAGGGTCTAATATCCGATCTACTCCACTTTGTGTCATACCCAAAGGGGCGAAAAGCACCTCGTTCATCGCTTCCCGGTAGGGCTTACCTACCACCTTTGCAATGATTGCTCCCGCTAATGAGGTGCCATAGGTATCGTACACGTAGCGTTGCCCAGCGGGTGCACGTCGAATCAAATACTTGCTTAAAAAGTCCTCCAAGCTTGGGCGTTCGGCGTTGCGCTCGGGTAGCGACAGATCAAGGCGCCACGTATGCCGATCCAGACCTATCTGGTCCAAGCCTGTGGTATGGCTTAGCAGGTGACGAATGCGCAAAGGCTCTTGGTAATTATTGGGGTTTTGAATATTTGGAAAATACTGGCTAACATCATCATCGTAGTCAATGCGCCCCTCATCAATGAGTTTGGTTAATGCCAGGAGGGTTACCGCCTTGGAAACGGACCCAATTCGAAAAATGGATTGATCCGGATCAACAGCTTTCCCGGTATACATATCAGCGTAGCCGTATCCTTTCTTGAAGATCGTTTTACCCGCTTGAACGATAGCAATCGTCATGCCAGGGATATGTTGTTCTGCCATTTCTTCATCAGCAATCTGGTCTATCCTGGCTAGCAGTCTAGACAATTCAGAATGGTCAATCGCCTGGCTAGTATTTTGGGTGAATAACTGAAGATGAAATAGCATAACAAAGGAAGACGCGAATAACAGTCGGGGAAAAATCATAGCGCAGTTCTTATTTTGGAAATACAAATCGGTTGATACGCAAAACTATTACTCCAACGCATATTTCGATTGAAAATGAGGATTTTACAGTATCGCTCGGGCGAGAAATACTAATTCGTACTCCTATCAGCTTCCTTAAAACCCTGATACTAGCAGGGTATCTTCGAGCCTTCGCCTTTTAGTAAGAGAAAACAGGCTATTTTCACTATTTCATATAATTTCCCAACAGTTTTACCTGATGGAACTTACAGGAGATAAGCTGTAGTAGACTGCAGATAAAGTGCAGCCTACTTCCTTTTTTCGGTAACAAGCCAAATATTCAGCTAATACAACGATATTTTGGATCTATTGCTCCTTAATACGGTAAAAGTATTTGGTACCCGCACGTGGATTTTATGATCGTAAAGTCAAGCCTCTACTTAATACCTCTTACCGAGTACTTTGAGGTGATTTATACTTTTATACTGGCCTGCGGCACACGTCTTTTAAAACCTTACTTCAGCGTTTTTCTCGCACGTACCTTCCAGGTATGCGCTCGAAAAGCCTCTTCGTCAGCTTCTAAAATGCGAGCACCTCACCTGAATTACAAAAGTTTAAACCACCTATTTGTACAAGAGCTTTACTAGTTTACTTGATCATCCGAACAAAAAAGTGAGAGCTGAAGCTCATCCAGTCCAAAACTCCACCTATGCAAAACGACCTACCACCTACCCAGACTCCAATGGCCCTGAACAACGAATGGTCAATGGCCTACAAGTTGACTTTTCGCTTTCTATGCATTTATCTGCTATTGTACATCTTCCCATTTCCGCTCGATTCCTTGCCTTTTTTAGGCGAGTACGTCAGTGAATTAAGTAGTGCGATCTGGAATCCCACTACCGCCTGGTTCGGCGAAAGTGTATTGGGATGGGGGGAAATCAGTACCGACATTACGGGTAGCGGTGATAAACTAGCGAACTATACGCAAATGTGTCTTTTCCTGCTGTTAGCGGGCTTAGGCACTTTGATTTGGTCGTTGGTGGATCGTCAGCGTATCAATTACGAGAAGGTGCAGGCTTATCTTGAAATTGCGATCCGCTATTACCTCGCGGTGATACTAATTAGCTACGGTTGTGCCAAAATCTTCAAAACACAATTTTCCACTCCAGGTCCGTATCGTTTAACCGAACAGATTGGTGATATGTCTCCGATGGGATTAGCGTGGACCTTCATGGGTTACTCAAAAGCCTTCAATTTATTTACGGGGCTAGGAGAAGCCTTGGCCGGTTTTCTACTGTTCTTTAGGCATACCAAAGTGGTGGGAGCTTTCTTGGGAATTGCCGTAATGGCCAATATCGTCGCCATGAATTTCTGCTACGATATTCCTGTTAAGCTGTTCTCTACGCATTTGCTGTTGATGCTATTTTTTGTCCTCTGGAAAGATATTCCGCGGATCGTCAATTTCTTGTTTCGGAATAAGGCAGTAGCCGCAGCTGATTTCACGCCTCCATGGAACAGGGAAAAATATCGAAAGCTAGCTTTGGGAATTAAGGCGTTTTTCATCCTGGGTGTACTGTATTTGAATATCAGTACTTCGCTAGAACAGCAGCAAACTTATGGCGATAACGCTCCGCGCCCACCGCTCTATGGTATCCACGAAATGTCTGGCTTCAGCACCAGTAGCCAAAGTATTGGGGATAGCCTAGCACAAGAAACTTGGAAGGAACTACTTGTACAATGGCCAGGAACCGCATCTATCCGCTATCAAGATGGATCGCAAAGCTACTATGGCTTCGAAACAGATACGGTGGCACAAACCGTTCATTTGTACAGCTGGCGAGATTCACTCAATACCAATGCGACCTTCCAGTATGAACAAACAGACACCACACTTTTATTAAAGAACGGAGTATGGAAAGCGGATACATTGACCATCGCTTTCGCTAAAAAAGATCTTAGTGGCACCCTTCTGCTGGGGCGGGGTTTTAATTGGGTAAGCGAGTACCCTTACAATCGTTAGCGGGGCTTTTGGTATTGTCGGGGCGTCATTCCCTCTGCTTTCTTGAAGGCATTGTAGAAGGTAGATTTGGATTTATAGCCCAGCTGATACGCTAATTGCTCCATACTCAGGCTCTTATCCGTTGTCGCTTGAAGATGTTGTTTAGCAGCTTCGATGCGATAATGGTTCGTTAATTCATAAAATTTTAATCCTAACTCCAAGTTAAT
>JBCBWU010000050.1:0-38063 GCA_039816955.1 Bacteroidota bacterium
GGCATCCACAACTTTGAACACCTGCGAGTGAGAGTGCTAAGTCGAGTTACCTAGCCCGCAAAAATTGTCAGAGAACCTTAAATGTTACTCCTGAGTAGCTTTCAAAAGAGCTTTAGGAATTGGAAACGGCAAAATTTATCATTATCAAACTTAAACCTATTATCATGTACAAAACCTTGATCTGCCTACTACTTTTCTCTCTACTAACTACCGTAATAGAAGCACAAATTAATGTTGGTTCCATACGCCAAACCCGAATGAAGGCAGGAGATTTTGAGCCCGAAGACCTCGATGCACTTCGAGAAGCCGAAACGCTGTTTATTATGAGGCCTGGTGATGAGAGTGAAATTGAAGAGTGGCAGGCTATGCTAGATGAAGTGTGGACGGTCAATAAGGTTACCGCCATCACAAGGGGTGAGCTCCCAGACTATGTGGAGGACAGTGGTAGGGATACCTATGCTTTCCTAGGTCTGGAGGGACATGCGACTACAGTCCAGATGAAGACTACTTCTTACGTCGTGTCACACTACTATCTGCACCTGAGTATGCCTGGAGATGAAATCCCTTATTCGGACAAAGAACTTAAGCGGTTTGAGCGGCGAGGCGAAACGCCAGAGCCAAAGTTCGAAATTCGGAGCTTTGCAAGAATTGCGGTGTATCCCGATGGAGAGCTGATGGTATTAGCAGACCAGTTTCGCCACAGTTTTAGCCTTACTGACGGTCAAAAGAACGATCATATGGAGTTTGTCTACAATGAGGCCAATTTTTACAACTGGGAACCGGGTTTCTTGAAGAATGCCTTGCAGGAAGTTAATCGGGTATTGAGTAAGGGGGAAACACGATGGATTTTTGGTGAAACATTGGACGAAGCTCAACTCAGCGCATTACGCCGAAAGACCTTATACGTGCCGGATTATCTGTTGATTAAATACAATAAATTTAATGGAAATGAGAGTAAGAGACACGAGGTAGACGACCTATTTGGTGACTATGAATACAGATATGCGCTGATTGATGCAAGTGAACTAAGTACAAAAATTCTGGCCGCAGAAGAACCATTCTACTACTTCAACTATGTGAGAAGTTCCACAGATGCTTTTTATACCATCACCAATGCCCTTACTGGAGAAATCGTTTACGGCGTGTATGACCCGGTCACCTATAACATAAAGTCTAAAAATATTAAAGAGATGAATAGGGCCATTGAAAAAGCCGATTAAGGGTGGTTTGATGTCTGCAAAGAAGATATGAGACCGTTGCTCTGCTTGGTAGATCGGCCCAATCTCACGTTATTTAGAGACTAAACCACAACCTATGAGACCATATTTCCTATTGCCACTCCTTGGGGTTTTCTTATGCCTAAACCCCACCTTTTCGCAAAACGATAACTATTCCAAAGCACTAGAATCTTATGAATGGCGGGCTATAGGCCCGGCCAATATGGGAGGTCGGGTGACGGATATCGACGGTATTCCTGGCGACCCGAGTACCTTTTACGTCTCTGGAGCCGACGGAGGCATTTTCAAAACAACGAACGGAGGCGTAAGCTTTACGCCTATTTTCGAAGGCCAGCGTGCCTACTCCATTGGAGCGCTTACCATAGCCCCCTCAGATCCCAATGTACTTTGGGTAGGTACCGGAGAGGGTGACCCCCGAAATAGTGTGGGTTATGGCTGGGGCGTTTATCGTTCGGTAGATGCCGGTAAAAGCTGGGTGCATTTGGGATTGAAGGAAACGGAACGCATCAAGCGTATCGTGATAGACCCCACTAATCCCGATGTAGCCTGCGTTTGCGCCCTCGGTAAGGAATGGGGGGCTAATCCGGAAAGAGGGGTATTCAAAACGACTGACGGCGGTAAGAACTGGAAGAAGATTCTCTACATTGACGAGGACACCGGCTGCGCTGATATCGCCATGGAGATGACTAACCCTCGAATCATGTACGCCGGCATGTGGACGTTCAGAAGAACGCCTTGGCGTTTTGATGATGGTGGGAAAGAAACTGCTATCTATCGCACGATGGACGGTGGCGAAACCTGGGACAAAATCATGAATGGTCTACCGGACAAACCCATGGCTCGTCCGGGAATTCATATCGCCAGAAGTGAACCGAATATCGTTTATCTGATGACCGAATTTCAGGGTGGTGGTACGGCTTTCCGATCTGAAGATCGTGGAGACAATTGGGTCATGGTCAATGATGACCCTAACATCAACTTCCGGCCCTTCTATTACAGCGATGTGCGGGTAGACCCGAATAATCCCGATGTTCTTTTTTCCATTTCCGGTAGGCTGAGTCGATCAGAAGATGGCGGAAAAACCTGGGAGCGCATTGCGAGGACCGTGCACGGGGATCACCAGGCACTATGGATAGACCCCGCTAATTCCAATCGCATCTTGAACGGAAGTGATGGTGGCTATCAGGTATCCCACGATGGAGGCGACACCTGGGAGATCATCAACAACGTAGAATTGTCCCAATTCTATCAATTGTTTATTGATAATAAGGACCCCTACAATGTGTACGGCGGCTTACAAGATAACGGCACTTGGGTTGGCCCTAGCAATTCACTTTATACGGCTGGGATTCTAAAAAGGCACTGGAAAGGACTGGCTTACGGGGACGGGTATTATGCGGTACCGATTCCGGGAAGTGAACACGAAGTATACGCGAACTTACAGGGTGGGGTGATCTTTCACGTAGATTCCCGCTACGGAAATGTCCGCAACATTCATCCCTATCCGAAGATCATTGGCTCTGCCGGTGATGCCATTGAAGACCACAAATTTCGTTTCAATTGGGACTCGCCCATTCTGGTTTCTCCGCACGATCCCAATACCGTTTACTTTGGCGGAAACGTAGTATTCAAGTCCACCGATCGGGGATATTCTTGGGAGCAGATTAGTGGTGATTTGACGACTAATGATAAATCCAAGCAGAGAACCTCTGGTGGCGAGATCTACCAGGACAATACTGCCGCAGAATTTCACTGTACCATCCTCTACATTGATGAATCTCCGGTTGAAGCTGGGGTGATCTGGGTTGGAACGGATGATGGCAATGTTCATCTGACCAGGAATGGCGGAGCAAGTTGGACCAAGCTTAATGATCAGATCACCGGGCTGCCAGCCTTTGCCTGGGTGGCCAAAATTCACGCCTCTGAGCACGATGCCGGGACCGCAATTGTTACGGTAGACCAGCATCGTATGGATGACTTCCAGCCCTATGCGTTCATGACCACTAATTATGGACGCAGCTGGACTAAAATAAGCGATGGCCTCCCGCAGGATGATTATATCAAAGTTGTTCGCCAGGATCCTATCAATCCAGACCTGCTGTACGCGGGAATGGAGCACGGCATTTTTGCCAGCTGGGATAGGGGACAATCTTGGACTAAGATTAATAATAACCTACCGAATGTATCGGTCAGGGACCTGCGCATTCAGGCTCGGGACCGCGATTTGATTGTGGGCACCCACGGGAGAGGAGCCTGGATTTTGGATGATATCCGTCCGCTCCAGGAAATGGGGAATACTGAAGGTAAATCAGTTCACCTTTTCCCGGTGCGGAGGGCCACCCAATGGCATATGTTTTGGCGATTGGAAAACCTGGGTGATCGTCATTATCGAGCGAAAAATCCAGAATACGGCGCCAACATTAATTTCTACCTGGCGGAAGGCGAAAAAACAACGGCAGAAGTCGATATCATCGATGCTTCTGGTACGGTAATCCGAACGTTGACAGACTCCATGGCCCAAGCTGGTGTCAACCGGATCGTCTGGGATTTAGGCCATGATGCAGCGACCAAAATGGAAGGCGCTCCCAGTAGTGGATGGTTCTCGGGAGAAATGCACCCTTACGTATCTCCGGGCACTTACACAGCACGCTTAAAAGTGAATGGTACTCAACTAGAAACGCCCATTGAAGTTCGTGCTGATCCGCGAATCGAATTGGCACCAGCTGATTACGAAGCCCGCACAAAAATATTGCTGGATCTTCGAGATCTCCTGTCGCGGACGAACACCATTATCAACAATACCAATACTTCGATCACCCAATTGGAGGAGCTGAAGAAGCGACTAGATCACAGCGAAGGCTTTGACGAATCGCTGAAGGATGATATTGAAGATGCCCTGCAACGCATTTCTGATTTGCAGGATGACGTGCTGAAGCGACCACCACCCAACATGGGCTATCGACAAAGACCGAGACTCCGAGAGGAAATTCGCTCTTTGATGCGAGCGATCAATGGGGCAACGGCTAGACCTACCCAACCACAGCTACACAGACTGGAACAGTTGAGTGGCGAAGTGGCCGAAGCACAAGCGCTGTTAGACCAAATCATAGCTAACGATATCCAGCGTATAAACGATAAGGCCCAACAGGTTCCGCAGATCTCCATTGGGATAAAAAGTGAAGGGTAAGTAGTTCGCAAAATCAAGCTGAGGTTGGAGTTATGGTATGCGCTAAACTCCAACCTCTTCCCAATCACCACATTGTATGAAGCTTTTGCGGACGCCCTGGATACGGCTAAACTACTGGTAGACAATGGGACAGTACAGTAAGGAAGAATGGTATATCAAAGAACGGGAGTTGTATATCTCAAAATACGGTGAGGTACCTCCGCATTGGGTAGTCTTCCCCAACTCTCATCCCTGTAGCAGCAGGTGGAGAATGGGAAAAGGTGAAACCTTTGTTATGGTGTTTTCCACTTGGCTGGAGGATAACTATGAGGAGGAAGAAGCTAAGGTGGCATTCTTTCTGAAATATCCACCTCCTCCCCGATGGTTGGCAGTTACTGCTTCCTACATTTGGGCTGATACGCCAATGGAAGGGTTTGAGAAATCCGAATATTTACAAAAGCTGAAAGCTTTAGGATTTTCAGATACCGAACGGTATCTGTCTGATTTAGAGGATATTAGATGGTTGGAGTTTGATTGAGGTCAGGACTAGGTAGCCTTTACCTCTGATCATTAGCATATCAACGAATCATCCTTGATAACGCAGGTAATCTTTGGGGCATAATCGTGTCAAAAAGTATTCACAATAACAATTACCACACAATTTTCCACTTAATCCCGGATATGACTAACCAAATGCCTGGTGCGTTCGTTTATGGTAAAAAAAGGAAGACTATGAAGTTGTCGCTTATTTTGATGCTTAGCCTTGTGTACATCACTGCGGGCTGTCAAACCCAATCCACGAGCTCAACCGAGGAAAATAAATCCTATCCTATTGAAAAGACGGATGAAGAGTGGAAGGAGATTCTTTCCGCTCAGCAATTCTACATCCTGCGCCAGCAAGGTACCGAGCGTGCTTTTACCGGGGAATATTGGGATAATAAGGAGGAAGGCATGTATTACTCCGCAGCTACCGGCCAGCCCTTATTCAGCTCTGAGCATAAGTTCAAGTCAGGTACTGGATGGCCTAGCTTCTACCAACCCATTGATGAGAACGCAGTGGAAGAGATTTCCGACCGAAGTTACGGGATGGTTCGTACGGAAGTAGTGGACAGTGGCAGCGGATCCCACTTGGGGCACGTATTCAATGATGGTCCCGCACCAACAGGACTTCGATACTGCATGAACTCTGCTTCTCTGATTTTTGTAGCGGAAGGGGATGAACCACCCGCAATAGTCAAGGAGTGGAAAGCGAACCATGGCGGATAGTGCTTGCGGGGCCTTTCTCGCACTAGGCGTGCATATATTCACCGAGTGCAGCAGGATGGCTCCCATCCTCTATGGTAGAAGATAGAATTACAGCATCACTAATCTAGCAAGTCAGTGTTGTGCGTTTAGTAAATTGACGTGTTTAGTCTTTATTTAAGGGTCAGGCCTGCCTTGAAAATTGGAAGTTGCTCCTCCAATTCTTTTATGTAGGCTGCTTGCTGGGCAATTATCGCAGCTTGTTTGGCTATGATCTCGTCCTTGGTCACCTACGCTAGTTGGCTATTTTTTACCAATCTTGCAAATCGATCTAAAAAGTTAGATAATTTTAAATATGTAAATTGAACATTACTAACTTTGCTTTTTCGCGGACTTTATTTATATTCACCTGTGGTTCATTTTAATGTAGATTTATTTTCTATGTTTTGCCACTGATCTTACTTTCTTTTTCTCCCCTTTATACATACATAGCTGGAAATCGTTGAGTTATTACTTCGTGATAACCTAACATCTGCTTTAAAAGAGTGTCCTAATTCTTTTAGACTAGGCTCGTTTTATTTCGGTGCTAATGCGAAATAATGATGGGCTAATAGTTTAAGTCAATCTCATCTTTTGATGATCAGCGATTATTAAAAACCCTTTGAGGATTAATTTTTAAGGAGCATTCAATGCAAGAAGATTCAAAATACACTTTCTTCGTCCAGGGAGGTGAACTCTGGTTGGAACTCACGCACAAACGTGTTGAAGCAAAAAAAATAGAGCTGGTGTCCAGGCAATTGGGCGAGGCTAAGGTGTCAAGTTGCACGCAATCACCTGGAGAAGGTAATGCGATCAAACTCAGTATTGTGCTGCATTTTGACGGGCGAAATAAAACCTATCATTTCGTCGTGCAAGATCCGGCTGGCTTGCTTGAATCACCTCAGATACGACTTCGTGCAAGTCAACACGTTTTGTCAAACGATGTTCCGGTCAATAAGATCACGCATTCCAACGACGGTTTGTTTGTCAGCACCCAGAATGGCGATGCCTTTTATGTGCAGTCCAGCACAGGGCGGGCAGAGGTAACGATGCTTAAGTCAAACAATGGGCCGCTGGACGATATTCTGGCAGCCAAAGCAGGTATTGCAACCTTCCTGGACAATTTTGCAACAGAACTCCCCAATATTGCAGGTGCTGTAGAGAAAAAAGTTGTTAAAACGGTTCTGGATAAATTTGGAAACCAGATCAAGGCGGTGGAAACAGAGTTGAAGACGCTGTTCGATAAGTCGCTGTCGGATCTCATTTCCAACAGTAATGATGAGCAGTCAAGCCAGAAACTGATGGCCAATTTTTCGGCTGCAACTAGTAAGAAAAAGGAAAATGGCAATTCATCACGTCAGGCTGTACACGCGCTATTACTCAAAAAGATAGACGTTGGGCGCTACTTGAATGGTTTTGCGTACCCGCCGATGATTACCTCAGCCGTACCTGTCACCGGTGTGAAGACTAGTGACGGTTCAGACCCCATTGATAAGTTAGGCAAGCTGTTTGAACCTTTTGCCTCTCTTTTAAATGCCGCAACTTTGGTGAAACTGACAGGCATGGCGGCGGATGATTTACTCAAGGTTTTGTCGGGCAGTCAGCCATTTTCTTCCTTGGTCGAAGACTTTTTCAAACTGTTTAAAGTCGACGAGATAATGGCTCAGCTCAATACGGTGCTCAGTGGCGGTCAGGTTTCGAAACTCTTAGGCGAAATCGGATTGAAGGCTTATCTCGATGCGCCGATTAATAACGACTTTTTCCAGGCGTTTTATGAACATTTTTTCCCGGGAAAGAAGTGCACTGTTCTTGATTTGATCGCATTTTTGATGGCGATTGTAGCCTTTACTACCACTGAAATTCTAGGAAAGGAAAATGATTTCCACGATACATTTAACAAGCCACAAAACCTGGCTGCCCTAACAGGATTACCGGCTGACCTGATAAAAATTATTGGTGGAACCTCAGCGGCAGCACCTCTGGCATTCTTTGCGGTACCACAGGCGGCTGACACTTCTTCTGGAGCGGAGATCGCATATGAGGTAATCGGCAGTGTAGGTGCCGTGCTTTTAACATTGACGATCGGCGTTGCCGGCGTTTTTTCTTATGGCACAGGTTTGATCGCGTCTTCAGTTGTGGGGGGCGTGGCCGGTGCAATTGGTCAGACAGTTGGCGGATTGGGATTCAAACGCTCCTTGGTGGATACTGGGGCAAATCTCGCTGGTGGCTTTATCGGTGGCTTTGCCGGTTCTTTTGTTGCGACATTGGTGGGCAATAAATTGTTCGGAATATGGGCGCAAAAAGGCGCGACGCCGACAGCGCGCCTCAAGTATCTGAGAATGATCATGGCGGGAAGTGCCATTACACTTGGTGGCGGCGGCGGCGGTGTGATCTCTTCTGTGATAAAAACAAAAATCGAAACCGGTCAGGTGAAATTTAATGATGTGATTTCATTGACTGCTGGAATTACTGCCGGTCTTGGCGGTGGGGCAATGGGATGCGGTTTGCACTTCATGGGAGCACTTTCTGGTTCCTCCTGTTTGCCGGTCCCAATTTCAACAGCCGATGCAACCGCACGTCGTATGGTCGCAATCGCTCCTGCCGCACCTGCGGTTATGAATAACGCAAGCCCAATACCACTGCCTGTGGGACATTTTCCTGTCCCTCTACCTGGATATTCAATGGGCGTTTATCCCACTATTTTCGATGATCATGGTGCAGTCCCAAGCCGCGGGATGTCATTTGCCTTGGTCCAGAATGATGAGTTTACCCGGATGGATAACTCCTATGGTGTAAATCGCCAAAAGCTGTTTTGGCTGGAAGCCGGAGCAGCCGGTGCCGCACCACCAGCAAATCAACAGGTCGATATGATCATTGGCGTTCACGGCATTGGCCGCTATGTATTCCCTTGTTTTGTGCATGAAAGACCCAACGGTGGCCTACCTGTTAATTTCTCCCGGCCTTTTTACAAAGACGACTTTGCTGCTTTCGTTAATGCAGATGCACAGATCCAAGCTTTCTTTAGAACTATAGCGGGCCGTCTACCTCGTATTAAGCTCGCCGTTTGTTTCAGCGCCCTTCCCATCGGATGTTGCAGTTTGGGTCAAAAATTGGCGACGACACTCAATGCGGAAGTGTACGCAGGACGTCCTCCTGTTATTCCGTATCTGAATAATGGAAATCCAGTCGTTCCGGGCTGGGGCGGCTGGGTCAAGTATACGCCGTAATTCAGAGGCGTAACCTTCTATAAACCAAGAATAAAACAATGTCTTCATCCACAGAAAATCCTTCCACTGAAGCTAAAACCATAGCTGAGGCTACGTTTTCACCGGTTGTTATTCCGGGAGAGTTATTCTTCGGTTTGTATAACGATAACGGTCTCAAGGTCGAAGGTGGCTTCCAGATCAGCGAGTTTATTTTATCTAAACACATGCCTTTGGTTAGCCAGTCTTTTGCCGATAAGGCTGTGGTGATCAATGATTTCAAGCTTGATTTCGAACATGCGTTAGGTGGAGAAGATACCAACAACGGATTTCATCTGGAACTCACCTTGGTCCTGGATGGGGCTACCATCAGCAAACTGAATATCCCATTGTCTGGAAAGTCACCCCCACCCCAGGAGACCAAAGACGCTAAACAAAGCACAACGCCGGGGAATACAGGACAGGTCGCAAACCCAACAAGTGGTAAGACGCCGACCACCGTTTCAACATCTTCGATCTTCTGGATCAATATCCAAAAATCAATCGGGCCGATCCATATCGAAAAGATCGGATTTAATCTGATTGGGGATGATATCCAGGTTTTATTAAATGGTGGTTTGTCCACTTCAACCTTCGGTGTTGATCTGATCGGTTTATCGGCAACAGTGCCGATTTTTGGGTTGGATAGCATTGATGACATCAAGATGGACTTGCAGGGGCTGGCTATCGCTTTCGAGACATCGGCTTTGACCATTGAGGGCGGCTTGCTGCGCAATAATGTTGACGGCAACGAAGAATATGACGGCGCCCTGATGATCAAAACCGCTGATTTTAGTGTGACTGCCCTCGGTGCTTTCACCTCGCTTGCCAGCCAGGGTCATATCAATAATTCGTTTTTCGGCTTTGCCTTCCTGGACACAGAAATCGGCGGGCCACCGTCCTTTTTTGTTACCGGTATTTCCGCTGGATTTGGCTACAACCGGGTCGTAAAAGCCCCAGATGTGTCAGAAGTTGGCAGTTTCCCGCTTGTGGCAGGACTAAACAATCCCTCAAAACTCGGATTGTCGGGCAGTGGCCTGCCTAGTCTTGATGATCTTGGTAACGTCTTTCAGAAGATGAACACCTACATTGAGCCAAAGCTTGGGGAGTATTGGTTTGCTGCTGGTGTGCAGTTCGTCTCATATGAACTGATTCATTCCAATATTGTCGCGATTGTCGAGGTCGGGAAGGAATTTGAGATTCTCGTCCTGGGTAAGTCGTTTGCTTCCTTTCCACCAGCAGGAACAACCTATGGCTATGTTGAACTTGATCTTGAGATTGTCGTTCAACCGGATGAGGGGATATTCAAAGCAGAAGCAGTATTGTCCAATAATTCCTATGTATTGGATAAAAATTGCCATCTAACGGGTGGATTTGCCTTTTATTGCTGGTTTGGTGACAACCCGCATGCTGGTGATTTTGTCTTTACTGTGGGGGGGTATCACCCGGCATTCAAGCCACCTGATTATTATCCCCACGTATCTCGTCTCGGCTTTAACTGGCAGGTTTCAGGTGATGTTACCATCAAAGGCGGAGCTTATTTCGCACTGACTCCCTCCTGCATTATGGCTGGTGGTTCGTTGGAAGCTCTTTATCATTCCGGCAATCTCAAGGCCTGGTTTACAGCCTATGCTGACTTCTTGATTTACTGGAAGCCCTTCTATTTTACGGCCGATATCGGGGTCGATGTGGGTGTTTCTTACCATGTTCATTTCCTGTTTGTAAGTAAAACACTGAGTTTCGATCTTGGCGCATCAGTGGAACTGCATGGACCACCCACCGGCGGCAAAGTCCATATTCATCTTTGGATTATTTCTTTCACCGTCTCTTTCGGTGCTTCTGAAAGTGCAGGCAACAAGATATTAGGATGGACTGAATTCAAGAAAATGGTGGCACAATCGCGCCATGAGTCCGGACATCAAACCAACATGAGAGCTTTGGCGGCAACAGGATCGAGTGAAAGTGACCTGTGCCATTTGATTGTTAGCAACGGTTTATTGAAACAGGTTAAGGATAGCTCGGGCAAGCAAATCTGGCTGGTGCGGGCCGACGAATTCCAATTCACGGCCTCTTCCGCCGTGCCAATGACAAAGATATCACTGAATGGGACGTCCGTAAATAGTAGGGGAGGAGGGCTGGCCATCCGACCTATGCATGTCTCAAGTATCTCTTCGTCAGTAGGGACCATCACGGTGACTTCGAAAGACGGAAACCCGATGCACTGGTCTCCCCCAAACACGCTTACCCGAGCAATGCCGCAAGCCTTATGGGGCAAACCGATAGAAAAGCCGTCGCAAATCGACCCAAATGAGGCGCTGATCAACGATTGTCTTGTTGGGCTACAAGCGGTCAGCCCACAATCCACTTTTACCCCTCATCATACAGGGCAAATTAATGTAGCCAAAGCCTTTACCTACATTTTGCTCTATCCTGATGGTAGTACCATACTTCCTTACCTTCCAATTTCTGCTGGCGCGCCAGCGGTGGCGAACCACGCTAAAGAAGAAGCAAATTCGCGCAGTGCCGTGATTAATCCTGCGATCGCCAAAACTGCAAGTGTGCGTAGCGAAATTGTTTCTTCGCTTACAACAATGATTGATTTTCCGACGATCGACGAAGCGATGAACAACTTCAATGCGGTCAGCAATTTCGCTACAGATCCTTTGGTCGGACAACTCGCTGTTACCTAATCAGAGCAAAAACAATGACAACATCAAAGCCAAACGCCCCAGGTGTCAATATTCCTGCTGGAGATATCGAATTTTTTGATAAAATCATGCCTCCGCTTCTTGCCGGGGACTATGATATTACCCTGAGCCAGTCCCTGGATTATGGCTCCGGGAACGAGAGTTTTCAAAAGACCCAGTCATTTTCCGTGCAGGCGCCGCGCTTCAAGTTACCGGTAGCGGACGTGCAATCGGTTTATCCGGCAAACGGCAGTACTGGGAAATTTGAGCATAAGTTACCCCAGATTGTCATGAACAAAAGGGCATTGCCATGGGAACATGTACTCGAACCCGGCGATAATAGCGGTGCACCCTGGATGGCACTTTTGGTGTTTAGTGGACCTGAAATCTTGACACCACAAAATTCAACCAACCCGCCAACTGAAACCTTCGCAGCTTCCTTCCCTTTGGGACAGGTTCGGAATTTAAACAACGGTGGTGTGCTAGGTCCAGCCATTTCACACCTTGATTATGGGCAAACCGATGAGGAAACAGTTAGTACCATCGATATTTCAACTGATACTTTTCTGTCAGTTGTGCCTCATTTAGCAGGTGCCTCAACGACGGTTTGTGAGCTGTGCTCCCTCGCGCATGTGCGCGAAGTGAACATGGAACATAAAGAAATTCTGAAGATGACCCATTCAGGGTGGTTTTCAGTGTTAGTTGCCAATCGCTTCCCGATCAACCCAGATAAACCGACAAAGCAATATGTTCACTTGGTTTCATTAGAGGGCTTTAAACCCTACCTGGAAAAGGGCGCTACTTTCCCCCACGGCATTGTCACAGTTCGCCTGATCTCTCTTTACAGCTGGTCATTTACCAGTCTGCCGGACCATGGAGAGAGCTTTAGCAGTTTTATGCTCCACCTTGTATCCGATGATAGCGAGCAAAACACAGATCTAGAGTTTCGCCTGCCCTTGGATCCAGCGAAGGCAGCAAAGGACAATTCACCGGGAAAAATTGCCTCAAAGGCATTGAAAAGTGGCTACGTACCAACTTCCTATTCTACTCGCTATGGAGAGAAAACCATGGCTTGGTATCGGGGGCCATTATCACCAGTAAAACTAGATGATTTTACGAAAACGTCTGATAGCCCGCATTTTACAGCCTCTTCGGATGCCGTGATCTTTGATCCCACGACCGGGCTTTTTGATATGTCTTATTCGGTGGCATGGCAAACCGGCCGCCTGATGGCGTTGGCCAGTCAAGCCTTCAGTACAAATCTGCTTGATTGGCGCCGCAAGATAAACCGCATCATAGACCTGTTGGCCAATTTAGCTGAACACGACAATTTGGTGGATTTTCTAAAAACCTACGATGGCGATATCAATGACTGGTTCCATTATCAGCTAATTACCAACAAGTTTCTCGACTATTTGCTGGACGACTTCGCCAAAGAGACCGCACCGAATGTAAATTCGAATCCGGTCACTTTTGATAATAGCGCGCCTACCAACACAGCCGCACCGGGAAATCTGCCACAACAGTTGAAGGAGGAGCTGGATAAGCTCATGACGAGCCAAGTGGTGATCGATCTGATGCATGATATTGAAGGGCGCGAATATCAGAATATCGTTGAGTGGCTGGCTCGCACGGCATTGCTTTATGATGTACCGTTTGACCATCTTGTACCCAATCCCAAACTTTTACCCATTGAAAGCATACGATTCTTCTATCTGGATCGTAGCTGGATCAATAGTATGATCGATGGGGCCATGAGTGTTGGCGTCCGATCTTCGCGTGACAGCAACTATTACAAGGCCACCAAAAATCTCATTCGGGATGCAGTATATAAGCTAATATTGGAATTCCGCGAGAATTTGTTGGGGCTGCCAAAATCGGATAATGATCCAACAGATGGTGTAGTTTCCGGCTTTCTGTTACGTTCTGCGGTGCTCACACAATACCCTGGCATTGAAATCAAAGCCTACAAAAAAGTTTCGCAAAATGACGAAGGTACACCTGAAGGGGCGGAGCGTATGAAAACACTGCGGATGGATCGACTCTCTGCAAATGTAATGCTGTGTCTCTTCCCGGATACTCCGGCTTGGATTGAGTTTGATGAACCGAAAGAGGGGCTTGAATTTGGGGTTGAGCCGAAAGCTAACAAGCTTGAAATCGCCATTCGCAATATATCCGATGGAGAAACGATTGCCAATACATTCTACACCCTCGACGCCGGTGACTTCCGCGGCGAAGAGTCGATGAGAGTTCTGGATGTTAATCACCTCAATTTAGGTCTGGCAGGGAAATTAAACAAGACCGCACTCAATTCCGCAGAATTCGCACTGCAGATGGTGAAAGTGCCAGAACAAATGGTTTTCCAAAACAAACAAAAGCCGCAATAAGGTTATGACGCAAACGACACAATTACTCGTTCCTATCGAACTTAAGGCTTTGCTGGTTAACCAGCCGGTGATCAACGGCATCAAATTCCGTCGCTGGCAGAACGACTATAGTTTTCTCGCCAACAATATGCAAAGCCCGACACCAGCGCCCTTTCAGGATACTGGGGATTCACCAAAAGAAGGGTTTCATCTACATTGGCGCGTTCCCCAGGCGATGCGTCACGGGAAGGCTGGCGCGATCCTTTTTGTCGTCATGAATCATGTCGAAAGTATCGTGTCTGCTCTTAACAGTCAAATGATTTCCAGTGATTTAAAGGCGGCTTTTACGGCGGAAGATTATGGCTTATCTGCATCTGGTATATCGGTTTACCAAACGGGGTCTGGTGATACGGCAGGATGGGTCATAAGAGATTGGGAGCAGGGCAAGGAGTTTGCACTCAGTATCAAAATTACCTCGCAAGGCCAGGAATATATTGAGGTAGCTGATGCCGCTATCGTCTTTCCCCAAGTCGCGAATAGATGGTTGATTTGCCGCTTCCAGCATGGAGAGAAGAAGATCGATCCTGTGACCTGGATTGTCGAAAGCGACTTTATGAACGCGGAAACGGGCTCCATCTCTTTTCTGGATCCCAAGGAGGATAATATCGGTAGTTTGAAGGTTGTCACCAGGATTGGTAAAATGGAAGCATTCACCACCACATGGACAGAGCCTGATCCAAAGGGAAAGATGTTTGTACGCGCAATTGGGCCTGGTGATGAAACATTTTCGGCCTATGCTCCGGCTGCGGAAAATGTCTTCAGTTTTCTGGATGTGGGGGCGGCAAAATTGCCTGAAAACACGGCTCTGAGTTATGCCATATTTGGCTGGTACGCGAACCCGAGATTTGATCCATTATATAACCCTATCCAACAAATTGCCTCAAAAGAGTTTCTCGCGCTGATGAAAGATCTTAATTGGGGGATTGCCGGCGTCAAGGACCTTGAAAATTACACAGGTAGCATCGCAAAACAGTCAATTTACCATGGCATGGTGCATAGTCTGGAATGGCAAACCGAGACGAGGCCCATGGGCGATAAAACCCAGGTACCCGACGATATTTCCAGCACCGTGAAAGTTGCTATTGGCAATACATCAGTGGAGGCATTGAGCGCCTTAATTGAAAACACATCTGGCGATCAAGATGTCAACATTACTATGTTGGAGGCATTGCAATATGGCGTACTGGATGCCCTGGATACCGTTGGCGGTACTACAGTAGTCGCTGACCGGGTGCGCCAAGCGCGTTTTGGTGCCCAAGGTGCTGGAGTGGTCTGGAAGATTCGTGCACGCTCGTTGGAACAAGGCTCAGATATTCCTGATCTCACCCCGGAGATAGCAAAGTTTGCAGATGCGTTGGCAAAGCTCAACTTGCTGCAACGTAATACTGACGAGAATGTCAGTACCCTCCTGTCCAAACAGTGGACGTTGTATGCCCGCTGGTGGAAAGATCAGAATTACAATTCCCTGGGGGTGGGGCCGACTTATCCGCCAGCCGATATGCCGAAAATCGGCGATCAGCTTGAAAATACTTCCAAGGAGTACAAACAGTTAGTTGAGGAGATTAAAGCGCTGCAGTCGACTGTGTCGAATACATATTCCAATGGCAGCTTACCTCATTCTACCAGTCAAGAGTCGATAGATGCCTATGCCTCCAATATCCTGAAGCTGCCCACCACATTAGAGTTGAAGGCAATGGGCGCGCCCCGATTTTGGCATCCTAATGATCCCGTTCTATTGGTTTCCGGCGTTGCCAACCCTTATGATGTGACCTCAAGCACTGCGTTGCAGTGCCGCAAGGCCGACCAGGTTGTAACCGGGTTAACTATCGGCGGGACAACTGTAACCACTACGGACGCTGCGAGTTTTACGCCGCTTCCGGTTCATAATCCTGCGATTCCTGCCATCATTTATGATTTGGCAAAGGAGCTTTACTTTCTGGATCCCGCCAACTGGGACAATATTGCTAAAAACCTGTTCCATGGCAATGCAACAACATCAGATATAAAGACAGCCATCAAATCCGGCTCCTGGGCAGCACCGGGTGAATTCGGCCCGCTGCCCTTCTCCGTACAAAGCTGGATACAGCCATGGTCGCCAATTTTCCTTGAATGGAGCATCAAATGGTTTCCGACTTATAGTCAGAAAACGACCGAGGACCCCTGGGTCTTTGATCGCGATGAATGGGTGTTTGATGGTAATGATTATAATTGGACGGGGACGAGTCTGAATAATAGTATAGCCATGGGATATACCGGGCGAACTGTTCTTTCCTCCCATTCGGTTCTGAATTTCGAAAATCGCCTGAAAGCTTATATCGAAAAATCTAAAATGCCTGACAAGAAGCTTGAACGGCTGGAAACTTTGCTTACTACCATGAAATCCTGGGGAATGTTGTCGCAGAGATTGAGCGGACTTCATTCAGAGTTTACCACCCGTTCCATCAATCCTTCCTGGCCGCCGTTTGGTGATGTCGCCCCGTTGATCCAGAATGAGTTTCACACCGCACCAGACCCAAGCAAGGGCGACAAGGACTATGATTACGGGCCTGTATCACCCACATTCTTCCCGCAAATGGGAGGCTTTTTTGTCATTGATAATATTGAAATTGTCGACTCATTTGGGCAGTGCATCAACCTGCTTGCTGCCAACAATAACCCAGCAGGTGGACCGTCAGCGAAATCGTTTACCCCTATTCGCTCAAGGCAAGTCACGCCGAAGAATACCAACATTTCTGTGAATGATTATACGCCTGCGCAGTTCGTTAAGCAGGCTTTAGGTATAGTACAGCCTTTGCGGTTGGATCTACGTTGGATTGATGCCAGCTCAAATTCGGAGGAGGTCGGCTATGCGGGTTCGGCAAACCCTGTATGTGGCTGGGTTTTACCTAATCATCTGGATCAAGCCTTGTCGATCTATGATCAGACGGGCGTGTTGCTGGGGGAAGTCCGCGAAAATCTCCTAACGTCGGCTGTGGAGTGGTTTCCTGCCCCTGATGCTAAGCATCTCATTCCATCTCCTGACGCCATCTCCAATCAGCATTTGCGTGAAGTGGTTAAGGGCTTGTTGGCTGCCCAGAAAACAGCCCGAGGTAGCTTTGATAACTTCATGAAAGTGATTGATGAAACGTTTTGGTTTGTGGATCCGTTGGGTGGGCGAAAGGATCAGAATTTGTCCGTTCTGATTGGAAGACCGTTGGCAGTATTACGTATGGGGGTTGGTTTAAGCCTGATGGGCTCTCCTTATTTCAACCAAAGCTGGGCAGATACCTTTAAGGAAAATGATAATGGTATCACGAAAACATTGTTTCAATTGCGCCTAGGCAGTCTGAACCTGCGGGAAGACGGGGTAATCGGATACTTTAACGAAGGGCAGTATAACCAGTTTAATTCCGTCCATTTCCCAAGCGGACTTGATCATGAATCTACTTATGTTAAACAGATAGGTGGTAATGATGGAAATTACCTGAATGTTATTCCAAATGCTGCGCAATCCTCCATAACAGTATTGATGGACCCGCGTGGCAGTTTGCATGGATCCACTGGTATTTTGCCGGTAAAGGAAATCACACTTCCGTCCAAGTTTGTCGATAACGCTTTGAAGCATATGGAAGTGACGTTTCGGGTAGGGTCGTTATTGACGTCAACGGCGGCCATTCAAATTCCGCGTTTGGCTGAACAGAACGGCACCTGGTCCTGGATTAACCACACAAGCCCGACAGATTTCTTATTGGACCCCATAGAATTTTCATCTCCCAACGCAAAATTATCAACTCCAGCCACAGAGATCAGAGATGGTTGGCTGCGTTTTAATACTAATCTTAAAGGAAATAACAATGAGTGATCTAGCCCTTTCCTACTCCTTTATGACCAAGCCAGATATTTTACAGGCAGGAAATAAAGGCGTACTGACAATCATTGTGTCCAATGCGGGCGCACCTTTGGAAATCTCTGGAATTGACTTTGTTCTCAGTATGGGAACTGGTGCCAGGGATATCGTGGATGGTGTAGAGCCTAAAGCAATAGATTATCCCGATGGCTGGACCTTTCCGAGTCCGACCGGTGGCAAGTTTGCCATGGCGCCGGCTGCTCCTGTCAAAATTACGCGTCAGGGCTTGGTCTTTTCGTTTGCTTTGGATGTAAATACCGTCGTTGGTACTGCAGTCATCTCCGTGACTGAACATTTAATCGTAGATCAGCGTCGTCGTGTGAACCGGGGATCACTTCTGGTTCCGAAATTCCCGAAAAACTTCTCACTTGATGAATTTTACAGCGCAAAACCAATTGTCAATCAAGGAGATATCATTACACTAGTTTGGACCGGGCAAAATCTGCATTTGGCCAATTACAAAATCATGTATAGTGAAGACGGTCTACAGAAAACCATTAATATTCCGGCCAACACGTATAGCTATACGCTGAAAGGTATTAGAGAGACCAGTGTGTTCTATTTACAGGCAACATCAACGCAAGCGTCAGATACGAGTGTGACACGTCAGTCCCAGGAGTATTTGGTGTCGGTAAATCCAGCTATTATAGAGTTCCAGGCGACTAGCCCTTTGGCATCACCGGGAGAGATGATTACGCTAAATTGGATCGTCTCTAAAAACATGACATCCGGGCAGATAACATGCTTGCAAAGTGGGGAAGTAATACCGCTAGATCAGACCGATTTAAAATCCGGTAAGACTGCTGTAAAAGTGCCTGCGATTGGTATTTCCACGCAATACTTGCTAGATGTCTTTGATAGTAATACTGAAACACCAACGGCTTCACGTGAAACAACCGTTAGTATCACGGCAAGTATTCCCCATCTTGGCAACGGAACTGGGTATTTCTTTACTGATGCCCAGGCGAGCGATGTAGTCACTAAGCTGCCTTCGCGCCCTATTACCGATACGGTTGTGCCGAAATTGATGAAAGAAATTTTTGCCCGTTTTAAGGTTTATTACCCAGATTTTGATTTCTACCTTGATTGGGAAAATGACAAAGCAAACACAGAAAGCTTTGTATACATCGATGGCCGTAAGAAAGTGGTTATCTATGGAGGGCTGGTAAGAGTTACCCCCCTTTATTATGAGGCCTTTTGTTTCATAGTCGCGCAGTGTGTCGGCCGACTTTCCGGCACAAAACCAGTGGATGCGAATGGCCTTACGTACATAGGGGTTGCTGATTATGAGGCAACTGCATCCATTCTGAGTCATGTCTTTTTTGCGATCACAGCCGATAATGATTTGACTAATGGTGTCAAAGATCAGATTAAGACGTTGTTCAAAGACGGTATTTCGGCAGAAAACCAAAAAGGAACCCCGGGCAGTCCTACCAATCCTGGCATAATATGTCGCAACATCGCGCTGAGTGCAGGGATTTTTGGCAAACCAATTCCAGATTGCGTGACGTAAAAAGCGACTTAACCGAATTCAAAATCATCCAGTAGCAAATGAAGATAATGATGAAGGAATGAGCAGAGCTAGGCCAATAAGTACCTGTGGTTATTACGGGTAGCCATAAAACGACATTTTACTAAACTAAAATACCTGACCTATGTCAATCTTTCCCGGTTGCGAAAAATCAGTTCACGACCTCAACCCGAGCGCAAGAGTATGCAGTGAGCAGCACTGTGATCAATTCACCGAAAGTGAAACCTTTCACCAAGACTGTAATACATTTGGTAAGGGGCATCCACTGTATCCTGTTTCAACGTCTCAGTGCATTAACACAAAATCTCCTCACGATATCAAAGAACCGGTTAATGGTGAGTGGGGATGGAGCTGCCCCGACGGATATGCTCTGCAAAGATGTTATTGTTGTTGTTCTTGCCTGGCAAACGGGACCCCTGTTGCAATTCCAGGCGGCACCAAGGCCATTCAGCTGTTTAATCAAGGTGATGAAGTTTCAGTTGCCAAATATGGCAAAGAAGGCTTGTCTTGGCATACCGGCATCGTGGAGTTTAGTAGTGGCAGTGACGCAGGTTCCGTTGCAACCATGATCTTTGTTGACTGTGTAGATGGCCGCCAGCTTATTGCGTCTATTGACCACCTGTTTCTGTTAGCAACCGGCAAACTGAAACGTGCCGACAGACTGGTGCCGGCCATGGATCAGTTGATGAGTGCGGAAGGTCTGCCAATTGATATCAAGGGAACACACTCCGGTAAATGGACCAAGGGTTTGCACCATATCGCCACCAGCCCAAGCAAAAACCTTACTTTGGATGATCATTTGATCAATTCCGCTGGCATTGTATCCGGGGATTATTATCTGCAGATTAATCAGAAAAAACTAATCGAGTCAGGAATAATGGATGGTCCTGAAAGTTCCCCAGCACATGGTAGTGCTGACTATGCGGAACAGCATCAACACCTTGCTGTATCGACGGTTTCGGCCATACTCGCTGGCACGAACCCTGACGACGTTAATACACCAGATGGTTTTGAACATTTCAACCCCACTAGCACCATTCCAATTCCAGAACATGCTGCCAGTTTCCTTACGGAGGCGCAGGCTCAAGATATCCTGACCAACAAAGATGCCGAATTTAACGATATCCATATTTCTGCCGGTGAAGATGCCATTGAGTACCTAATCAAAGTCTTTAAGGGCTTTTATCCCGATATCCAGATTTTATTGGATTATCACAGCGAGAAGTTTAATGCCTATGCTTTTGAGATTTATGAAACCCGCCATATTGTTATTTGTGGTGGTATTGCGCGTTTGAAAGGACTGTATTCGCAAGGTTACAAGTTTATCATGGCGCAGATGATCGCCCGTTTGCTAAGGAGAAAGCCATTTGGTGATCGGGGCTTTACTTACGTTGGTGCAGCGGATTTCTATGCTACATCTGAAGTGTTTAGGAATGTCTTCTTTTTGGCAGGTGATGATCTGAGTAACGGTGTTCTGGATCAGATGAAGATGGTATTCAAACTAATTTCGCCGAAAAATTCGGCTGGCAACCCGAATGATTTGGCCAATGATCCATCCATAAAATGTCGTTATGGCAACCTACAAACCGGTATTTTCGGTGGATCAGTCCTGGGGTGTGCGTGTGATGATCTGGCCTTAAAAGAAGCCTCGCCTGAAAAACAGGAAAACGGAGAAGTTGTTCTGATCTTAAAGTTCAATAAGGCCGTTGATCCGAAAAGCGCCGAGAAGATTTCGAATTACACATTCAGTGCAACGCATCGTGAAGTGGATCTGCCTACGATTTCTGACGTCAAGACATCCGCAGCACATCCTGAATGGGTTGGACTACAATTGGATAAGGCTCCCAATGGCAACTTTACTATAAACGTTGCTAATATCACTGCTGTTAACGGCTCCCAACTGGGAGATAGTGACTCAGCAACCTTTAGTTTGTGAGTGTCATAATTTAGCATGAAAAATCTACCGAAGGCGCCGATTTTCGAATTGGCGCCGTTCGGACTATAAAAGAGAGCCAACATGGCAAAACATTCTTTATTTAGCGATCTGAAGATTACCTCAATCAAAGAAGGATGCCGCCAACTCGCCGACATTCTGGGGCTGGATAACCCAGTGACCTCAGACGTTCTTATTTCTGCATTGCAAAGTGAGGAATACGCACGTAATCTGCTGACCTGTCGTGGCGTCCCGGCATTTATGAACACCTTACTGGAAAATCCTCCAAATACGTTTAGCGCAGGGAATGGGCAATCCAAAAGTAACGGAGCGCTTTTAAAATCGGTTTCTGAGGCAATTGTCAAATGGGGAAAGACAGGTTTTTCAGTAGCTACTAGCGAAACGGTTAAGAAACGGCTTCGGGCATGCCTAACTTGTCCTGATCTTCAACGAAAAGAAGGTAAGCCAAAGATATATGACTTCATCGGAACGGTTGCAGTCTGTGGTCGGTGCGGATGCGATGTAGAAAAGAAAGCACGGATGAACTCAGAACGTTGTCCTGGACCATCTCTGGACAATCCAGAAATGAATCGTTGGGGGCAACCTTATTGATCATTTAGTTACCCGTACAAACAGCTGGGCAAGTCTGGGGAATTATATATTCCTACTCCCATCACTGGGAAGCAAAACAGGCATTTTGTGACTTTCGGGATATCCCCCCCCTTTTCACGATCAAATCGCGACAGCTGCCGAAGTTGTATCCCTATTATTTCTAATCTGGAATGGTTTGTTTAGGGTCTACCCTGAGAATAACTCCATCCAGTAAATCTGCGGGATTGAGCTATTTTTGTTGATGAAGAAACCCCGAAAAATGGCCTAAAAGGCTATAATTCGGGGTCCTGTAAAATTTCGTTTAACAAATGTAGCGGAATAATATTTTGCAACTATCATTTTTTTCTCCTGATGTAGCCCGAGACGTGAGATATAAGGTATTTCTGGGAACTCGTCTAGGTCAGTTCTATAGTAGCCTGCCTTTGGATGAGTTGGTCACACTTCTTCCACGACCTAAGCATCATGCAGGTGCTCCGGGTTACTTGACCAATAAGGGTAAGATTGCTTTACAGTTTCTAAAGTACTACGAAGGCTGTAGTGATGAGAAGTTATTGGAGCGGCTCAATACCAATTGGACATTACAACTGTTCTGTGATCTTCATTTGCCGGTAGCGAAAATGATTCGTGACAAAGACTTGATCTGGAAGACGCGAGCATGGGTAGCCAAGCACCTGGATTGGGGGGCTGTACAAGCCATTCTCATTAAGCACTGGAAGCCACAGATGAAGCACCTGCACTTAGGTTTAAGTGATGCGACATGCTACGAGAGTTACCTCAAATATCCCACGGACGTAAAACTACTTTGGGACTGTTGTGAATGGATGCAAAAGCATATTCGACGCTTGGGCAAGGTCTTGCGTGCTCCTCGCCAGCGCAATAGCTTCCAAGAACAGAAAGACAAGCAACTGAGTTATAGTCGTCAGCGTAGAAAGACCTATAAGCAGGAACGCCGTCGTCGTCGACAACTTCTCCATCTGGCCCATCGTCAAATCGAGCAGTTAGCCAACTTGATTGTCCTGTGGCGGCGTCATCCATTACATGATCCCTATCTGTTGACAGCAGAAGAACTGGAACGCTTTAAGATCATTGGACAGATTTACAAGCAGCAGCGGTTGCACTTTGATGATGCGAAGGCCAAAATAAATAATCGTATAGTGAGCCTCTACAAGCCTTACCTGCGTCCAATTGTAAGGGGTAAGGAAAATAAGCGGGTAGAGTTTGGAGCTAAGGTAAATACCTGGCAGGTAGGTGGGCTCAACTTTATTGAACACCTGTCTTTTGATGCCTTTCATGAAGGTAATCGGCTCAAATCAGGCATTGCTTTTCACCAAAAGCACTTTGGAAAGCTAAAGCAAATAGGCGCAGATCGTATTTATGCTACTAATGAAAATCGACGTTATTGTAAAAAGCTAAAGATTCAGACCAACTTCGTTCCCAAGGGTAGAACCTCCAACGATAAGGATTTAGTCAAACAGCAAAAGCAAATACGACGTGCCATCTCTAAGGTACGTGCCACCCAGCTTGAAGGCAGCTATGGAAACGATAAAAATCATTACGGCTTACGCAAAGTCAAGGCGCGTAATGAAAGCACCGAAGTCGCTTGGATTTTCTTCGCTATGATGAGTGCAAATGCAGTAAAGATCAGTCGTTACAAGCAGCTAGACCGAAAAATAGCTCCTAGAGCTAGAGCTGCGTAGCTACTCCCCCCTATCCCTGACAAGGCTAGTTCAATCATCAAGCAGTCGCGAGACGGCCAGCCACGGCTATGTCGCTCATCAACTTAAAATCATCACGAGCCCATAAAACAGGATCTAAAACTAAAGCCAGGGTCTTTTCATAAGCTCTGATGCTAAACAAGCCTCCAAATTTTATTCGGAAGCTCGTCTTGATCTAGATTTTCAGGGTAGACCCGACGTTAGCAGTAAGCAAATCCAAAGAGGACTTTGAGCTATGTAGGCGCCCGCGAGGGGAGTCGAATCTGAACCTACCTTTCCGACTTAGATCGGCTGCTCTGCCATTGAGTTACGCGGGCAATTTAATCTTTGTGAAATTAGTAAAATTCGGCTTTATGCCATCCGTTAGCGAAACTTATCCCTGCTTGCTTGACAAGAGTACTTGACTTGAGTAGTTCTGTAGACAAATCTAAATCAGCAATAATATCCAAGTATAATCTTGCTCTAGATATCGCAACGTATAAGTGTGTTTCATTAAAGTATTGACGAGCCGGGATAAAGAGAATCACTAAGTCCGATTCCATTCCTTTAAAGCTATCGACACCATGGACAGCAATATGGTTGTTAGAACTCATCCCAAGAGGCATGAGTTTAGGTAAAGGACCAACATTAGGACCATCTACAGCAGTAACAGCATCTATGAAATTCTTGACTTTACTACTGTTTAATATCAGGATTACAATACTACTTGCAGGGACATCTCTAAGTCGTTTAGAGATTATCCACTTCAATTTACGGTAAGCCTTCTCTCTGCGTTTTACCGGGTGGACTAAGACCTCGCCAATATGTAATAGCCCAATTTCAGGTTCAGGCGCAGCCATATGAAATGAGGTTATGAGATCAAAAACAGCACCCCCGTTTCTGACATTTCTAGATAAAATAAATGGAGCGTTTTCCATCGGACGAGAACTCCTAAGTGGCAATAACATTTGGTTGTCATCAGCAAAAATATGTAGTCTTCCTTGGTTGGGGTTTTGTAGCGCAAATTCAATTAGAATCCACCATTCTTCTCGGAAATCTTGTCCCTCATCAACAACAATAGCATCATACAAAGATTCAATCGACAAAAGTTTTGAAGCGGCAATGTCCAAATGCTTGGATACTGGCTCAACGTAGTGACTCCAAAGTGGAATATTCGACGGTTCCTCCGTTGCAAGAAACTCTACCCACTTGTTAAAGGCCCAAACTTCTACGCTCGAATTATTTGTTAACTGTTTTAAAAATCTAGCTAAGACAGGATTGTGGCATAGCAGTAAAGTTCTGAGACCGGCACGTGATAATCTAATTGCTTGCTCCGCTGCAATGACAGTCTTCCCACTTCCAGCACATCCTTGACTCATAGTTTTTTTGTGATGTCTCAACATATCAATGACTCTACATTGGTCAGAGGTCATTCGCTTAACTGTGCGACCAAATTTTCGCAACTCATTAATCAATCCACGATCAAAACGGTGAAATGAAGTCAGTTCAATTGATCTGCTGACTTGGTCGATTTCATTGAGAGAGATTAGCGACTCAGCTTTAAAGTGATTAATCAAAGGTGGGAGTGGTGTATTGTCAAGTAGGATTGGGAATATTGTTGGCTTTCCGGAGTCAGTGTGCAACTGTAAAGCAGAGTTCAACTCCTGTCGCACCCAAGCAGAAGTTGCTGCGTGCAAAGACCAAATCAGGACGAATAAATCTGCTTTTCCAATTGCGGTGTTAATCTTTTCTACAAATGACTCTCCTGAATGAATTGAGGCATATGACATGAATGCTTCAATTCTCCTTTTCTCCAGGTTTTGTTTAAGTTTATATGCAACTAAGGAATCTCGCTTTTCATAGGAGATAAAAGCATGCATCACTGATTGTTCCCTATGCCGACCGTTCGTATACTATTGATTATTACTACTTCATTTGAACGTAATTAAGATATTGAATTATTTAGCCCGATGATAGAAATCATAGCAATGATTGTTCGATAATTCATCATAAATGGAGAAACTTATATGTATATTTAATGTACTGCCTAAAGCGACAATTCTCCTACATCGCTCCGCTCCGCGTCAAAGCTCAGCGTTGTAGCCAATTAAAAAATATAGATTGATGGATATGAATGTAGTGTTTACACGCCTAAAGGAGTTGTATTTGGCTAGCTATCAGGTAGTTGAAAGAATGTCAATTGCAGACTTGATGGATTACTTGATCAACAATAATCCTGATGCATATTTTATGAATACCCGATCAATGGGTAAACTATATGGTGAGGAAGAACTCGCATTGTTTGAGGCGGCGAAAAGTGACCCAACCTTGTCAGAATTATATGGCAATGTAAAGAAGGATATTACTGGAGATCATGATGCGCTAGTAGCAAAAATCAAGGAAGAGATAATAGAATCCTTGGAGCTTATCAAGGAAAAAGTAGCAAAAGAAGACTTCGAGGAGAAGAATCAAATCATCTTTCTAGAACATGATTACTCGCCCTATTTTTATTGGTGCGGATTTGGAGAAGGGGAGTATTCCCTTCTTTCAGAACCCAAATACATTAAATACAGTAGGAAAGAGTTTTATAACGGAATTGGTAAAATTGACTTTTCTGAGTATTGTACTAGAATCAATGAGCTGGAGGAATACCTGGAAGAACTTGGGATCTTAGATTCGGTTGCAGATGCTGATCCATATCTTCAATTTAGGAGTGCCTATAGATACAAACTATACATTCTGCTTCATCGTGCTTTTAGCGAAATACCCTTGACTGCATTTGAAGGTATACCTACAAAGCTGCCATTGTATATCTATGGGAATGAGCATGATTGTGAAGTAATGAATGTGTATATATATGATTAGGGCCATTGAGAAGGAAAAAATAGCTAGCTGACAGCAACTGAGCTAGCGGGACCTATTATTGAAGCGTTCAATACGCTGAGTTAAGGCTTTATTGACAAAGTGTTGCTCGCGAGGTATGACCTTTTTGTATGCTTTCCAATCATCGGTATCGAACCAGCAATTGTCTTGCCATTCAACAGGTAACTTGTTCCATAAAGCTCTTGCACTATTCGTTGAGCGATCCCCAAAATGGCAGCAAATAACCTGCCTATTACCAGGGATCGTAAGCGATCCAAAGCCACTGTTTGAGCATGCGTTGACTACAAAAGGTCCACACCTCATCGAACTGAATACTAAGCTCTTGTAATTCTTCAAGGCTTTGTACTTCCATTGCTGCGGCTCGGCATCCTAATGAGTCTGGAGCCTCCTCCCAGACTTCCTTGGTAAACTCATGTAGCCAAGTGAAACTCACACTGAAAATCCGGCAAATACGACAAAGACTAACGCATTCTTTCCGGCATCGGCGGATGTGAATACGTTTTTCAGTATCGATGTAGTGGTCAGAGTCCTTCACAAACTGGCGACCGCATTCTAAGCACCTATGGTTTTGCTTACCATAATGAGTAAATCCGTTTTTCTTTATCTTTCGGCTATAGCATTTAGGGCAGTGCATTTTGTCTTGTAAGTTTGGTCGCTTTTAAGATAAGCACTGTCCTAAGCTTTTCTTCTCAGCCTTACATCTGTAGGACTGCCCTATTTTTTATATCTGTTGCTGCCTAGCAATAGAGCAGAGAGAAAACACAATTCACATTGCAAGTTGTTCAGTTCACTTTATTTCATCCAATAAGAGGCTCAAAATGATCATTCATTTGCATTGGATTTCACAACAATGTGTCTAACCAATAAGAATGAAAAAGATGAATTCTCGATTTGTTTCAGTACTATTGATTAGTACTATTATTCTCCTAAACTCTTGTGGGAAGGAAGATGATCTTCCAGCGTTAGAGGTCGTAAACTATGAAAGTACCTTAGCAAAACTGGACTCTTTAGACAAAGGAGGACGTTGGTTGGCCAATGGTATCAAAGAAGCCAATGAACTAAGTAGCTTAGCAGAAGACCAAGAAGCTAACATTACCAATTTTTTAAATGATCTAGCTAGCAATATCGAAGCCCGATGTGATGAAATTGCTAACGATGCTTTTATTAATGATTTAATTGCGGAAGACTATCCACAGGAAGCCATTACGATAGTTGAAAACGCCATCATAAGAGTGTGTTCTGTGCTCAATGCCCATGAAGGTTATTGGGTCGAAAATATCGTTAACCCCAATATTCCTTTTCCCATTACTGCGATCAATGATATGCACATTGATGCCGCCACCAAGACGGTTACGATATAT
This sequence comes from Bacteroidota bacterium, assembly GCA_039816955.1. Lineage (GTDB taxonomy): Bacteria > Bacteroidota > Bacteroidia > Chitinophagales > Saprospiraceae > Lewinella. Next base: position 27,941 of record JBCBWU010000050.1, read on the forward strand.
GTACAAACGAAAGTTGATGGGCAAGTTATCAGCCCCCCACAAGTTGAGCCTGGGGAATGTACAGTGTTGTTAAATGGAGAAACCGTATGTTTTCATCCCAATGCAGTTTACCTCAACGGAAGTGGTAGAGAACTAATGCAAGGAGATGGTACCGGCGAATGGTGGGTAAAACGCACTTGGGAACTAGACGGAGAAGGCTTCCTAAATTGGGAAGCGGAGCCTATGCAGGATTATGGAGAAGGACTCTGGGTAGAAGCTACCATGCTAGAGGACGGGCTCACAATGAAGGTTGGAGACCTTGACAATTCTCATACTGGTGAGTATAATTTAAGAAAGCCGCATTTAAATAATTCTCCAGTAACCTATACGGTTACGCGCTATGATGCCAATGATCAGCTTCAATATGTTAACACCTTTGGCGGGTGTATAACTGAAAAAAGTGCTTTTGACGGTCTAGCACGTAGTTGTCCAAATTAATAAAATTCAACCAGCAGGCTACTATTACAGCCTGCTGGTTGTTCAATGAAAAGTAGGATAAAAAATGAAAAAAAAGCTAATAATAACTTGGGTTTGTGTTGGTGTCGTGTACCTATTATTTCTGATCTGGAATGGTCTGTTTACCCGTCCATTATCAACGCAAGAAATAGAAAAATATACGGAAATCTTACAGCAAGATTATTCGGATACCGAGTTCCAGCAGATGCGTTCGTTTATGGAAGAAGATGATGGCAAGCCTATCATTATGATCAATGTTATAAAGACCAATGATATTCCCAAAACGGTGAATGGGAAAACGTTTAGTTCCGCTGAAGAAGCGCTCGCCGACTATGAAGGTTTTGTAGGGCCATTTTTAATCAAAAGAGGTAGCTATCCCATATTTAACGGAACATCACTAATGGATGCTCCTGAGGTGTGGGGAATTGAAAACGCAAGAGAATGGACAACAGGTTCTCTGGTAAGGTATAAGAGCCGCAGAGTAATGTTGGAATTATCCACCAACCCAGTTTTTAGAGAATTCCATGACAGTAAAGTAGCGGGCATCGAAAAAACATTCGCTTTCCCGGTAAAGGCGGATATCCATCTTGTCAATTTAAGCCTGTTTGTCACTATGTTTTTAATGGTTGTTGGATTAGCGATTTCGTTATTTGTTATGAAAAAGGAAAAATAATGGAATTGAATCCAGATGTAAGCTTTGGATATGGAACCAATAAAAGTAGCTAACGTGATGAAGTAGATCTGTCGTTCCCGGAACATTAAACTTACCCCAAAACACGATGAAAATTACCTATTTTCCCCTCTCACTTTACGAGGAGGATAGTATAATGTCCTTGGGTTTTGTGTTATTAGTTCACCCGGAATGAATCAGATTTTCATGAAAAGAAATCAACTGCTCCACCTATTTATTATCTCATTATTTACATTAAGCCTTTTCGCTCAAAACAATACCGTAGGTCTACTCTCTTATGACCCCGTTAAGGCCTTTGATGGCTATAATCTACTGTTTCCTCATAACCAACCCAATGTCTACTTGCTCAATAATTGTGGCGAAATCGTGCATACTTGGGAGGACGATGCCAATTTTCGACCAGGTAATATGGCTTATCTGACGGAAGATGGATTGCTGTACAAAGGAAAACGAGAAGCAGCCGTAGCCGGAGATGCCATTTGGGCCGGCGGTGGAGGTGCTATTCTGGAAATAAGAGATTGGGACAATACCCTACTCTGGAGTTTTGAAATGAATGACGATCAATTCCGTTTGCATCACGATTTTGCGGTAACCGCAGAGGGTACCATCATTGCTTTGGCCTGGGAGTTGAAAACCTTGGACGAATGTTACCAGGCCGGCCGGGATACAACTACCCTGGCCCAGGCTAAACTGTGGCCGGATTGGGTTTTCGAAATAGATCCCGCCACGGATGAAATTATATGGGAGTGGCACGCGTGGGATCACCTCATCCAGGATTTTAATGAGGAGGTAGACAACTTTGGCGTGATAGCCAATCATCCCGAACTGATTGATGTGAATTATGGAAGACCAGATGGTCATCCTGACTGGATGCATGCCAATTCGCTAGACTATAGTGATGAACTGCAACAGATTATGCTCAGTGTACCTTATTTCGATGAAATTTGGATTATTGATCATACCACCACCACCGAAGAAGCGGCCAGTCATAATGGTGGCTTTGGCGGAAGAGGAGGAGATTTGATGTTTCGATGGGGGAATCCACTGACTTATCAAGCCGGTGATACGGTGGACCAACAACTATTCTTCCAACATGATGCGCACTGGGTCGATGATTTCCTGGAAGCCAATCATCCGCAATACGGAAAAATAGCCTTGTTCAATAATAGGGTAGGGGCTGATTTTTCGACGGCAAATATATTGGCACCAGATTGGGACATGTATAAGTGGCGATATGGTATTCCAAACGGCACCTTTGCCCCGGCGGATTTTGATCTCACTTACACGCATCCGGTTGATCCAACGAATTTGTGGTCCACAGGTCTATCAAGTATTCAGGTCTTACCCAATGCAAATACACTGATCACCTCAGGCCGCTTTGGCTACACCTTTGAGTTGACTCCCGATAATGAAATCGTTTGGGAGTATAAAACGCCTTTAGTAGGTGGTTCACCGGCCACCCAAGGAGATACGCTAGTAATCAATAACAATCTCACGTTCCGGATGAAAAGGTATCCGGCAGATTTTGCCGGTTTTAGCGGGCGGGATCTAAGTTCTCAAGGATGGATTGAGTTGGAACCAAACACTTCTTATTGCGATATGCTAACCTCCACCATGACGCCAATGGATGAAGCTAATTTCAAAGTGTTTCCTAATCCTGCGAACGATTTTCTAACCATAGAATGGGATGGGATGATGTACGTTGATTTGGAGGTGTTTGATATGGCAGGACGGAAATTTGCCAGCTTTAGCAATTGTAACGGAGGGCGCAAATTTATAGATACAGCCCCTTGGCCAACAGGAGTGTATCTTGTTTCTTTTATTGCTGATGGTAATTGGTACAGTCGAAAAGTGATCATAGGCGATAAGTAATAAGAATGATGGTTCTTAGCCAAATCTCGTGGTCAAGCCGGGCTAGCGATGTGGAGCAGCAGCCGCGCTAGCGGTCTGGATGCGCGCTAGCGCAGCCGAGCGACCGCGCAGCAGCACCGCAGGTAACAGCGAGCTGCATAGCGTAGCGCCCCGCCAACTGGTGGGGAGCCCCATGAAAAAAGTCAAGAACCCAGAATGATAATAGCAATAACTAAAGGCATGATGAATTATAAATTAATACCCATTTTCCTGGCGACTATCCTTTTTACCTTGCGGGGCACTACCCAAACAGTGGGCACACTGCAAAACGATGCATCTAGTCTTCAGGGCTATACCTTTTTCTCCCCTTTTTCGGGGACCAAAGCCTGGATAGTAGATAACTGTGGACAACTTATCAATTCCTGGGACCGAGGAACACGCCCCGGACTTTCCGCCTATTTTCTTGAAAATGGATTGATGTTGAGAACGTATAAAGCCGATTTGGAAGGGCCATTTACATCAGCGAGTAATGCCGGAGGTATCGAACTGGTGGATTGGGATAACAATACCGTCTGGCAATATGAATGGAATACTCCCACCGCGCTTTCTCATCATGATGCTGTTTTTATGCCGAATGGTAATATACTGTTGCTAACCTGGGAATTGGTTTATACCGATGAATTGATCGAACTGGGCCGTGACCCCGACGAAATCGCTATTGAAGGTTTCATGTGGTCAGAAAAAATTGTAGAAATCGAACCGGTTGGCTCAGATGATATAAACGTGATCTGGCAATGGGAGATCAAAGACCATTACATTCAAGATTTTGATGATTCCAAACAAAATTACGGGGTGATAGCTGACCACCCGGAATTATTTAATATCAATCTGCCGGACCTGAATAGCAGCAATTCCAACGCCACTCGTGATTGGAATCATTTCAATTCGATCGATTATAATGAAAGCTTGGATCAGATTCTGATCTCGGTACGGAATTCAGATGAAATATGGATCATTGATCACTCCACCACTACTGCCGAAGCGGCTTCTCATGAAGGTGGCTTGTACGGGCGGGGTGGAGATCTGCTGTACCGCTGGGGTAACGCTTCGGCCTACGAACGTGGAGCAGTGAATGAACAAAAACTATTTGGTCAACATGGCGCACATTGGATTAGGGATGGTTTGACTGATGCTGGAAAAATAATGTTTTTCAATAATGGGAACGGACGACCAGGGCCGGATTTTTCTACCGCTGAAATCCTGATTCCGCCACAGGATGCCAATGGCGGATATATTATATCAGGCCCCAATCCTTTCGGACCGGAAGAGCCAGAATGGGTGTATGGCGATCAAGCTGGGGAAGATTATTACTCACCTTTTTTATCCAATGCCCAACGTCTGGTTAACGGAAACACCTTAATCAATTCCGGTTCGCCGGGAAGAATTTTTGAGATTGATCCGGATCGAAATACGGTTTGGCAATATGAGATTCCGCTCTTCGGTGATGCTCCTGCGACACAGGGAGGAAACATTAACAACAACGCTAATTTTAGAGCTTATAAATATCCGTCTGATTATCCCGGATTTGAAGGAGTTGATTTGACCCCAGGTGCAACTATTGAAAATGGTGAAAATCCACTTGGTTGTGAGATTTTCGTAGGCTTAGAAGAATTAGCGCAAAATGAGCGCCCCATAGCTGTTCAGTATTTTCCAGGAGAGAACAGTTTAAGGATTTTGAATCCTCAAAATGAGAAGGCAGAATTATTTGTAATTGGTGTTGATGGCCGATTCCACCAAAAAGAAACAATCAATGCGCTAGAGCAAACTTTCCAGCTTCGTCCTGATTTGAAAGGGGTTTATTTCGTGCAAATCCTTAGCGCGAAAGGAGAAGGTTATAGTGAAAAGTTAGTCCTATTGGGAAGGTGATAAGTGGGCCTATCCAAATCAATAGTACGCTAGGATTTAAGCGGTCCTTCTGCCGAAATTATTGATCTTATCCCAGAGTTTAATGATTTTTGCTTGCTGAAGGTCGAATCCACAAATTGAACTGATTTATAGCTTATAGTGGTAAACTTGATGAGGAACAGATATCCTTACTATGTGAGCATTTGGAGGAGTACCTTTATGAAGATGCTGCTGCTATTTGTCGTTATGTTGAAACTACTTTCGGTATAGTTTACTCCGTTTCTGGAATGACTCAATTGTTGCATCGGATAGGTTTTGTCTACAAGCAAACCAAGTCCGTACCCAGTAAAGCTAGTGAACAGGATCAGTTAGACTTTCTGGATGATGTCTTGCCTGATTTATTGGAACAAGCTAATCAGGGAGATGCGGTAGTTTACTATGCTGATGGTGTTCATCCGACACACAATACTAAAGCAGGTAGAGGGTGGATACGCAAAGGACGAGACTTCGAAGTGGATTGCAATAGTGGACGTAAAAGAGTCAATATCAATGGTGCTATTAATGCGCTCAAGCCAGAGCATTTGGTTTACGATATCACCGACTCTATTAATGCTCAGTCTACTCAGCGATTATGCCGTCAGTTGCTCAGGAAACATCCCCAAAAGACGGTTTACTTGATTTGTGACAATGCTCGCTACAATCGCAATAAATTACTTCGGCAATGGGCAGAAAAGCAGCGAATCGAGTTTGTGTTTTTACCGCCCTATTCCCCAAATCTGAATCTGATAGAACGCTTATGGAAGTTTATGCGTAAAAAAGCAACCAGTTCTATCTATACCGCTCACGAAGTGGTTTGGGCTTCGCCAAACGACTTCACGCGAGTATATACTCGTAGCGAAGATGGTTTGGATTCCCAAACCACTTCGGCTTCGGTATACTACGATACCTACTCAAAATTTAAGGAAGGAATTATAGATTTTCTTGAAAATATCAAAACCTATAAATTAGAGTTACGCAGGCTACTAACACTCAATTTTCGTTCAGTAGGTGGTACTTCTGTGCACGCCCAAACCATTTAGGGAGGGGTATAGCGTATCATAGCAGTTTGGCCGAAGTTGAAGCGCTAATCGTGACAGAAAGGTTCTTGGGAGCAGAAGCAAAATTGGATGTTTTATTCGATAATTATGAAGTTAAGTTTGCCAAAGACTATTTGATTGCCAGACAAATCAGTTCTATATCAATCTGGATGCTTTCACAGACTTCCTCTTGATCAATGAGTTTACCAAAAATTCAGACGGGTATAAGTTAAGCTCCTACATCCATAAACACCGAGATAGTGATGGTGGCCGCCTCAACGCCGGACCGATCTGGGATTTCGATCAAACCTCCGGACTGTTTACCGTCTGTTCCGGCCATGACCCCACCGGTTGGACCTACCTGCAAAATCAGGATGGCTGCGAAGACCTGGAGAGTATGCCGTTGTGGTGGCAGAGCATGATGCAGGACACCCTGTTTCAAAACCGATTACATTGCCGCTGGACTCAATTCAGAGACAGCTTCCTGCATGCAGATAGTATCAATGCCTGGATAGACACCCACGTGGATTTGATCTCCGGAGCAATTGACCGAAACTTTACAGTTTGGGATGATTTTATTGGTGAGCCTATCTGGATCGAACCAGAACCGATCCCACAATCTTACGAGGAAGAAATCCAGGTGTTAAGGTCCTGGATCACGAGCAGGCTGAGCTGGATGGATAGTAATATCCCCGGCAACTGCACGGATGTCGTTTCGACTACAGAGGCTATTCCACCAAATAGCATTGCTGTTTACCCCAACCCAGGCCATGCTGTGATCACGATTGAGTCGGACTTTACAAGCCCCGTTAAGTTTGAGTTGTATTCCTCTCTTGGCGTCCGTATGCTAGCAGGAACGATCCACTCGAATCATCATGAGGTAGATATCTCTCAGCTACCCGTCAATATCTACTTCCTGAGAGTGGGTGATCGACTGTTGAAAGTGGTGAAGGTGAATGAGTAGAGGGGGCTTGCTTATTCTGGAGGGAAAGTGGTGTTCGTAAGAGAATGCGTCGGAGTGTGTGAATATGATTTGGCTACAGAAAAAACGTAGCCAGCCTGCCATATTTTACCATATATTCTGTACTATTGACCTTGATTAGTCACCAGGGAAGATAGATGCTAAATCGACCCAAAATTTGGTGACACTTCGCTCTTTCTAAAATAAGCTAACATGTTGCGCTCTTGTCCTGGCCAGCTCTGGCTGTTGTTATTCATTCTACCTATATACGTAAACGCGAATACGCATACCGACTACACGATCACGGAGAACATCGCTGGAAGTACTGTAGTAATTTCCCCGGTGGACACCCTCTCCCCTGAAGGCCTCGTCCAGGATATCGGTTATGACCACATTCCTACGGCTACTATTGGTACGGCACAAACATCGCTCAGGTCTGATCAATTCAATTCAGGCTTACTTTCAGATCCGCTATTGCTGATTCAAGGGCGGTTTGCTGGCCTCCAATTTAATCGCAGAGGTGCTGATCCCAATCAAAATAGCATTACACGCCTGCGTGGTACATCGCTTAGTGCCATCCCGTCTCCCTTGATCGTCATCGATGGGATCATCTCGGCGGATCTACAACAACTGGACCCCAACGACGTAGCAGAAATAACCTTGCTCAAAGACGCTAGCGCTACGGCGATTTATGGTATGCGAGCTGCTGGGGGCGCGCTGCTCATTCGGACTAAATTATCCACTCAGAATACACCTGGCTGGCGATTCTCCTATCGTGGTCAGTCTTCGGTCAGTGACTTCACGGAAGAGGTTCCCATCTTAAATGCAGATCAGTTTCGTAGTATTGGAGGGACTGATCTGGGGGCAAGTACCGATTGGCCAAACGAAATAACTCGCAGTGCCTGGAGTCAGGCCCATAGTGTAGCAGCCAACTTTAAGTCGGAAAACACGCGCCTGCGTTTCTCTAATACCTACCGTAATGTGGAGGGTATTCTTAATACGGCTGGTTTCAGTCAGTGGAATAGCCGCCTCAAGGTGCAGACCTCTGCGGGCGTAGAAAACCTGCAGATCAATCTGGATGGTGCCTTTACCCATAGGGCCAGTGAATATGGTTTTTTAGAAGCCTTCTACTACGCCACAACCTACAACCCTACTGCTCCCGTTCGAGGTAACGGAACATTGCAATTCCCGCCAGAACAATTCGGTGACTATTTCGAGCAAATAGGCTTGTTTGATGCCTTTAATCCTGTATCCGTACTAGAACAAAACAGCCATGCCGGGCGCAATAATGGCTTTACCTTTGGCATGAGCGCCGACTATCAACTGAATCCGAGCTTGTCGATCAGTACGCGTGCCGCCTTGCAATCCAATAGCATTCGCGAAAGGGCATACTACCCCGTAACCTCACTTTTTCGTGGTAATGCAGCTAGCCCCACTCGGAGAGGTCAGGCAGACTATCTAGACTTTTCTACTAACTTTTTTCTCGTTGAAACCTATGGTACCTACCAACACCAGACCGAACAGGTTAAGACCACTGTCGTATTGGGGCTGTCTCATCAGGGGACCAATGCCGAATTTCTTAGACAATCATTTGTCGGCTTTGATGATCTCGACTTTGATTTCCGCAATACTTTTGATGCTCCGGTACTGACGTCAGATATTCTCCCATTTCTCGGCTCTGCTGAGCAGTCAATTCGGCCAGAAGATCGCTTTAGTGCGGCCCTCCTCCGTGTTGGGCAAGATTGGTCTAATGGACTTTTCGCACAAGCCAGCTTTCGCGCAGAACGACCATCCAGGGCTACTTCACAAACCTCATTGCATTGGTTGTATGGCCTGGCCGCTGGAATCGATCTGAATGAGCGCTGGCAATTGAGTGGTGTAGACTACCTTAAATTGCGGATGGCTGCCGGACTAAATCGAAGCTTCCCTTACGATTGGACCAGCCCTGCACAATCGACAGCTGTGACGGGCGCTACGCCTATCAGCGTGATCTCAACGAATAGCCCAGAGTTGATAGCAGAGCGGCACCAGGAGCTCAATTTTGGCCTGGATTTCGCCAGCCAGCGATTTAGGGCGGCGATCGATGTTTATGACAAATACATTTATGACCTTATTCTGCTGGGGCCTGCAGGTTTTGGTGTTGATCCGCGCTATGAAAACCAAGGCGGTATCCATTCTCAGGGAGTAGAAGTAACCCTGGATGCGGACTTGTTTAAGGGCAAGCGGTTTGGGTGGAATATGGGCGTGATTTTTAGCACCTACAATCAGGTTTTGGAAGAATTTACCGGACCCGGAGGGGCACAAGTGCGCGCAAATCCTGGTTCGCCTGGACTCAACGGAGGTGGTATGATCCTTATTCGGGAAGGCGAAGAATTGGGGCAAATTTGGGGCCCTGTCTTTGCGGGTGTGAATATGGAAGGGGCAGCCGTATTCGAGGACCTCAATGGCGATGGTGTGATCATCGGCCAACCCAGTGAAGCGCTCAACCCGCAGGCAGATTTTCAGGTCCTGGGTAATGGCCTACCAGACTATACGCTGACGCTAACCCAACGTATACGAGTGGGTAAGTGGTCGCTGCAAGCTCTATTCCGTGGCGTGTTTGGCCACAGCCTGGTGAATACGCGCCGGATGTTCTACGAAAACAGATTTTCCCCTACACCGGTATACAATCAGGTGGTTACAGACTTAGCGGCAGCTGGCTTACAAAGAGCCCACTTCAGCTCGCTCTACGTCGAAGAAGCCGACTTCATCCAACTGGATAACATCAGCCTCAGTCGGAGCTTTGAGCTTTCTGCAGAAAAGAATCACCAACTCACTTTCTCCATCACCGGCGAAAACCTCTGGCGCTGGACGAATTATACTGGCCTGGACCCAGAACCTGCCTTCCTCGACTATGGCACCGCTAGTGGTGTAGAACAAATCAATTCCAACCTGCCAGACCTGGGTAGCCCGGGTATTGATCGTCGCTACAGCTACTGGCCTGCCCAGACGGTGACCTTTGGGCTGCGGCTGGATTTGTAGGGAGGGGTGAGGTTGTGTATGATCAATAGTTCGTGTTTGGGAGCAGTTGGTGGAGTAGGTTTGATAGTGGCTTTCTGGAACTAAACTTAGAGGAGTTGCGCTACTATATTATCAGTTTGAACT
>JBCBWU010000051.1:0-38032 GCA_039816955.1 Bacteroidota bacterium
ACGATTTGTAGTTCTGTCTAAAGGGTCAAAACTGAGTTTGGCGGGCCAAATGAAGTTTTTAGCCTGACGCCAGGTTTACAAATCCTTGATAATCAGGAAGCATGCATTTCTTTCCCAAATTAAATTCCCAAATATGCTCTAAAGCCGGCGAGACCTGTACATTAAGGTCAACTATCTGACAAGCATCAGTTCATCCAATGCAAGTCAATCGGTTTTCTATAAATTAGTATCAATGACCCCAACCTAAACCACTCCAACAAACGCGCTCATGAAAAACTGTAGTAAAGACGCATTGCAATGTGTCTCTTCCGCCCCAGCCGCCGCCTTTGTATTAGCAGTAGCAAGCCTTTTCCTCTTCCCTCCCCTGCTATACGCCCAGGACCCCGCCAATATCGTATTCGGCGACCGCCACTACAACGGTGTCACACACCTTACTATTGATTACAATGGCGACTGGCTGATGGGGGGTAATAGTGGCGACGGGGGCGACCTAGTCTTGGTACCTCCACTATTCGGAACGGTCCGCGCCGAAGGATGGAATGAATTCCCAATCACTGAATTTATTGACTATGAAGGAGCTCTGAGCAAATTTTCGCCCTTTGCCTCCACTCCTGATTATAGCAACAGCTACTTTATTGTTGGTCAGGGAGGTTGTTTTCTCGATCTGCCGAACTTACTTGTGGCCTACGGTGAAGAAGAATTCTGGACCGTTGAAATCCCAGGACCTTACGATCAAAACTATGCCCTGGCCACCATTCGAGACGAGGGCGTTCTATGGGCCCCAGAATCAGGAGAGAGTCTTTACTGGCAAGTAGATGCCGATGAGCAAATCGATCTCAGCGAAAACTGGCCAACCGGAGAGCCGATACAACAAATGGAGTGGATGCGAACTTCGCTGATCTTGGTCCGTAGTGATAATCGCGTCCATGGCATGGCGGTATCGCCCTTTGGTGTTGAAATTTGGCGTACCACTGAGTTTGAAGATCCCATCCTAGATATTGCGGTCATTGATGACCAACGGGTGGCAGTAAGCCAGACTGATAGCCTTTTTGTCTTGAATGGTGGACTAGGAGTCGAGTTCAGTCGATCCCTGGAAGGGATAGGTACACGTCATCTGGCCGTCGATGACGATCGGATTTATCTCATTCAACAATTGGCTGATGGCCCATACGCGTTCTTCTACACTCATAGTGCTCAGGAAGTAGCTCGGACCGCTCTACAAATAACTGGTTATGGTATCAATGCGATAGCGGCTCAAAACGGGCGGCTGGCAATTGCCGGCGCCAGCTATGCCCTTGACCTCAATGATTGGTTCCCCCAGCCTAGAAATAGCCAGGCCCTCCTGCGTACCTATACGGAGGATGGTCCTGAACTCGACCAGACGCATGATTTAGCGGTAGAATCTGTGAGCTACGGTACCAGCAGATTTTACACTAATGATTTTAACAATTGTACCATCACCGAAGTAGATGGAATCAATGTGACTGTTCGTAACAATGGGGACATCCCCATCAATAAGGTTGCTCTCAAATATGGTAAGGAAGTTTGTCCTAACAAGTTCTGTTCTGATTACTACTCCCACACGGTCATCCACAACAACATCAACCTGCAACCCGGTGAGGCGATGGAATTACCAATGGGTTCACTCACTGGCCACCAACTCAGTCCTGAAACTGGAATTTTGAACCTATGCATCACCGCTTCTGCCCCCGAGCATCCTATAGAAATCAATCTTCCCAACAACCGTGCCTGTGAATCCATTGTAGTTGTTGACACAGACGAACTCAATCCAAACGACTTACAATTATCCGTCTACCCTAACCCAGCTACTGAGCAAATCCGAATTGAATGGCCAGTGGAAAGCGAGGAATTAACTATCTACAATTCCCACGGACAAGTAGTCTATCAGAAAGACGTCATGGCCCAAAGAGCGGGCGATGCTATTGATCTCACCCGATTTCCAGCCAGCGTATACTTCCTGCAGGTTCGCACTGCAAAGGGAATTCATTCTGCCAGCTTTGTGCATCACAAATAGTTAATGCTTTAAGCGCCGATCAATAAACTCCCGCTCCCGCAAGCGCCCCAATCGGCGCCCGGTCAAGACAATCTGGCCAGTCTCGAGCCATTGCATTACTTGCCGAGCTTCAGCTACGGCAGGCGGCCCTTGCTCCTGCCGAAACTGTTCCCGAGCCGCTTTCCCTTCGGCCTTTGGCAATACGCGCAAATCACAATCGTAGCGCGCTATCACGTCCAAGCCAAAAGACATACCTAACTCACTAAGAAAAGTATACCCATTACGAGACAGATGGTACATTTTAACCAGCGCATCTAATAGGAGAACGTCCAATTCTATGATATGCTCCAACTGCTTTTCTAAGCTCCAACGTTCATAAGCCCCCCAGTCCATATGGGGTCCCAGAGCACTAAACAACTCGTGATGCGCGTACTTGCTCTGGTATGGAAAGGACAAGAGCAACACGAATAAGTCTTCTGGCAACTGCACCTCTAGTTCATCCGCCTCCGCATACACCCATTGCTCAAAATCGCGGAGTTCCTCCGGGCATTCATACAATTGATAAAGCCGAACGGCTAGTGGGGCGTACATCGTAGTAGGTTTTTTCATTAGGCCTTCGATATTCCAAATGCTGAAATAAAGGGCTTAGTTCCAGCGTGATGGCGATAAAGGGGTAAGGATGCATTACTATTTGCAGTAAAGACGCATTGCAATGCGTCTCTCTCAAACATATGTCCCACTTCCGATCTAACGCAATAATGATAACTCTATCACACCCAACAAAAATGCCACTCCCGAAACCAATCAGGAGCGGCATTCCACTTATTTCTAAGTCAGTTCAAAGCAGCATTACTGCTTCACAAAAGTCATTGCCTTGCGGCCTTCCTCTACTTCTACAATGATCGAGTAAGTACCGGCTGGCAACTCAGATACGTTTACATCATTGGTGCCTACACCACTGATCACCTGCTGGCCCAGGAAGTTCATCACCTGGAAAGACTGTACAGGAGAAACACTGCGAATAGACAGTACTTCCGTAGTTGGATTAGGATATACGCTCACTTCCAGATCTGGATTCAAGTCGTTTACCGATACTGTACCCTCCGTTACTACTACACTACCCAAAGCAGCTTCGTTGTCTGGGTTGGCGTTGCGGCCAGTAATGGTAAAGCCATATTGGATTACAGTACCAGCAAGCAATTCATTACCAGGTACCGTCACTGAAAAAGTACCACTGGTAGGAAGATCAAAAATGTAACCTCCTCCTAAAACATCTGCGAAACCGTTGTTAGGATCAAGTGCCTTCACGAAATACGTGGCAGTATACCCATCAGCCAAAGTGTGAGACTGCACCGTACCAACAAACGTAAGATCGTTCTCGGCAAAAGTTGGACCTGGCTCTACGAAAGTGTTGGCTTCCATGTCTTTGTTACCTTCACCGGTATCCTGGTTTACCCAGAATGGATCTGTTGGATCATTGGCGTAGGTGTTAAAGTTTGGCTGTAGAGTCACGGTATTAGCACCTACATCAGGTACCGTCTTCAAGTCAGGGATAGCCCAAAAGTCACCGAAGTTCACACTTCCGTCCAGGTTGAATACCGTCATGAAACCAATCCAGCTGGCACCAGCATCAACGGTAACGGTGTTTTGTGCCGAAAGGAAAGGCAGGGTCAAAAGAGAAAGCATTGCAATTGTAAAAATCTTCTTCATCGGAAATTAGGTTTGATAATGGAAAATGTACGAATGCTATGGTAGGTTTCAGTACATCATGAAATTCCGTAAATCACTAATTACGGTTTTCCAAGATAGGACTTTACTAACACACATAACATACTGTACACGAACAGACAGTACCATTAAAAGTTCAGGCTGAATTTCCAATACCAGCAAGCTACCAGTGAAATGCAGTTCAGCTGACAAAATTACTGGCCTTTCATTTAAACTTATCACGTCAACTGGTTTAAACCAACCCTCTGACAAGCATCGCTTTACCCTTACTCAGGCTTTGTGCGACAAAAGGTTACTACAACTACTACTTACAACCAGTTAGCGATACCAAGTACTTGCCCAAGCAGCAACAGCCCCACTGCACGGAGAATAATACGTTGCAATGGGCCAAAGACGGAGTGCTTGACGAGCAGCCTACGAAAGAAGAAGGCAAGCAGGAGGCTTACTAGCACCCGTGAATTCTACTACAAAACGATTCAGTCTCAGCAAACGCTGCAATGCCTGCTTAGGGCTTAGCCACTACCAATTTTCCGGAACCAATTACCCCTTGCGATCCACTTAACCAGAATACATAGGCTCCCGCGTTCAAATTACCACGCGCTATGCGCAAGCTATCCGCAAACTGTTGGTATTCCACTGTTACTTTGCGCCCGCTAGCATCAACCATCCGTAATTGGAGCGGCTCAAAAACCCGAGCGGGGAGTTGAATCTGGGTGTATTCCTGCATGGGATTGGGGCTTGGGTTCAGCTCCAAAATAGGCGAGCTATTGACGTCGCTCACACTCGTTAATGGTGGGCAATTAATTTCTACTGTTCCTACTCTCAGGAAGAGATCATCAAAGTAACTGTCGTTATCGGTTCCAGCATTCCGGGTGCCTTTTAATTCCACCACCGCCTGGATGGTTCCAAGCGGGATAGCGAGTGCTTCGCTGACCAGCGTCCAGTTATTACTCAGCGTGGTAAGGGTATTACTCTCCCCAATAGACATCCCGTTATCGTCCTCAAAGATCAGCTTCATCTCGGGCCGGTCACTACCGGAAAAATTGGATAGATATCCTCCAATTGCTGCCGAAAAACTCCCCGTTGCAATCGAATCATCATAAGCACTTAGATCGACCGTTTGCCTTGCGATTGCCGCTTCGCTGTGCTCATATAATCCGCCTACCGTAAAATAGCGCCCCCCGCTATACGGCGCCACTCCGTCGCAAATACCATTGGTTAGGGACTCTATCACGCCTTGGACCACGGTCCACCCCACCAGTTCTTCCTCTGCACCGGAGTTCTGTAGCAAGTTGGGCGGTGTCATTGCAGCTCCGGTGCTAAAGGTGACCGGGCTTGACCATTCGCTCCAATTGAATTCTTGATCGCGGTAGCGTACGCGCCACCAGTAGGTCTGGCCAGCTTGTAGTTCGTAGGCCTTCTCATCCGTTAGGTCGTCTCCGGCCTGGATGTCAATATCGAAGTACCAGTTCTCGAAATTTTTCCAGCTTTCAAAAACTGGGTTGGTAAAATCATCTTCAGTGCTTGTGACTTGCCAGTGGCTCTGTCCGTGGGTAGCGTCAGGGGCTTCAAAGGGGCTAGCCTGCAGCAATACGCATTCGGGCGCCAGCTCAATATTGACCGGGTACTCTGCAACCGGCGTGCCAATATCCGGGGCATCCAGGCGGATCACCAAGCTATCCGTGATTTGGTTATCGATCACCAGATCCTGATCTCCCCGGCTAATTCTCTTAGGTTTGCTCTAACACGTTATCCAGCCAGGCCAGCTGTTCGGCATTCGTGAATGGTCCATTAGAATCTAAACCAATAATACGCAGGTTGCTATAGTCTTTAAACCACCAATGTTCGGCAAAATCCGGGCTACCATTTTCCGGTAGTTTAAAGTAGGTGTAGTAGTAAGCGGCATTGTTTTCATGATTACCCAAAACTGGATAAACCGGCACATGGCTAAATAAAGTGGAGGAAGGATCAAAAAAGGTATTTTTCCACTGGTTGTAGTTAGTCCCCGTAGTTACCAAATCACCAGGAATCATTACCAGTGCTAATGCATCTTCCAAAGTCGCATCACCAGCGGTGAAATATTCAATTACACCCTCTTCTACGATCTCCCTAAACTTATCTGGGAAACTACCATCCCGCTGCATATCACTCATCGCCACCAGCTTGAAAGATTGCTCATCGCTGGCGAAAGGCGGGGTACGAAAGCTGTGAATTTCGGATACGGCTGTCCCCGTACGCACACGATAATAGTAGCGAGTAAAGCGCTCCAGGCCATCAAAATTATAAGAACTTTAGTTAACAGGTAATATGAATCAATTAATAGGAGTTACTGCTATACAGTTAATTGCTACGAAAGAGAACGCATGAACTTGAATATTTTAGCACTATCACTACTCTTTGGACCAATACTCCTTTGCGGAGTTGAGGCGGCAGCTCAAAACAGTAACTTTAGTATTAGTCTAGCTCTAGGAGCTGGTAATTCTGGATTTAGTCAAGACAACCAAAACAAGGATGGCCTCAAGAGAATCTTCTATCCAACGGGTGGACTACAAGTACAAAAGCGTATAAATACGAAATGGGCCATCAATATCTATCCTAATGTTGGGTTATCTGGGAATAGAAGAATGCTAGATATTCCTGTTGGGAATATCACGGAAGTGAGATCAACCTCCGCCTTCCTGAATCTTGGCATTCATCCAAAGTATTATCTAAGGAAATCTGTTTATTTATCGCTTGGGCCGGAAATCTCCTACCTTCTTTGGAACAATGCGAGTACGTATGCTGGGGATGATCGGCAATCCAACATCAGAGAGACGGAGCTCTTCAACCGGACCAACTTATTGGTTTCCAGCGCTGTGGGAATAGTAAAAAAGATTGGTGAGTCGAGAAAAGATGCTCCACTTCAAATAGACGCCTGGTGGTTTCTAGAATTTCGAGCCAAATACGGGGTGACAAATATCTTGAACGATGACTTTTTTGGAGCTAGCCTATCATCAACAATATCATCATTCGAAATAGTAACGGGTATTTCTTTCGCTTCGAAAAAATAAACAGCATAAGGCTAAGCAATAACCAGTCAAGAGATCAATTCACATTTATAATACCATTACGGTAGAGATCAAGAGCAGCAGTAAGTAACACACTGAGCATGGCGACTGGCAAATCTTCGCTAGGATCAACCCGAAAAATCTTCATGCGGGAGCGCTTTCCTCTCTCCAGTTGAGGATGATCAAGATAATTGCCTTCCACTAATAACAAGTAGGGCTCGAGTGTATCCTTATCCACCCACAAAAAGCAAAACATCTTTTTGCGGTAGCAGAAGCAGGGCATCCCCCACTTCTGCGTTTCGTTCACCGCCTCATCTTGTTGCAGAATAAGGCTACGGAGGGCCAGCAGGCAACTCTGATTGGGCTCTTCCTGGCCATCGTAGAACTGTTCAAGTGCTGGCAACATAATGCTAACTATTCTGAACGGCAATAAAGAAATCGACCTCCGCGTCCTCCGGGTTACGAGCCTTTGCACCAAATACTTCAAAATCGGCAGTGTAGGCGCGCTTAAGATCCATGGTCCAGATTTTCTGCCACTGCTTTACCACAATACCTTCCTGCAAATTGCCACGAGCACTCATTTTTACATACTCGCCGCCGCTAAAGCTGCGGGCCACCATCCCCTCGGGTATTTCATCTGTTTGGCTTACCTGGCACCCTAGTACTACCGTGTACGGTTGGGTGTGATCCCCTACATAATCAGTGTACAGCGAGTAAACGGTATCGTCCATGCGGTTGGGAATTTTGGCCAGCGCATTGCTACTCAGAAATTCGTTCCACAGTGCTCCAATTTCCTGCGCAGCTTGGCCATCTGCGTTGGAGGTACGAATGGCCAGGCCAATCATCTTAAAAGGTGCTACCTGTACTTGTTGCATATCATTTGATTTTTGATCCGCGGCAAAGGTATTGCCAGGGTGTGTCAAGGGTATGTCAGGGGTAGTCAAACTTTTTTTCCGGCAGCTTTCCAGGTACTCCTCCAGCGTCATGTTATGAGGTGTAAAATGAGCTTCTTGCACTTGTAGATCTTCAATACGATCTAATCGAAAAGCACGAAAAGCACGTCTTTTACGACAATAGGCTACCAGCACCCAATTTTGCTGAGTAGTGTAGAGCGCAAAAGGCTCAATGATGCGTTGTGTCCGCTCGTTTTGTAGAGAGAGGTAGGTCAGTTCAACCAATAAAAAGTCAGCGATAGTAGACTGTAACTGAATTAGATAATTGCTAGTTTTATCGTCTCGGTGGTTACGCCTCACCTGTATACGATCGGCTAGAAATTCCGTTTTCTCTTTTTGCTGTACGCGCAGGGTAGACTTGATTTTCGTCAAAGCGCTGGAGTACTGTTCGCGCAGCGACTGGTCCTTATTAGTGAGTAGGAGGTGCTCTGCGGTAACTAAGGCCATCGCCTCCTCTTCTGTGAACATGACGGGGGGCAAGGTGTAGCCATCTACAATAGAGTAACCCTTTCCTTCTTCCGTGACGATGGGGATACCGGATTCTTCTAAAGTGCGAATATCGCGGTAAACTGTTCGGATACTCACCTCGTGCCGGTCAGCTATTTCCCGGGCGGTGACCAGGCGCTTAGATTGCAGTTGGGTGGCAATGGCTGCCAGGCGGGTTAAACGGGGTTTTGCTTTGGCCATGTTGCGCTAGTTTTCCTCCTCTATTTCTTCCGCGATCGCGCGTAAAATTACCTCCAGTTCGTCCATAAGTGGTTGGTAGTGCTTGGTTGCTGTTAGGATGCTAGTGAGAATAAAGCTCATCAGGCCGTTCTCTATGACAGAAGACTGCAAAACGTGCAAATGACTCCTTACTTGCTCCTGCGGCTGTAATCGCCTATTCTCGTCTTATAATTCCCAACCCTTAGGAAGCGGACCATTTTTGTTTCAGGTAGGTAAAGCTATCGTCCACTTCCGCGAATAAGTCACTCTCCGGAACCAGGTCTGGAATAATTTCCACCGCCTCGAGCATATCGCGTGGTTGTTCGTGTAGACCGGTGAAAATGACTTCAATATCTTGTTGGCGAAGGCTTAGAATAACGTCTTCCAAAGCATACAAACCCGATTGGTCGATATAGGGCACACGATCCATGCGGATAATGAGGGCTTTTATGTTATCTGGCAGATCATTGACACCATCTTTAAAGAAGGCGGTGAAACCAAAAAACAGGGGGCCGTAGAGGTGCTTGATGATCACCTTATCCTTGTAAGCTTCGTAGAATTCTACCTCATCCTGCCAGGGCTTGGTACCATCCAGATCAGCAACGGGGCCAACCTCCAGGCCTTGTTCACTCAAGTCACCTGCTTTCTTCATAAACAGTAAACAGGCTAAAGCTACGCCAACACCCACCGCCTGAATAAGGCTACCAAAAGTAGTGAGTAAAAGCACCAGCACCAATACGGCAGCATCGGCCCGGGGCACCTTAAGCAAGTGCTTTAGTCCTTTGACATCAATAATCTTAAAGCCAATGGGAATCAATAGACCCGCCAAGACGCAAAGTGGAATATGAGCGGCCAAAGTACCCAAACCCAGCAGAACCGCCAGGAGAAAGATGCCGTGTAGCGTACCCGATAAGCGAGTGCGGCCGCCGGCATTGATGTTGACTACGGTTCCTTTCGTTGCACCGGCACCTGGAATACCACCAATGGCTGCAGCCAGCATATTACCAATTCCTTGACCAATGAGTTCGCGATTACTATTGTGCTTGGTCTTGGTCATATTATCCGCAATAACGGAGGTCAAGAGGGAGTCGATACTACCCAGTACCGCCAGTACTACTGCGTATTCTGCAATCAGGCTCAAAGCGCTGGCGTCTACTGAAAAGATGCCATCAATCTGCAAAGCTGGCAAACCCGAAGGTATATTACCGATCACCGGAACATCCATACCACCAAAATAGCTCACCAGAGTCGCGACTATTAAGGCCACTAATGCACTGGGAATGGCTTTAGTAATTTTGGGAAAGAGATAATAGACTGCTATGGTAATCCCTCCAAGTAAGAGGGCTTGAAAATTAGCCTCCTGAAACAGGCGCGGTAAGTCTTGGATAACCGCTACAGTTGATTTAGACGCTCCCAGGCCAGCAAATGGAAACAGCTGTAGAATGATGATAATCAGTCCCACACCACTCATAAAACCTGAGACTACGGGATAAGGAAAATACTTGACGTAGCCGGCAATATTCAAAAAGCCAAATAACACTTGTAGGGCACCTCCTAGCAAGAAGGTTAAGACAATAATACCCATAGCGCTATCCAGGCCACCAGTCATTTCAATGGCTGCTGCTACTAAGGTGGCCGCCACTACGGTCATCGGTCCAGTAGGACCACTGGCCTGCGTCTCTGTACCCCCAAATAATGCAGCAAATATGCCCACGGCAATGGCGCCATATAAACCGGCCGTGGCACCTAAACCAGATTGAACCCCGAAGGCTAGTGCCAGCGGCAATGCCACTACACCGGCGACGAGACCTCCGGTAATATCTCCCTTTAGGTATTGGGTGTCATAAAACTTGGAAAGCATGTCTTTAACTTTAGATAGAATCGGAAGATATGAATTACTGAATGGTAGACAATTATCTTCCACCAAATAAGCGACCAAGAATCTCATCAAAGTGCCATAAAAGCGTCAGAATACACTTTTATGGACTGCATTCAAGGAGTTTGCCCGTACCTTTGAACTTAGAAAGGAATCAGACCGTTTCAAGATCATATGCAGCTACGTCCTGTTATACATTCTCGGATTTACCGTGACTTCCTGGCCATTGAGCCCAAGGATTATCACGGCATTATTCGTTACTACGAGGAACACGAGGAGGCGGTAGAAAACCTGGAAGCTGAGGAATTCACAGAGATGCAGCTCGTCTTTACCCACGCCCTTTTTGAAGTGGGTGCCTACCGGCAGTTTTTGGCAGTGGTGGATCGGGCGATTCTCATTACGCTCGATTACGACTACCCACTGACAGCAAAACGGCAACAGGGGGAAGCATTTGAGCAACTACTTTTCCGGAAAGCTGCGGCCTATCTGCAGACGCTCCAACCAGCCGAAGCAGAACACGTAATTTGCGAGCTACTCCGGATTAATCCAGAGCAAGAAATGGCAATGCTGCTGCTACGTAAATCCCTACGCCAGCAAGATAAAGTCATTAACCGACGCACGCGGGCAGTGTCCATTCTCTTATTTGGTGTTTCGGCCTTGATCATTCTTTTCGAAGTACTCTTCGTACGGTCTTTCTATCACCAGTACACGGTAAGTGTTGAACTCAGCCGAAACCTGATCTTCCTGTTTGGGCTGTTGATCCTGGGAGGTGGAGAAGCCCTTACTTTTTGGCGAGCTTATCGCCGTTCCCAAGCAATTATGCGTAGATAAGAGTCGGATTATACGCTAAATCCTACCTTTGCAGCTTATGATAGAAGCTTTTAAAGAATCACCGGTTCTGCTCTTGTTTGTGGTGTCCGCTATTGGCTACTGGGTGGGTAATATTCCTATCCGTGGTACCAAGTTGGGGGTGGCAGCGGTTTTGTTTGTAGGCCTTGCTTTTGGCGCTATCGATCCTGCGCTGAGCATGCCCGACATTGTCATCGTACTCGGTCTTTCGATGTTTGTCTATACCATCGGACTGAGCAGTGGGCCTAGCTTCTTTTCCACTTTCAAATCACAAGGGTTACGCAACTTCTCCTTCATACTAGCCATGCTGGTCTTCAGTACTTTGATCACCTTGGGCTTGTATTACCTGTTTGATTTGGACGCCGCGACGGCTGCTGGTCTCCTGGCTGGCAGTAGTACCAATACGGCTTCTTTGGCCGGTTTATTGGATCTTATTCAGCTATCGCAACCGGCTGCCCTACAAGCAGAAATGAGTAATGCGGCAGTAGTGGGATATTCGCTCTCCTACCCTATGGGGGTGCTTGGAGTAATGCTAGCCATCAGCTTAATGCAGCGCTGGTTTCGCATAAACTATCCACAAGAATTACAAGAGCAAAACCTTATCCTTGCTGGCGATAATATCCGCCGGCATACGGTGGTTATTACCCAAGAAGCGGTGGTGGGGCTCGCCATTCGTGATATTTTCCAACGTTTCCAAAGGCGCCTGGTTTTCGGACGTATGCAACGCCAGGGCGTGGATCAGCTTCCCAACATGGATACCGAATTGCAACTGGGTGATCAACTGGTGATCATTGGCAACGCCGAAGTTATGGAAGAAGCAACGGAAATGTTAGGAGAAGTACAAAACAAAGAACTCTCCTACGACCGTACCTCTTTCGACGTGCGGCGCCTTTTTGTTTCTAATCCCCAAATTGCGGGTGAGAAGATAGCCTCCCTAAACCTAGCCGAGAAGTTTTCTACCATCATTACCCGCGTACAACGCGGTGATGTGGATCTGCTGGCGAGTGGTGATACGGTACTTGAGCTTGGCGACCGCGTATTGGTCATTGCTCGTCGGCCAGACTTTGAGGAGTTGAAAAAACTGTTTGGCAACAGCTACGAGGCCCTTAACCATATCAATTTACTGTCCTTTGGCTCCGGTATGGCGCTAGGGCTGATGCTTGGTTTACTCACTTTCACTCTCCCAGGTGGCGTATCCTTCAGTCTAGGTTTTGCTGGAGGTCCTTTAGTAGTGGCACTTATTCTTGGTGCGTTGCGGCGTACTGGCCCCATTGTCTGGACTCTACCCTTCGGAGCGAATCTCGTTCTACGTCAATTGGGTTTGATCCTCTTACTAGCCGGTATTGGTGTACGCTCAGGTCATACTTTCCTCAATACGATTTTAGCGGGCGGCGGCGGATGGATCTTCTTGTGTGGAGCCATTATTGCTACTACAACGGCGTTTCTTACGTTATGGCTGGGCTATAAATGGCTACGTATCCCCTTTGGCTTACTCACCGGCATGATTGCCACCCAGCCAGCTATTTTAGATTTTGCGCTGGATCGAGCCGGTAACCGCCTGCCAAGTATGGGATTCACATTGATCCTTCCCATTGCGCTCATTACTAAAATTCTCTTCGTACAACTGCTCTTTGCCTTTTTGAGCTGATTCTATCATCGGTCATCGAAATCCGGTTATATTTGTTGTTATACCCCATCTAATTGGTCTGGTTTAAGGCTAAGTAGTTCTAGGGGAAACGATCTGGACGTACTAAGCGCCCGGTTTCGTAACAAATGACTTTATAATCAAGCTGTTCACCAACTCCCCCACATGCGCAAAGGTCTTATCTGGTGCTTATTGATGATTGGGCTTATTCCGCTTCTGTTCGGACAGCTTACGGTCGTCGTGGAGCAACTGCCAGACTATACCCCAGCCGAAGACAGTATCTACCTAGTGGGCAGCTTTAACAATTGGCAACCGGCCGATGAGAACTTTCGGTTTGAACCACTGGGCGATGGACGTTGGCAATATGACTTCCTTACCCCAATGCCGGATTTTGACTTTAAGATCACCCGAGGTTCCTGGGAAAGCGTGGAAGGAGGGAGTTTAGCCGAGCCAATTGGCAACCGTTCTTACCTGAATAATGATGAGCTTCGTGATACTGTGCGTATCCACGTAGCTGGTTGGGAGGATCTAAAAAAGGAACTTCCTTATTGGGATACTATTTTGGTACGTATCACGAGCCTACCAGAAAACACGCCTACTGATGCCAGTCTGTACATTGTGGGATCGTTCAATGGTTGGTCACCTGCTGATCAGGATTTCAGAATGAAGCGCGACTCTAATGGTTTTTACCAGGTGGCAGTGCCCATTCGGAGTCAAATAACAGAATACAAGATCAGCCGCGGAGGTTGGGCTACCGTAGAAAGTCGGGCCAATGGATTGGCAAGGCCCAACCGGCGTTATGAGCATAAAGAAGGCGGCGGCAAAAAGATCATCCGTGTTGAAATTGCCAACTGGGAAGACCTTTCCGGTAACCGCTTCAATTGGTACGCCATATTCTTACTGCTTGCGGCTATCCAAGGCTTATTGCTTGTTGTTGCAGTAAACAGTTTTAAGGAGGCTGGGAGTAAATCGAGCCGTTTGCTTTCTCTTTTACTGTTGCTTTTGTCCATCACTTTTTTAGCCCGTATTGGAGCTTTTGATCGAGATGTCTTTCAACGATTTCCAAAAATCTTGTTAGTGCCAGATTTGGTCTATTTTACGTATGGCCCCATCTTTTGGCTGTATCTGCGGTCTTTACAACCCAGCCTGCCCAATCAGCGGCACTGGGCTTGGCACTTTATTCCGTTGCTATTAGCTATTGGTATCTATTTGCCTACTATTAGCCCGCCTAATTTTGACTTCACTACCCAGGTGGTCAACCTCAAGCTTCGTCCTTTCTTTATTGGCACCGCAATGGTGGGCTGGGTGTTCAGTGCATTTTATTGGCTGCTGAGTCGAAACTTCCTAAAGCGCCTACAGCTGAGTAATGATCCAGCTGCAGGACCGATGGTAGGCTTTTTGTGGACGGTTTTTTACATCCACTCCATTTGTTTGATCGTATGGTTCTCAACTTATTTGCTCGGCTTCATTAGCTTGGCGCTCGATCAAAACTGGACGGATATTACTGATCGGGTCACCGATGCCAGCTGGCTCATTCTGGCCTCCGGTGCCTACATGATGGGTTACTATGCCATGCGCCACCCACAAATTTTCCGCAATCCTAAACTGCCGTTGGTGTCCATACCACAAATATTAACCGAAGACCCAATGGCTGCGCTGGAAAACCAAAAACAAGTATTGCAGCTCAGTGAACAGCAGGCCAGTGCTGCATCAGCGGCAAATACGAATGCACCAGCCTTGGGTGACTTGGAAAGACTTGAGTTATTGATGCGGGAGCAAAAACCATATCTAAATCCCGGACTGAGCTT
This sequence comes from Bacteroidota bacterium, assembly GCA_039816955.1. GTDB lineage: Bacteria > Bacteroidota > Bacteroidia > Chitinophagales > Saprospiraceae > Lewinella. The sequence continues at coordinate 14,626 of JBCBWU010000051.1, forward strand.
AGGAGAATTGGCAGCGACTGTTGATTTACCCAGTCATCAACTCTCCAAAGTGATCAACGATGGTTTTCAAAAGAACTTCTTTGATTATGTGAATAGCTACCGTATTGAAGCCTTTAAGGAGCAAATTCGGGCGGGCGCACACCAGGAACGGACGATACTGAGCTTGGCTTTAGAGTCGGGTTTTAATTCCAAGACTGCCTTCAACCGCGCTTTCAAGAAGCATACCAACCAAACTCCCCGCGAATACCTGCGCGAACAAGAAAATCGAACCTCCTGATTTTCAGCCACTTAAAAGTACCACTTTCCAAAGTACCACTTTTTTAACACAAATTCCGACCACCTTATAAAGCGGTGCGCACAGCTGCTTTTGTGATTATATTTTTGCTTCAGCTTATTTGTCGAAATAAAATTTTATAAGAAGTTATGAAAGCAAAAATTGTACTCCTTTTCATTGCTTCTATCCTATTTGCCGAAACCATTTATAACCAAAACTATTCCCAGAGCACAGATGTGATGCTCCAGGGATTCAACTGGGTATCCCACTCTAATTCTAGTGGATGGTATAACGTTGTACAGAGTAAAGCCCAGGAACTGGGAGACGCTCAATTTGACATGGTATGGCTACCACCGCCTAGCGACGCCGCCGCACCACAGGGTTATCTACCGCGCGAATTGTACGATGTTAGCACCAATTACGGAACCCAGCAAGAACTGACCAGCTGCATTAGTGCACTGCACAATGAAGGTATCAAAGTACTAGCCGACATCGTAATCAATCACCGCGTAGGCACCACCAATTGGGCCGACTTCACGAACCCCACCTGGGGTTGCTGGTCCGTCGTCAGCAATGACGAATGGGGGCAGAATGGTGGCAACCCCTGCGGTAACTTTGATACCGGAGATAACTACCACGCAGCGCGAGACATTGACCACACCAACGGTACGGTACGTAGCGATCTGATTGGCTGGATGAACTGGCTAAAGAACACCATCGGTTTTGATGGCTGGCGCTACGACTACGTACGCGGCTTTAACGGCTACTACAATGGTGTGTACAACGACGGTACTAATCCTTACTTCACAGTAGGAGAACTCTGGGATAACCTGGACTTAAATAATGTAAATGCCCACCGACAGCAAATAGTCAACTGGATTGACGATACGCAAGGAAAGTCGGCAGCTTTTGACTTCACTACAAAAGGCGTACTACAAGCCGCCGTCAATAACCAGTACTGGCGATTGAATATTGGTGGCGGCGCGCCTGGTGTCATCGGTTGGTGGCCATCACGCGCAGTGACCTTTATTGACAACCACGATACCGGAAGTACGCAGGCCTATTGGCCGTTTCCTGGCGGTAAAGTGATGCAAGGTTACGCCTATATTTTAACTCACCCTGGTGTGCCCTCTGTATTCTGGGACCACTACTTTGACTGGGGCTTAAAGGGTGCGATTGATGCCCTAATTGAAGTGCGTAAGGACAATGGCTTGCACAGCGAAAGCAGCCTTGATATTAAGGAAGCACGCTGGGACCTATACGCCGCCGAGATTGATGGTAAGGTAGCCATGAAGATTGGACCTGGTTCTTGGGCGCCAAGTGGCTCTGGTTGGGTTTTGCGGACCTCTGGTAGCGATTATGCGGTCTGGGATAAAGCCCCTGCCGGTGATTTAACCATCAACTTCCGCCCGACAAGCTGGAGTACTCCTTACCTCTACTTCTGGAACGCTACCCCTAGTGGGCAGACCACTGGTTGGCCGGGCGTACCGATGCAGCCAATAGGTGGTGGCTGGTACAGTTACACGCTAAGCAATACGGATTGTACCAATTTTATCATCAGCAATAATGGCTGGCCGCAAAGCCCTGATATGTGGACCTGTAACGATGCCTGGATTGACCAGGGCAACTGGGGTAACTATACCCTTACGGCAGCGCCCACGGGTGAATTTGCCAGCGGTAGCGAACAGTTGAGTATCGGACAGCCCACAATGAATGCCTCCCCTAACCCCATAAAAACTGACGCACAACTACAAATAGCACTACCGGCTGACGGACAGGTGCAACTGAGTATACACAACGTAGCAGGTGTACAAATAACCCAACTGATGCAAGGCGAACTAGCTAGTGGTTACCACCAGTTTGACTTTGCGACTGATGATTGGCCAGCAGGAGTCTACCTGGCCAAGATGGAATACGAAGCACAAGTTTTGACTATGAAATTGATTGTTCTGCCGTAGTGGGATAGACTACTACACTTACGCCAAAGGCCTACGACGCATGGCGATGCGTCGCTACCAGCTATTTTAATGGCAATCCTCCGGAATAATCGGTTTTAATAGGATAGGACTGGAGAGTAATGAAGATGTTCATTGCTCTCCTGCTTTTTTTACCTGCGTCGGGTACTAGCGAGGTTAATGAATTTAGTAGCCCAAAGTTTCGTAGCGACGCGATTCATCGCGTTGGGAAAAGTGTTCGTCTTAGAACAAAGCATTTCAACTTCAATGTAACAACGCGAACTGCCCCGGCAGAGAGCACGAGCGGCGGGACGCCGCAAGGGCTAGGGATAGCAGTGGTAGGCCGGAGCCTGGGCGGAGGACTAAGAACGAATAGCCCGCCGGCGCGTGACGCACGGAGTGCGGAAAAGACGGAGCCCCCAAAAAACAATCATCCCGAACGCTGACGGTTGCCAACATTCGGGATGAAAATAGATTTTAATCGACTCAGCTTGTTGCCTTTCTTAGAATTGTCCCTCCAATGCAGTAGTTCGACTGTAGTTTAATACAGACTGCAAACTACGCTTCGGAGCGGTAAATTTAACGCGCGGAAACTGCCGCTTGGCGTTCTTTAATTGCTCCAATTCTTGAGACAAAGCGGGATCACGACGCAGCGCATCCTGGATGGCTAATCGCTGGGCAATTGTGGTTTCGGCATACAGGTAGGCGATCAAATCTTCAGGTGTAAAGTTGTGCTTCATGAAAGGCATTTAATGGCGTTGAAAAATATACCATCTAAACAAGGAAAAGGTAGGCCTTATTGTTTGTTTGGTACATATTTTTTTGTTAAAGGCGTTCTTCGACTTACGAATACTAGCCTTAAAATTGCTATTTAGGCAGTCTTGCACTAGGCAAAATTTCTTACTTCGTACTGCGGTACCAAGTTTGGGTACGATAGAGGCCTGTCCAGTGCTTTCCGCGTACCTGTAGCTCGTCGGTTTTCCCGTCTTCAAACCAAATGCTGCAACCATAAGTGCCCCCTGATTCTGGATCGAGAATGGTCCCGTCCTTCCAATAGTCGCGGTAGCTACTGAGATCTTCGATAATCACCATACCTACTACCGGCTGGTTCTTCTTATCGCCCTTGCATTCATCGCAAACCGTGTCATTATCGGCAAGTAGCAAATCAATGACCTTACCGTACAACTTACCATCCTGCTCGTAGATTTCTACTTTAGAACGTGCTTTACCGCTATTATCATCAATGGTTTTCCAGATACCAACAGGTGATTGCGCGAGTAGGGTGAGCGCTCCAACACAACAGAGGAGCATAGTGAGAATGTACTTCATGTTTGAGTTTTGCTTTTTTAATTAACACCGTAAACTACCAATAGTTAGCAGGTTACAAAGGCATTAACGCTGCCACCGCAGATTTCGTACAAAGGCTTATCTTACTCGGACCAAATTATAAGACCAAGAATGGATTTCCTAACCATCATCCGTTATGCGTGGCTGGCCTACGATAGCACCCGCCCGATCAAACGAATTTCTGATATCAGCGCCATGGTATCAACCAATCATGTATACAAGATCAGGTTGGAAGATGGCCATAATATTATTGCTAAACTGTCTTACTTTGGCAAGTATGAGCATTTTGTGGAGGACCATACCATCATTAACGTGCTGGGCAACAATCTTCCGGTACGCTACGAAAACTTCTTGTCCCGGGCTTTGATGAAGGGCAACCAACTTTTTTTCCACCGCTTCCAGAATGACATTATTGATGCCTGGGTGGTGTTTTTTCGGCCTATCAAGATCAAGAAAAGCCTGCCACGACGGCTGAATATGTCACACATAGAGCAGTTGGGTGAGCAGTTTGCCGATTTTCACAAAAGTTGCCACCTGGTGCGTCATACCCTGCCCGTCACCTCCAAAAACATGACGACGGATATTAATCAGTTACTTGAGGTAGTGGATGATCGTTTTTCGAAACACGCCGATCAAATTAAGGAGCAGTGTGAGATTTTTTTGAATAACACCTACCGCATTAACGTCCACGGTTTTGACAAGATACCAGTATTTGTGGACTGGAACATTGGTAACTTCTCTGTTAACTCGAAAAGCAATTTTTACTCTCGCTGGGACTACGATTGGTTTAGAATGAGCTCACGGATTGTCGACTTCTATTTCATTAGTCGAATTGTTTCTAATGTGGGGGATAAGACAGTCTTTACCTATAACGTAGAGACGATTATGGAAGATCGTTTTCTACACTTCTTAAAAGCTTATCACCGGGTATATCCACTGACGCGGCCGGAGGTAGAATTTATTAAAGAGGCATACCGTTTCTTCTTGCTGAACTACGTGATTCGGGAAGGGAATTACTTCTTCCGGCCTTCCATTGCCAAGCAATTGCAAAAGGATGTGCTAAAGGTGCATTTGAAGACGATTGATAAGAAATTTGAGTTGGATCGATTGTTGCGGGTGTTGGAGTTGTAGGTTGCGTTTGAGGCGAGCTTGTCCGAGTCGGGAGACGCGGACGAACTGGAGACGCGGACGAACTGGGGACGCGGACAAACATACAGTACGGTTGACTCAGACGATAGTCTTATCTTCGGGCTTTTAATTGACGGATACTATGTTGGAAACGCTGGATTTTCTGGAGATTGCTCAATCTTACCGAGCTATATTTTTGGATTCTTATGGGGTAGTCAAAAATCACCGGGGACTTATTCCTGGTGGTTCAGAAACGATCAAGGCGCTGCGGGAAGCCGGCAAGACCATCAGAATCCTCACTAATGATGCCTCTCGTAGTCCAGAGCAACAAGCGGTCCGCTTTGAAAAGCAGGGGCTAGCGGGTCTAGCACCAGCAGAGATTATCACCTCCGGAATGATGGCTAAGTTGTTTCTGGAGCAAAAGGTCAAAGGTGGGAAAGTAGCTTATTTGGGCACAGCGAACGCCGCACATTATATTCTGGCTGCTAACCTGAATAGTGTTCCCGTAAGTGAAATTGATCTTACAGACTGTGGAGATATCACCGCCATGGTTTTCCTAGACGATGAAGGTTTCGATTGGAATCGTGATATCAACAAGACGGTCAACCTACTGCGTAAGCGTAATATTCCGGCCATTGTTGCTAATAGTGACAAACTCTATCCGGTGGCCAAAAATGATGTCTCTATTGCCACTGGTGGTATCGCTAAACTGGTGGAAAGCATTCTCAACCGGAAGTTTATCCACTTTGGCAAGCCGGACACCCAGATGTTCAACTACGCCTTTGAGGACATCAACACCCACGACACCTTTACTAGAGAAGATATTTTGATGGTAGGGGATACGCTCCATACTGACATCCTAGGTGGCAATAAGTTTGGGGTGCGTACCGTGCTGGTACTTTCCGGTAATACCCGAGCAGAAAATGCGGATATTCAAATTCGCTCAACGGGGATTATTCCAGACTATGTTTGTGATTCGATTGTGGGGTAAGTGAGTTGAAAAGGTCAACGCATTTTATAATAACTTCTATAGCAGCTGTTCAAGGATAGTAGCGGTTATCAGTCACCGAACGGATGCAAAGTTTTTTATCTTTAATGCCGACCAATTGTTTGAAGCAGTTCAATTTCTGATTCAGTTCAACTAAAGGTGACTTTCAGGGGTTTGTTTAGGTAACATTTAGGCTAAGCTCGTTGGCATGCAGGTAGTGAGTAGCGATCTCACTTCCCTCTTCAATACGGGTTCGACAGTAGCCCCCAGGCAAAAAGCTGGATACTAGTCACGAGAAGGCAAGAAAGATCAGACTTATGTGCCCTAGCCTACATCTACACCCCTTATGTGCTAATGAAAGCTTGTTGTTGCGATTAGCTTAGAGCGTCGATCGCAATAGATCAAGAATGAAATCCCTTCTTCATCCGTTTACCAACGTTGGTAGATTGGCTGCCTAATTTGTTACGGATCATTGAATGCTTACATTTACTTGTTTGACATACCTATTTCTTCGTGTTACGAAAAAATCTAAGTGCCACACCTATGAATAATGCCACTACATTATTGATTCTCGTGTTGCTATTAGCTTCCTGTGGAAGTACTCGAAAAGCCTACATAGGAAATAACCGCAATGCACACATTACCCAAGTACAGAGCGAGCAGCCACCTGTACATTCTCTATTCCTGATCGGAGACACCGGTGCAGGACGTGATGGAGAATCTATCATACTCGAAAGTTTAGCTAATGAGCTTGGTAAGAGCACGGAAAACAGTTCAATCGTGTTTTTGGGAGATCAAGTGGATCGTAATGGGTTTCCTAAGAAAAAAGATCCAGATCGCGAAGAGGCCGAACGTCGTTTAGGTTCGCAGCTAGAGATTCTTAAGGACTTCCCGGGGAGAGCTTATTTCATTGCCGGCGAAAAGGATTGGAATAACGGACATTCTGGAGGTCTGAAAGCCGTCCGCAGGCAAGAAAAGTTTTTGGAAGGTTACTTTAATGATGAGGACAAGGTGCGAATGTATCCTGGTAAGGGCTGTGCAGACCCTAAGGTGGTGAAAGTAACCAAAGACCTCGTTTTTGTCTTCATCGACAGCCAGTGGTGGCAACATAATTGGGACAACGAGCCAGAAATCAACAAAGGCTGTGATGTGAAGTCTCGTTACGACTTAATTAATAGCATACAAGAAATTTTTGCCGATCATAAGAATGATGAAATCGTCCTGCTCATGCACCACCCCATCCAATCTAACGGATTGCACGGCGGACGATTTGGCCTCACGGATCATATCTTTCCTTACCGCTCTTCACATAACCTGAGTATTCCGCTGCCGGTAATTGGATCCATCAGACCACTGCTCCGAACTTTAGGGACGAACCCACAAGACATTACCCACCAGCGCTATCAAGAGCTGATAACGTCGATAGAAGCCGCAGCTCGGAGGGTAGGCGCGCACACCATCTTTGCTTCCGCACACGATCAGGGGCTACAGTACTTTGATGATTATAAGCTACAGTACGTGGTTAGTGGAAGTGGAGCAACAACGAGCTTTACGGGCAAAGGTGGAGAAGCTACCTACTCGCATCAAGCACATGGCTATGCCAAAGTGATCTTTTACGAAGAATTCGAAACCTGGCTGGAATTCTATACCGTAGCAGAACAAGGAGCGGTGCCACAATTGGCGTTCCGCACGCAAGTTAGGGAGCCCCGGCCAGGAACGGTAGATGAAGAAGTTGACTATCCGCCGCTTACGGATGCAGACATCACACTGCCGGCTAATGCAGGTTTTGAGGCCAGTAAATCCAAGCAGTTTTGGTGGGGAGATCAATACCGCGACGTCTGGACACAACCCGTCACTGCTCGGATTATTAATTTAGAAACGGAATTAGGTGGACTTACCCCGATTAAGAAAGGCGGCGGTATGTCTTCCAATTCTCTGAGAATGGAGGCAACCGATGGCAAGCAATATATCCTACGCTCTATCAACAAGGATTATCGTAAGCTTGTGCCTCCTGAATTCAGCAATCTGAGTTTAATCAGTGTTTTTCAGGATCAAAACAGCGCGAGTCATCCATATGCGGCACTGACCTTGCCCACTTTATCGCGTGCCGCAGACGTTTACTATACCTCGCCTCAGTTAGTATATCTACAGCACCAACCAGGCTTGGACAACTACAACTCTCAGTTTCCGGAGGAACTGTATTTATTAGAGCAGCGACCCGCTAACGATTGGAGTGACACCGAACAGTTTGGCAATAGCGAAAAGATATTGGGTTATACCGACCTACTGGTGAACCTTAGAGAAAAGAAGACCCACTTTGTAGACCAGGAGTGGGTATGTAAGTCAAGGATATTTGATTTATTCATTCATGATTTTGACCGTCACGATGATCAGTGGAGATGGGCCAGTTTTAAGGATGACGATCAAACGCTCTACCGCCCGATTCCTCGCGATCGGGATCAGGCATTTTATAAATTCCGTGGGCTTATCCCCAAGTACATAGCGGCCTTTGTCATCCCTAAGTTTAAAACGATGAAGGGCGATTTGCGAGATGCCAAGAATCAAAGCTTCAATGCGAGATACTTTGATCGCTATTTCCTCAATCAATTAGAGTGGAAGGATTGGGAGCCCATCATTCGTGAATTGCAAACCAATCTTACCGACGAGGTCATTGATGAGGCCATGCAGCAATTCCCACCGGAAGTCATCGGAGAAAGCACAGCCGAGATTGGTCAATTCCTGCGCGAACGCCGTGGCAATCTAATGGAAATGGGCCGCCGGCTTTATGATTACATCTCATTAGAGGTAGAGGTGACCGGTACAGACCACAAAGATCGGTTCGAAATACAGAGTAATGAAGATGGGTCCTTGCAGGTGAAGACGTACGTTCAACGAAAGGAAAAAGGTGATTTATTGAAGTTCTCTCGTACTTTTTATCCGTCAGAAACCAATGAGATACGCTTGTACGGTCTCCGAGGAAAGGACGAATTCAATTTCACTGGAGATCGGAGTGGAAGAATCCGCGTTCGGATAATCGGTGGAGAAGATGATGACATCATCAATAATGAAATAGCCTATAAAGTCTTCGTTTACGATGAGACAGAAGGAATAGAACTTAACGGATCAAGATTCCGTGATCGGACATCAGACACCGATTATGAGGTAAATGAATACGATCGTTACAGTTTTCGGTATAACACCATATTACCCATTCTAACCCTTGGGTATACGGTAGATGACGGCATTTGGATTGGAGGCACAGTCGATTGGACGCGCCACGGCTGGCGAAAGTTCCCTTATAAATCTAAACAGGGCATTACTTCAACGGTCGCCCCCGGTAGCCGAGAGGCCTTCCAATTTGGGTATTCAGGGCATTTCCCTAAGGTACTTGGGGGTATTGATTTTGCACCAAGTGCGGAAGTGAACTTCCCTCGTTACGAAAGTTACTTCGGACTGGGCAATGAAAGTCGTAACGAGCTTCTGACTCGGTCCTTTAATTGGGTAAGACTACAAAGCATTGAGGTGGCTCCTTTACTGCAAATAAGCAGTAGAAACAACAGTACAAGCGTGATGTTCGGCCCGGTATTTGAATCCATAGATGTCAAAAATACGGAGGGTCGTGTATCAGAAGATCCAATTATTGGCTTTGCGCCCATGGCCTTTGACCGTAGGCAATACCTGGGCGGAATGGCACGCTTTAATAGCAGTTACACCGATAATAATGTATTCCCGACCAGCGGATTCCGCTTTGAAGCAGAAGTTAAGCATTTAGAGGAGATAGACCTGGATGAATCGGTAACAACCTTCCAGACCAGCGGGCAGTTGTACATGAAGATTGCACAGTCGCCGCTCTTAGTGTTTGCCAATGGTATTGGCTACCAAAAAGTATGGGGAACACCCCAGTTTCATCAGTATGCTGACTTGGGTAACCGGAGTAACTTCCGGGGCTTCCGCAACGAACGCTTCCGGGGCGAGTCTGCCTTCTACCACAATGTGGATTTGCGCATCCGTTTGCTGCAATCCAAAAACAATATCCTGCCAGTTGACGTAGGCCTCGTTGGAGGATTTGACTACGGACGAGTTTGGTTAGATGGCGAAGAGTCGGATACCTGGCATAACAGCCAGACAATTGGGCTATGGATCGATGTATTAGGGCTGGCGGTTCTTCAGCCTTACTATTCTTTCAATAACGAACAAAACCTGTTTAGCTTTCGACTTGGCTTTAATTTCTAGCAGGGAGCTTAGAAGCTATAAAGAGCGGGTATTAGAGTGTGTTTGGAGTCCACCCTTGGGGGCTCTAAACACACTCCTTAATCAGTTTAATGAATATCTTAACGGAAACAGTTAAACTTCGGTGGTATTAAAGTGATACAAATGGAAAACACAACACTCTTAGTAAAAGTAGAAGAATATACTTCCGAGATATTGAAGGACCAACTTCCTCCGGAATTGGCACCTTATTACTTTGAATATACGAAGAAGGTGGTAGAACTGACCAAATCCATTGGTAGCCATGAGCAGCTCAGCGATGAAGATATGGAGATGGTTCAGATTGCCGCCTGGTTTCATGATACCGGACTCAGAGACACCTATGCGAACTACGAAGAAAAAAGCGTAGCTATTGCCACAGAATTTCTTCAGGCAGAAGAGGTGCTTCCGGAGAAGGTAGATAAGATTCTAGCCTGTATCCTAGCTGTACGAATAGGAGACACGCCCGAAGTAAATATCGAATACGTATTGGCGGATGCTCGAAAGATTGACGTCCAAGAACAAAACTATAAGAGTTATTTAAGTCAGGAAAATCAGGAGTTACAAGCGGCAAAAGGAACAGAGAAATCCGAAGTAGAGCAGCTGCAGAATTATTTGGGTCGCATTTTAAAATATGAGTTCTATACATCTTATGGTGCAGCGTTTTTGCTACCGGCAAGAGGTAAACTCAAGGGTAAGGTCGAAAAACGTCTGAATAAGTTACTTAAGGCAGTAGATGAGAGCTTAAGCGGGAGCCTGGGTGTTTCGGCAGCCCAGTTGAAGGAGATGAAGAAGAAACTGCGAAAGGTGGAAGGAAAGCCGGAACGTGGTATTGAAACGATGTTCAGGTTAACTTCCAAAAACCACATTGACTTGAGTGGAATGGCGGATAGCAAGGCCAACATCGTCATCTCTATTAATTCAATCATCATCTCCGTTGTACTCGGCAGCTTAATGCAAAAACTGGACTCCAATCCGCACTTGATTCCTCCTACCATTATTCTGTTATCTGTAAACCTGGCTTCTCTGGTCTTCGCGATCCTGTCTTTGCGCCCTAATGTATCGGATGGCTTATTTACCCGTCAGGATATCGAGAACCAGAAAACCAATCTGTTGTTTTTTGGCAACTTCCATAAAATGAAGCGGGAGGATTACCATTGGGGAATGAATAAGCTGATGGAGAGTGCCAACTTCCTTTATTCAAACCTCATTGATGATATCTATTTCTTGGGAGTGGTGCTGGCCCGGAAATATAGACTACTACGCACTTCTTACAACATTTTCATGTACGGAATGATTGTGGTCGTAGTAGCCTTTATCATCTCACTTAGCTTTGTTGAAGAACCCATTACGGAAGCTATCATTCATACTTTACAGGAGGAGGATTAAAGATTCCAAGTACGCCTCTAATCGAAAAAAGGCGGTACTTATATTAGGCCAGATGGACGGATAATGGGGGAATCACAGATTCGATCGATTGTAGAAATACCAGATTTTGCCTGGGTGCGATTTGATTGTGGGGCAGCGGGTATAGAGCAGTATTCTGGTTTAAAAATTGGACTTGATGTAGCCCGCCCGTTGGGCGGGACCCACCCTTATGGTCCGGTTCACCTCGAACTCATCCTTCATCTTCAGATGAGCACACCGTTTTACATCCCTAGCTGAGAACATCTCAACTAGAGCCATCAATGTGTATTTACGCTGAACGCCTATCTCAACCAAGCAAAGAAAATCTCCGCAGATAGGTTCTGGTACCTCTAATCACCAGCAAACGTTGGTCCACGTTAAACAGCGCAGTGCCAAGTTGCATCAAAGTAAAACAACAAACAATACCAAAATGAAATTTCACAAAAACAACAAAACAAGAATTGTTGGTTCCACCACTGCCTACCCTTGCGCTAGCCCCTCCTTTTCCCTACCTTTGCGCTCCCTATAGCCACAGTGAAAAAATGGGCTTTCGATTTCCAGTTAATACAAGAACACAAGCGAACGTTAGTAAGTGTTGTTGGAGTGTTCACTGGAATGCGATCGAAAGACAATTTTCGAACTAGTACTACAAGTTAAATGATGATTATCCCAGCACTCTGGTTCCACTAGCTATTCTACGCCCTAATGCCGCTCCGCCGGCAGCTGGTACTGCATTTTATCATCTTTTACTGTTTTAACTCCCCACTATTATGCTCGATAAATTAGCCGCCATCCATGATCGCTTCCGCAACCTGGAAGAGCAACTGGCCGATCCTTCGGTGATCAGCGATATGGATCGCTTCCAGAAGACGAATAAAGAGTACAAAAAACTCCAGCCTATTGTAGAGGCATATAAGACGTATAAAGACCTGTTGGGTAATATCGAGACCGCAGAGGAAATGCTACGCGATCCCGAAATGAAGGAAATGGCCTCCATGGAGCTGGATGAACTCAAGCCGGAGCGCGAGAAAATGGAGGAGGAGATTAAAGTGATGCTCATTCCCCGTGACCCGGAGGATGAGCGCGACGTAATATTGGAAATCCGTTCCGGTACTGGTGGGGATGAAGCCAGTATTTTTGCGGGCGATTTACTGCGCATGTACGTACGTTTCTTCGATGAAATGAAGTGGAAACACGAAGTACTCTACGAAAACGAAGGCAGCGTAGGTGGCTACAACAAAGTAGTAGTAGAAGTAAAAGGAGAAGATGTATTTGGCCGCCTTAAGTTTGAGTCTGGTGCGCACCGAGTGCAACGTGTACCTAAGACAGAATCACAAGGCCGCGTGCACACCTCCGCAGCGACAGTAGCGGTGATGCCTAAGCTGGAAATGGAGGATGTAGAGATCAAAAAATCAGATCTCAAGATTGATACTTTCCGCTCTAGCGGTGCGGGTGGACAGCACGTTAACAAGACGGAATCTGCTATCCGCATTACGCACTTGCCCACCGGTATTGTATCTGAGAGTCAGGACGGCCGTTCCCAGCACAAGAACAAGGAAATTGCCATGGCGCAGCTCTTGCGCCGTATTCAAGAGCAGCAACGCCTCGCACACGAAGCAGAACAGACCTCCAAGCGCCGGGGTCTGGTAGGATCAGGTGACCGCTCTGATAAAATTCGTACCTACAACTATCCACAGAACCGCGTTACCGACCACCGGATCGGCCTTACGCTCTACAACCTGGATCAGATTGTAGAAGGACAGATTGGTGGCATTATTGAAGCACTCCAGATGGCGGAGAATACCGCCAAGATGGAGGAAGGGATGATCTAATCAGTTTTAGATTAAAGTGAAGTTGCCGCAGCCTATTATTCTTTGACAATAGGTTTCCAAGAATCATCTCCTATGATGTTATAGTCCATCGGTTCTGACGCTATTGTTACTTCTCGAGTAAGGATATTAATCTTCGTTAAGCTATTAGGTGAATCGGCACGTACAGCCGCAATTAAGGGAATGCGCTCCTGGTTACTAATGTAAAAACGTTCGCCAGTGAATTGCTGGATTTCATTATTAGGGTACACAATTATCAATGCACTAGTTTGCTGCTTGGCATTTCGTAAGGTAAACACATGATAGGCATCGGGTAACACACCCTGCATAGTGACAAGGGAAACAGAATCTGGCAACTGAATTCCATTGACATAATCCTTACCATTGTGGATAAACATCCAGCGGGAACGGGTTCCAGTAAAAGCACATATCCTAGACTCCGTCCGAATTTGCTGACTAGAATCTACTTTCGGAGAAGATACCCAATCAGGTAGTAAAAATTCTAAATCTACTGGAGTTCTACTCAAATACCCACCAAAAGAATAGCCTTCTAAGACCGTATCCTGCTGCTGAAACTTAAGGTGAACCCAATTATTGTTGAGTCCTTCAATTTCATCCGAATAATAGGCTACTACTTGCTGCACAATTACCTCTCGACCATCCGGTATTTTACCTAAAATAGGTGCCTTTAAATCTGGAGAGGCTCGTACTCTAAGGCCGGAAGGAGCTTCCACAATGAAGCGATCACCGTTGAGTAGTACTGTACATTCTTTAGTTGGCGGCTCATTTGGCAACTCCGCACTTTGCTGACAAGCAGAAAAGAGAATGAGCAACAAAAATAATGGAGTTTGGCTTACTATTGGTGTTTTCATGTCTGGTAGTTTTATACCAAATTGTGCCTACCTGACTACTATTCGCCAGCTCAGTCCAGTATTTGTGGGGAGAGGATGAGCATTCGTTAATGCGTACGCTTATTATTGAGTACTTTAATCACTAAAGCTAAAAGACTAGTCATGAAAAACATCTTGAATCTCCTACTCATCTTTCTCATTCTCCCCTTATCAGCGCAAGAAGAGACCAAGGGAGTAGAAGTAGCAGAACCAGAGGTAAGTACAACAGAACAGACGGTAACCATTGCCGGAAAGACGATTCCACTCGTCACTAGGGCTGGTACTACGCTACTACGCGATGAATACAATGAACCGATTGCCCTATTTGGATTCACCAGCTACACGCACAAAAATGGTAAGGCAGATCGTCCCATCGTATTTGCCTTCAATGGTGGGCCTGGTTCTTCCTCCTTCTGGCTACACATGGGCGTATTGGGCCCAAAGCGCATTGTCATTGACGATCCCAACTTCACGCCAGCTTCGCCTTACGAGTTGGTGAATAACGAGTACTCCATCCTGGATGTAGCCGACTTGGTGATGATCGATCCCGTAGGAACGGGACTAAGTGTACCTACCGGAAAAGCAGAATTCAAAGACTTTTGGGGAGTAGACCAGGACATTCGCAGCATTAGCCTCTTTATCACACAGTATTTGATTGCGAATGACCGAATGAATTCACCAAAGTTCCTACTGGGAGAAAGCTATGGTACCTTCCGGAATGCCGGAATCATGAATCGCTTACTCTCTCAGGGTATCGCCATGAACGGGGTTATTATGGTGAGCGCCGTATTTGACCTACGCACACTCTTATTCCCACCGGATGATGATCTGCCCTACATTGTGCATTTCCCTACCTACGCAGCCACCGCCTGGTACCACAAAAAATCACACACCCGCCACGGTGATCTGGAACTCTTTCTGGATGAAGTGCGCCAGTTTACCGCCAACGAATACGTAGCCGCATTATTCAAGGGAGATCAGCTCACCGAAAAGGAACGGGAAGCTATAGCTGAACAACTTAGCATATATAGCGGCTGCAGTAAAGACTTCTGGTTGCGAGCCAACTTGAGGGTAACTGCCAGTGAATTCTTCCAGGAGCTATTACGTAATGAGGGAGAAACAGTGGGACGTTTGGATGCGCGTTTCACAGGCATTAATCAGGACTTACTTAGCCAGACCGCAGACTATGATCCCCAGAGTCTAGCTATTTCTCCGGCTTACATCACGGCTTTTCTGGACTATTTCCACCGCGAGCTCGGTGTGCGTAAAGACTTACAATACACCATCACCGCTGGTCGCCGCGAAGGCTTTAAATGGGATTGGACCCACCAAGGAAATATCCGTTGGAACGCTAATGCCGCCATCAATACCGGCCCTGACATGGCCAAAGCCCTAACCCATGACCCCAACATGAAAGTGCTTATTCTGAATGGCTACTACGATATTGCGACCGTATTCTACGGTGTGGAGTACAGCATTGATCACCTGGGACTACCGCCGCACATCAAGGATAATATCATCATGAAATACTACGAGGCGGGACATATGATGTATACGCATCAACCCTCGCTGGTAAAATTCAAGACCGACGTAGCTGAATTTATAGCTGACTGTCTACGACCGTAACGATAACATCGCGTGGTGGAACACGCTGTTCGCCATTCCAGTAACTGAATACGACCTGGATGGTAATAAGTAAGAATAACAGTGGAAAAAGTAAGATGATGCGACTTTTCTTGTGCATAGCATTTCCGGTTTTGCAACAAAACTGGGCCAGTAATAGATAAGTCGCTATTGTGAATGAGTATGTGTTGGACTTGGGCGAAAATCCGTAGGCAAAAGTAGGTGTTAATGTGTTAACGTGTGTATACCTTGAGATTTAATTTTCACCATTTTCGCCCTAGCACTACAATACCAGTCATTAACAAGGCATCTTTTAGTGTAGGAGCTGTCGTGACGACATAACAATCAAGGCCTCACGCCCAAAACGAGTAGAGGGTATAAGAACATCTTTTTTCTTATACCCTCCACCTCCTATCGGCGCTTGCTTTCCCTAGAAATCCATTCCTAAAGAAATATGCAGCTTGGGCTCTTGTACCCGACGTGTTTCATATCCCCAACCGTAATCTAGACGCACCATGTAGCCAAATAGCAATGCTCGTGCCCCTACGCCATAGCTAAACACCAAAGGATCGCGGAAATAGACCACTCTCGCAGAGACGGGCGTAAATACCGTAGGGTTCTCTGGGAAGGTTGTCGTGTTAAGTGGATTTTCATCGCCGTAGGGATCCGGACCACTCCAAGCCGTACCGGCATCAAAGAACCCAATGAGCTGGAAGTTACGGAAGAAGGGTGACCGTATACGCTCTGAAAAATAACGGAATATCGGAATACGCGCCTCAACATTGGTCAATACGTAGGAATTACCGTTCCGGATATTCAAATTAAAACCACGCAAGTTATTGGCCAGCGTTACAAAGCCGGGCTCTTCAGGTGGTAAAGGAATCGAATTATTGAATTCTGGCAATAGCCAATTATCCGTACCCCCGAGGTAGTAGAGGATACGATCCTGACCAAAGGATACTGCTCCCGCTAAACGGAATGCCAGGATAGAACGCTTATCAATCTTCAGATAATGGCGGGCATCAATACCTGCCACTCCCATAAACCCGCGGGCAAAATCAAAGCTAAAGCTTGGATCCAGGCTGGCGCTAAAAGTCTTAAAATATTCCGTATAGACCTTAAGTCTGGTACCCTGGCGCAGATTCAAAGCCAAATCCAATGTATTATCGAAAACGTACTCAAAGCGAGCACCAATTCTTTGGGTACGGTCCGGAGCTGGCGCGTCTTCCAGAGCCGTCTGATCCGTAGCTAAATACTGGACACGGTCACGACGAATGGTTGCAGTAGCGCGCAAACTTTGGAAAATATCCAGTGGGTAGCGCACGCCGTACTGACCCAGGACTACATTGTTCTCGCGGCGCCACGGTACAAAGGATTCACCTTCTTCACTGAAGCGTTGATTACGGCGGTAAACGGCGTAGAAACGGTCTAGTCTCCGCTTACGGCTGTGGAAGATCAAGAAATACTCCGTACCGTTGAAGGTCGTCGGTAGGCGCATGCCACCCTCTACTACATAATCCTCAAAGAGGTCCTTAAAATTCGCCTTCAATAGTAGACTTAGTGGCTGGGTATTGAACCCATCCGGATTAGCGGCGTAGCTATCTAAACCTTCAAACAGCAGATCATTGTCCATATTGAAGGTCACAAAATCAGTCCGGAAGGTGGTACGATAGTTGACGATCCGCCCAGGGCGGAAACGGTAGACCTGCGGCCCAGTATCTTCCCGTACCGTAGTCACTGGTTCAGAAATAGGATCAAAGGTTCCAGTCTGCCCGAAAATGGTGAGTTCACCTGGCTGTTCCTCCTCTGGTGTGGGCTCCGCGAAGGTTTCTTCCTCCGAGAATTCACTTTGGAACAAATAGTTATCTATATCAATTACCTCCGTGCTATCAACCGCAGCAGGAGTTGGAGGTAAGTCTGGTTCAAATTCGGTAGGTGGAGGTAAAGTTTCTACCACCGGCGGATTTTCAGGTTCTGTTCCAACTGCTGGGTCTTCCTCAATCTGGGTACTGGGTACATCCTCCCAGTTAGTGGTCTCCGCCGGTATCAGCGCTGTATTGGTTTGTGCATGCTGGAATATTGTAGCATTAACCGCAGATATCGTTTCCGTGTTAACGGTACTCAAGCGCAGTGTCCCGGGTGCTAATCCCGGTACCGGGAAGTACTCCAGCAAACGCCCGGTGCGCGATAAATGCTGGTGACCTAGATTACGATCATAGTTCGTGGCCGCAGCCACTATTGAACGTTCTTTTATCACCGGAAATATCTCAATCGTATCAATCAAGGTCGTATCCAGTGAGGTAAGCATTGAGTCGGCGTGTAGCACGATCTCCGTCCCGTCGTCCAGAATGATACGCTGATCGTAGTGATCAATATAATCCTCCAGATAACCTATTTCTCGATTGAAGAATCCGCTCCGATCCGATACATAGGCAAAGTAGGTAGAATCAATTCCTACCGGAGAACGTTCGTTCGCCAAGGGCGTATCCGTAATACGCACCAGTTCACCGGGCCGGTTAGAAAGGTCATAGTAGAATAAGTCGAAGTTATTCAGCGGCAGGATGGTATCCAGTCGGCGTGGCTGCATTTCTGTTGTAGTCCGGTTGGACGCAAAGATGATACCACTACGCCCTCTGATCCGGACGGGCATAGCATCTAGATCATCCCAAAAATCAGTGGTTATACGCTGCGACTGGCGAGTAGCGGGAAAGTACAGGAAGATATCTGAAAAACCACGCACTGTGGCAGAAAACACCATCGTGGAGGGATTCACATATTCCATAGAATACACCCGGTGATACTCTGTGCTCAACTCTCGTGTATCTTCTTCTTTCTCCAACAGGTTATAAAGCATCAACTTCGGGAGATCGCGATTCTCGTATAGAATAGCCAGCTCTTGCCCACTTGGATTCCAAGCCAGAATAGGATAATTGTAGTCAGTAGCTTGTATAGCGTTGCGGAAGCCACTCTTGAAAATCAATTCCCGCTCCCCATTTTGCAGGTTTTGCAGATACACCTTATAGCGGCCAATTTCATTCAGAACATAAGCTATCTGTTGCCCATTTGGGCTAATCTTCATCTGCGTTATGGGCAGATCTCGCTTATTCTTAATCGTAATTTCTTGCCCCTGTGGTTGATTGCGGTTCTGAGCATCGATCTCGTAACGCTTCAAGAAATAGTTCTGCCAATCATTGAGGGTAATCTGGTAGGGAGTTCCCAAAACGTACAAAAAGCCACTTTCAACACTACGATTAATCCGCGTGAGGTATAGCAGGTTGGAAACCGTTGGAGTACCGTATAGTTCGGCGATATAATACCAAAAAGCTTGACCCACCAGCTTCGGATGAGCATCCGCCATGGCCTCAAAGCCCGTGTATTCGCCAGAGTTCAAAATCTGACGCAATTCATCGTCGTGTTCAGTATTCCAGGTTTCGCCAATGTAGGCAATCAAGCCTTCCTTAAACCAGTCTGGCAAGTTGAGGAGTACCGCGTTCTGAACAATCTCTTGCAGGTTGGCCCCAAACAGCATCGACTCCAGATAAACCGAAGCAATTCCTTCTCTGATCTGTCGGCGCAAGTCGGTATGATCCCCATTGAAGTAGACGAAAATTTTGTTCCCCGCAATTTTTGTCTGCCCTGCCACATTCGTAAAAGCCTCATCATTACCGATATTGCTCTGCTTCAAGTCCGTCAAATCCACATAACAGATAATCTGCAGCTTTTCGTTAATCCGGTGTTCCAGGATACTTTGGATATAAGCAAAATCCTGCTCCGCCGTTTGCACAACAGCCTGACCTATATTACGCGCTTCGCCGTACCAGTACGTGATAAAATTGTCGCTCTCGTATTCCAACCACTCGTCAAAGTCGCGGTGGTGTTGTACCCGGTTCTTCCCGAAAGTAACCTGAGAAGTTTGGGCACTGAGGTTAAGCGAGAGAGCAACAAGCAAGGCAAAGTAAAGTAGTTTGCGCATAGTATATTTTTTTGGCACCATGGGGAAAAGGGCCGTTAGTTCTACTTGAAAAAACACGTACCGACTTCTCTGCTGATTTTTGCATCACCAACGCTCTTGAAATGCATCGTTTCGCTGCGGATGCAAAGATCGAACTCGATAAATTACTTTTTCTGTGATAGTTACCTAGAAATTCAATGAATCAATAGCTGATTTTGTTTTACCAGGCCAGGGCTAATTCGCTACATTTGTGCGCAGCAGACGAAAATCGCTACATAAGGTATTTCTTTTTTAACAGAAAAGCGAGCCCCTTTACCGATATAAAACCGGAAAATCATGGCCCAAGTTGTACAGCTGACGTTTAATCCTTTCCAAGAGAACACCTTTATCGTGCATGATGAGACCGGTGAATGCGTCATTTTTGACCCCGGCTGCTTCGATGATTCCGAAAAGGAGGCCCTATCTGCTAAGATTAGCGAACTCCAAGTTCGTCCGGTACGCTTGATCAACACCCACTGTCATCTCGACCATGTTTTTGGTAATAAATTCGTAGCCGAAACTTACGACCTGCCGCTTGAAATACACGAGGAAGAACTTTCCATGCTCAATGCGGTCCCTCAGATTTGTGAAATGTATGGCCTACCTAAACCAGATCCAAGTCCAGCTCCCAGCAACTTCTTACAACCCGGCGACACCCTGGAATTTGGTAACACTAAGCTAAAAATGCTCTTTACCCCCGGTCACTCCCCCGGTAGCATCAGCTTCTACTGCGAAGAAGACAAATTCATCATTGCCGGCGATGTACTCTTCTACGGCAGCATTGGCCGCACCGACCTTCCGGGCGGCGACTACGATACGCTGATCACTTCCATCAAAACACAATTACTGCCCCTGGGTGACGATATCACGGTGTATTCTGGGCACGGCCCCGCCACACGCATTGGCTACGAGCGTAAGAACAATCCGTTTTTGCAGAAGTAATCCTAATCAACCCATGATTTAGGAAAGGAGAACACGAAAGTGGTACCGCTAGGCGTTTCATCCGCAGCCCTATTTTGGCTACTCTCAATCCAAATTTGCCCGCCTAGGGATTCTACAATCTTCTTACTCATAGCGAGGCCTAGTCCGGCTCCTCGATTTTCGCCGCTGCCCCTCAGATGCTTAAACATGACGAAGACATCCTTTTGAAATTCTGGAGCAATGCCAATACCATTGTCTTTTATCTTAAGGTGGTGGAAGTCATCCATTTCAACGTACTGAACACTAACAATAGGCACCTCACTCTCATTGTACTTTAAGCCGTTCTCCAGCAAGGTTTTTAACACCAGGAATACCTGTGTAGAATCCGTTTTTATAGTTGGCAAAGAGGTCGAGTACAAGATGCCATTACGTGCGGTGAAATAATCGCTCAAGGATTCCTTAACCTCTTCCAAATAGTCCGGAAAAATCAACCGTTTCCATCACCAGTTTACCGCCCTCTACACGCGTAAATTCCTGTATCCGCTCCACCAACACATTCATTTGTGAGGCATTATCCTTTAGGTGTTTTTAAAATGCCAGTACTTCTTCATTGGAATCGCCCAAACGACGTTGCAGCAATCCGGTAAAACTATCTTCAATATAAGTCAAACCAATATTACCAAGGTTAATCGCTTCTCCCAATTCATAACCGATTACCCGATCAACTTCTAAAGCCCGCTGATAATACGCAAGTGCTTGTTCGTAGTCATCCTGGTAGAGGTGGACATTTCCAATGTTACCCAGGGCACTCGTAATCATGGTAGAATTCCGGAGTTCCTGCGCTAGATTCAACACTTCAAAGTAGCAAGTAGCGGCCTGGTCAAAATTGCCCGTAGTCTTATAAACGGCGCCTTTAAGATTTAGGCTCCGTAAGGCCATTTTTGGATATCCTCTATCCTTTGCCGTAGCGACTACTTCATCTAGATAAGGCAGAGCGGCTTTGTAGTCGCCTGCTCGGTAGTACCCTAAACCAACTTGGTTGAGCCCTGCCAGTACTCCTCGTTCAAAATTGAGCTCGCGAGCCAGAGCAACCGACTCCTCCGCCGAAGATATGCTCAATTCTGGGTCAACATTAGTGTAGGCTAATGCTAATCCAATTAGCGTATTTACCTTATTGGTGTCATTGTCCATTTCCTCCAACACCCGCAGTAGACTATCAATCTTTGTCTGCTGGGCATAGAGCTGCACTGTCGTAAAAAAACAGCTAAGCAGGATAAACAGTATTGGAATTAAATAACGCTGTAAATACACTTAAGGCGCAAAAATCGGAGTTTAGCAGTGCGAACTCCGAGGAGCGCAGCGACGATCACCGAAGGTAAATGAGGATTTTTGTAACGAAGAGTTGGAAAAAACGATCATTTTGGCGATGATTATTAAAATCCAGACACGCTCTATAAAAGCATGCTTAATATAGCGTCCTAATGAGCCCAGTATTAAAGACCACAGTATGACTGCTCCATCCAAATCTGCTACCTTAGTCCAAGCCTATGATGCCGCTGCGTTCCGCCAGGTAGGCCACGAACTCATCGACTTATTGGCCGATCATCTGGAAAAGGTGCAAAATGAAAAAGTGGATCACCTCATCCATTACCGTGATCCGGAAACGGAACTGGCCTTCTGGCAAGAAGATTTTGCCAATACTCCTGCGGAACCCATGGATTTCTTCCGCAAAATATTGGACCATTCCACCCATGTGCACCATCCCCATTACATTGGTCACCAAATCTCTGTACCCGCCCCAGTAAATGCCCTAGCAGGTATGGTTTCTGATGTCTTAAGCAATGGAACTGGGGTCTATGACATGGGAATGTCTTCCAATGCTTTGGAACGGGTAGTTACCGATTTCACTGCGCAAAAAATTGGCTTTGACACCAGCGCCAGCGGCTTTTTGACCTCTGGTGGCACGCTCGCCAACCTGACTGCTGTACTGGCCGCACGCTCGGCTAAAGCATCGGGTGAGGTATGGGAAAATGGGCACCAAGGACGCCTGGCCATTATGGTGTCTGCAGAAGCGCATTACTGCGTCGATCGTGCAGCGCGTATCCTGGGCATGGGCAAAGAAGGCATCATTAAGGTGCCTGTAGATGATCACTTCCGCATTCGCACAGAACTCCTGGAAGAATACTACCAGAACGCTACGGAACGTGGGCTACAGGTAATTGCCATAGTTGGCTGTGCGGGTTCTACCGCAACGGGTTCTTACGATGATTTGCAAGCACTCGCAGCCTTTAGCAGGAAACATGACCTATGGTTCCACGTAGATGGTGCCCACGGCGGAGCGGTTATTTTCTCTGAGCGTTACCGTCATTTAGTTGCGGGGATTGAGCAAGCCGATACAGTAGTGCTTGATTACCACAAAATGCTCATGACCCCGGCCCTGAATACTGCGCTTATTTTCCGCGAAGGTCAGCGCAGCTACGAAACCTTTCAGCAGCGCGCTCAATACCTTTGGGAAGCACAACAATCACCGGAGTGGTACCATTCCGGCAAACGCACTTTTGAGTGTACCAAACTGATGCTTAGTATCAAAGTGTACGCCACCTTGCGCACTTATGGCCCTGAGGTATTCGGAGATAATGTGGAACGCCTGTATGATCAAGCGAAGGCTTTTGCTCAACTATTGAACACTGCCCCAGATTTTGAATTGGCCGTGGAACCCGAAGCTAACATCGTTAACTTCCGCTATACCAATATGGCGCGCGAATCATGGGATATAGAAAACACCAAAATTCGCCAACGATTAGTA
>JBCBWU010000052.1:0-37714 GCA_039816955.1 Bacteroidota bacterium
TTCAATTCCAAAATTACTGAAGGGGGGTGAACTGGCCCCTATGATGTTGATGGTTCCCCTGTTGTTGAAGATGGAACTGGGGCGGTTCAGGATTTCCCGATAACCTGTATTGCCGATGTTGATTTCCCCTCCGAACTCATTGTTGAAAATTGCACCGGATTGATTCATTATACCAACATTACCGATGTCCTCACTGACTCCAATGTTAAGGGTGCCGTAATTGGTGAAGCTGGCTCCAGTGTCGGTACTGTTATTAAAACCAATATCCCCTGAATCATCAATATCAATGGTGCCATTGTTCGTAAAATTCCCCTTATTGGAAAGACCTGGTGCAAAATCACCATCAAGGATGACATTTTCAATATCAATGGTGCCATCATTTGTAAAATTTCCGAGATTATAGAGGGCTTGGTACGTCAAATTTTCAATATCAATGGTGCCATCGTTATCAATTGTTCCAATGTTGACTAACCCCTCTGGGCCTCCTTGGACATCGATGGACAAGCTGCCACCCGTCAATACGTGTAGTTCTGCGCTGGCCTGCACTTTCAGCGATTTTGCGAAAGCCATCGTCGCCCCTCCGATAACGGGGTCATTGGCCACGTCCGGAATCTCTACATCGTCGGTACCAGTGGGCACCCCGGCCGGCGACCAGTTGCAAGGTTCTCCCCAATCAGTACTTTCTGCCCCTGTCCAGGTTTTGTTGCCATTACTTACGAAAACGATCTGCGCATCGAAGGTGCAGCCATTTCCACTGACCCGGAAATAGTAGGGAGTGGTTCCCGATGGAAAAGCAGCAGGTGCAAAAACATTGGTACCCGAGCTATAGGTGCCGCCTGGGTTCGTCATGCCCGCATTGGTGAACCAAGTTGCGTTGGGGTTGAAATTATTGGCCCCACCCTTTTGCACCACATCTGAAAGGGTACAACCCGTAATAGAGTACAGTGCAATGATGAGGTCATTGTTGGCCACGTTCGGAACGGGGTTGTCTTGCACATAATTGATGACGCCGTTGTTGGTAAGAGTGGCGGTATTGGTATGCGCCTGGTCGGCATCGATGAAAAGGAAACCTGCATTGGTAAATGGGGTGTTGCCCAATTGGAGATGATCATAAAGGTACATTTCCGAGCAACCAGAGTTGATCACGGAAGCAACTGCTCCTCCGGCTTCGATGGCCGCATCGGTAGTTGTTCCGATGGTGCTGTTTTCACCGATGTAAATTTGACCACCGTTTTTGTTTTCCACTTTTGAAGTATTGTGAACACGGATACCTTCGGCAGCGGTGCCGTCAATTTTGATGGTCCCGTTGTTATTGACCAATTGTGAGATGAAGTTAAAGAGCTGGATGCCGGCCCCGCCGATGCTGCCGGTCTGTCCAATCAGAATCTCTCCACCGTTTTTGTTCTCGATGCTAGCCCCGTTCATGGCAAAAATGCCGTCATTGCCCGTCCCGCTTGACCCCGACCCCGTATTGTTGATTTTGATGTTTCCGCCATTATTGACGAAAACGGCCGTTGCGGAATGGATGTACAAACCAATGCCCCCAACGCCCACGGTTCCGATGTTGACATTCTTTCCATTGTTGTTGGTGAACGATGAAATGGACTGTAGGAAGAGGCCTCGATTTCCTGCCCTGGCCACGGTCACGGTTCCATTGTTGGTAAAGCCGCCCCCCAGCAGGTGTACTCCATGGCCGCCCACCGTAGCCGAGGTGCCGATCAATAATTGCGAACCGTTCTGGTTGTTGAACTGTCCCTGTGCAAGGCTGTGGAATCCATTGCCAGATGCCCGGTGTACCCGAACGGTACTGGAGTTATTGAAAGTTCCCTGATTGTAAACACCATCGCCGCCAACCGCACTCACTGTCCCAATCGAAAAAGTGGCCGAATTATTAAAGGTGGCCCCGGTATTGTTTTGGATGCCACGCCCGCTGGCCCGGGCAATGGTGACAGCGTTTTGGGCGGTGAAAGTACCTGAGTTATTTACCCCACGTCCACCTACGGTAGTATTGGCACCGATAAGAATAGAGCCCGCATTATGGAAAAAAGAACCATCCGACCCCACGTAAATCCCATCCCCTCCAGTATCATCGATATTGATGGCTGCCGGTGAATTGATGAACTCCTTGACATTGGAAAATGTACCATCCTTGACCCATATGCCAGCTTGACCAATGGTACTGTTCTGCCCAATATTGATGACTGCATCCTGATTGGTGAAAGTGCCCGAACCGCGCACTTGGATACCATTTCCCGCCAGGCCATTGATGTTTATGACGGCAGTGGAAAGGCTGCCTCCGGGAGTGGTCGATTCATTGGTAAAGGTTCCATTCTCGACCAAGATTCCATTGTCTTCATTGTTATTACTGGTGATGTTGATGGTCCCTTCGTTGACCACAGTGCCTTGGTATACATCCAAGATGGCCAATACTATAGGGTTCTGGTTATGGAGGTTCAAGGTTCCTCCGCTTTCTATGGTTAGGGAGGCACCCATATTTACCTGGACACCCAAAATGGTCACCGACCCGGAAATCCTTGGGTTGTTGGGGGTGGAATTGATGACAACAAAATCAAGTTCAGAAGGAAGTCCTCCCGACCAGTTGGCAGTATTGTGCCAGTCTGAACTGACTGTTCCCGTCCAGGTCTGTGCCTGGGCAGAAAAAGCAAGCGAGCCCAGCGCAAAAAAGAAGCATAGGTTTCTTAGGAAATTATATGTTTGAAAATGGCTTTTTGAAAGACGAGGGGAAATTGATGACAGGTTCATAATCTTACTTTTGCTAATTGTTTTGGCAAAAGTGGGGCAGTACCGACCGGGGCATTGGTAGATATGTTTCAAAGATTAGCAGAGATGTTTCAGGTAGGGAGAAAAATTACAAGAGATGTTGCATCACTTGAAAGAAAGGAAGAATAAATAATTGATAATCAGTTATTTGCGTGTTGCACTCGGGCGTTCGCCAAATTCTTCAAAATATGCGGTGGAAAAATAATTCAGTGAAGTGAAGCCCACCTCATAAGCGACTTCAGAGATGGTCAATTCACTTTTGGTGAGGAGTTGTTTGCCCTTTTGCAGGCGGTAGCTCCGGATGAGCGCAGTGGCCGATTTACCAGTCAGTGCCTTCAGTTTACGGAAGACCTGCGAACGGCTCATGCCGAGTGAACGGCAGAGTTTGTTCATGTTCAAATCAGGGTTAGAAATCTCCTCCTCCACCAGTTCATAAAATTTCTGAAGGAATGGGTTTTCAATTTTTGGAGGCTCATTTTCTTCAACAGAAAATTGAGCATACCGGGCTTGCAGTTTTTTGCGCAGCTCCAGTAATTTCTCCATCCGTATCTTCAATTCCCGCTCTTCGAACGGCTTGGCTAAATAGGCATCGGCCCCTTTTAGCAAGCCGCTTAGTTTTGCTTCGATGTCACTCTTGGCGGTGAGGAGGATAATTGGGATGTGGTCGGTGCGTTCTTCGTTTTTCAGGGTGTCGGTCAATTCAAACCCGTCTTTTTCCGGCATCATCACATCACTGATGATGAGGTCGGGAATTTGTTCCAGTGCCTTGTCAATTCCGATTTGCCCGTTGCTGGCAATTGTCAGTTGATATTCGTCTTCCAAGCAAGCAATGAGTACTTGTACAATTTGGGGATTGTCTTCTACAATCAATACACTGGGCAGTTCAGACTCATCTTTTATTTGCAGTGCTTCAGAATTTATTTCAGGTTCTTTCGCCACAGCCGCCACCATTTCATTTTCCACTTTTGCCAATGGCTCTTCATTTTTCGGCGAAGCTAAATCTGCATTCCGGGTGATGGGCAACAGGACCGTGAAAGTGGTTCCTGTTCCGACTTCGCTCTCCACCTCTATCCTCCCATCCATCAAGCTGACCAACTCATAGGTGAGGGCCAAACCGATTCCAGAGCCGACCACCTTTCTTTCGCCCGGTTGGTTGACCTGATAAAATCGGCCAAAGATGTCTTCAAGTTTGTTTTCGGGAATTCCTTCTCCATTGTCCTGTACCCTTATCCGTAAATATTCCGGTTTATCTTCCCCTTCTAAGATTTTGTCGACATGGAAATAAATATGGCCATCGGGTTGATTGTATTTTATGGCATTGGACAATAAGTTGGATACAATGCGAAGAATTTTATCTGGGTCATAATCCATGACCAGTTCATACTCGGCAGTTAAAAAGTGCAGTTGCTGTCCCACATTTTCCGCATAAGATTGATAGGACTCTTTGACATAACGCAAATAATAAATAATGTTCCCTTGCATCATATTCAATTTCAGGTTCTTGGATTCCAATTTTCTTAAATCCAAAATCTGATTGATTAAATTGAGCAAGCTCAATGTGTTTTCCTTGATAATTCGAGTGCCCCGGTCGTGCCATTTTTCCGGCTTGTTTCTCACTTGGTCCACCATCCCAGAAATAATAGTTAGCGGGGTTCGGAATTCATGTGATATGTTGGTGAAAAACCTAGACTTGGCCAAATCCATTTCTTTTAATTGTTCCGCTTGTTTTTCAATCACTTCTTTATCCTCTCTTATTTTTTTTGTGGCCCTTTTCACTTCCGTCCGAAGCCGGTATATCCAAGTAAAAACCAAACCTGCAATCAATAAAATACAGGCCAAATAAAACCACCAAGTCTCCCACCAAGCGGGTAATACTTTAATTTTTAGGTCATTGAATTCCGGTGTCCATTTTCCAATGGGTGTTTTTGCTTTTACTTTAAAACGGTAATTTCCATGAGGAATATTGGTAAAATGCACTTCGACATCATTTCCAATATTTACCCAATCCTCATCATAATTTTCCAATTGATAAAAATATTCCAACTTTTCTCCCTTTCTGAAATCAGGGGAAACAAAACGGAATCCAAAATCAGACTGGGTATAATCTAATTTCAACTGTGGTGTATATTGTATATTTTTATTTAATAATGAATTTTCACGGGCAGGCTCAACCTTTTTTCTGTTCAAGTAAAAATCCGTGAGCACGATGGGATAGGCGGTGGTATCGGGCTGCAATAATTCTGGTTGGAAGCGGAATGTTTTTTCATCTTTGGTAAAATAAAGCCTCCCCAGTGGATCTTTCACCATCGTTTGCCCAAACAATCCAGGGGGCAACCCGTCGCTTTCATCAAACAGTTGAATTTCAAGATTGTCGGGATTTATCTTATAAAGTCCATCGGGCATCGCTAGCCATATGTTTTTTTGGTCGTCCTCTACTGCTCCGATTTGCGCAAATTGAGTCAAACTTGCCGATATATCTAAATTTACAAAACGGTCATGTTCTTCTTGGTACACACTCGCACCCTCAGCAGTAACGGTATAAATCCAACCATTTGAAGCTTCAAAAATAAGGTTGGATAGTCCGCCTGCCACAGCATTGGAATCATTGGGGTCAGGGTTAAAAAGGCGCACCTCATCTTTGGCTATGTCATAGCGTACCAACCCCCCCATAGTACCATTTAACCAAGTGCGGTCTTTGCTGTCGACCATAACCATATTCATCACCTCGTTTCGTCGTGTTTCAGATGAGTCTACCGATAAAATTTTTGGAAGAAAATCAATAATTGTTTTTTCAGCAATGTCAAAACGTATAGTCCCAGGATACCATAAAGAGCCTTTACTATCCGGCACCGCCCACGCAGCAATTTCAACTAAATATTTTTCCCCAGTCTCGAGGTTGGCTCCCTGTGTCACTCTTGATTTCGCATCAACCCACCACAGAATCTTGTGTTTATTATCCAACCACATATATTGAGCAGGCCAACTATTGAAGTTGGCAGGCATATTATATGGTCGAATACTTCCGTCTATTAAATCATAGATAGTGTACTTAGTATCCGAGTCTAAGAATAGCAAACTCTGCTCATCCATTAAAATCATATGATTCGGAGCGGGAATTTTTAATTCTTCAAAAGGATTATCTGGATTGTGTGCTACTGAAATTCCCCCCCCATTAAGTGCTCTAAACCACATGCTCCCTGAACGGTCTTGAAAAATGCCATTGATAACATTGTTTTGAACACTTGACATGTCTTCTGGTGAGTGATGATAAATGAGCAAAGACCCATCCTTAGGATTGTATTTTGTAACTTCTTGAATGCTACCGTACCATATGGCTCCTTTCCGATCTTGATATAAGTATATGGGCTTCTTGTGAGTATAGTGATTGACTACTACTTCAGGCATCAGGGAAAATTGCGAAGAAGATGGGTCGAAAATCCCCATGCCTATCCTTTTGGAATTGTACCAAATATTACCATTTGAATTTTCAAAGAGGTCCACCATGCCATAGGAAGGTGAATCACCAGGTCCGTACTTATTGAGATACCTAATGAAGGAATCTTGCTGGGTCAAATATTTAAAGAGGCCATTTATTCCAGAAACCCAAATGGTACCATTCTTCTGCTGGAGAAAATTCAAATCTCCCACCCGGTTGTATTTTCGCTCGAACTTCTTTTCCTTTTTATTACAAACACAGACTTGATATCGAAGAGCCCCTACCCAGATATTACCATCACTATCTTCTCCAATTGAACGCACATCATTTCCGCATAAGCTTTCAGGGTCGTTTGGGTCATGTTTTAAATGTTCAAACAAACCAGTTTCGGGGTCGTAAATATGAATGCCATTTACTGTACCTACCCAAATCTTCCCATCACTGTCTTCATGCAATACCCGAATGGTATTGGTGCTTAATCCGTCAGGGTTGCCGGGGTCATTCTTGAACAATCGAAACGCTCTCCCATCATAACGATAAAGTCCATTTAGATTGGGTAGCCAAAGGAAACCGGAGCTGTCTTGAATAATTTGAGTTTTGTAGTCAGCTTGGTCTATATACCCATCATCTCGGGTGAAACGATGGAAATTCAAGTGCTGCCCAAAAAGGAACAATGGGAGCAGAAAAAAGAGGCTAGATAACTTATTCCTTTTCGAAGATATTAACAAGGGTATATTAATGCTTAATTTATTCGATAATGATCTCTAAAATACAAGATTGTTTTTTATTGCTATTTGTTTTGAATTACAAAAGGAGTGTGCTATACATTTATCTTATCCGCACTTAGCCTTACCCCAAACGCTTCATAATAGGCAGCCGAAAAATAATTCAATGAGGTAAAGCCAACTTCGTACGCTACTTCAGAAATCATCAAGTCTGTATTCGTCAAGAGTTCTTTCCCTTTTTGCAAGCTTACGGAACGGATGACCGTTAATCAGAGGCGTATTACAAATATTAGTAATCAGGTTGCATCTGGAAGTAATGAGTAGGTGGGCGTTCTTTAAATTAATTGACTATCAATTAGTTACGATAATAACTTGGGCGGGTGCCAAATTCCTTCGCAAAAGCACTGGAAAAATAATTGAGAGAGGTAAATCCCACTTCATAAGCGATCTCAGAGATGGTCAAATCCGTTGTGGCGAGCAATTCTTTACCTTTCTTCAACCGATATGATCGGATAAATAGGGTAGGGGATTGACCCGTCAGTGCCTTTAGTTTTCTGAACACTTGAGTCCGACTCATACCGAGGTCCTTGCTGATACGTTCCATATTGAGTTCTGCTTCCGATAGGTGCTCTTCGATGTAGGCAATCAGCTTTAGGAGGAATGGGTTTTCAATCTTCGGCGCATTGGCGCTCGGATCAAGATTGGCGTAGCGCTCTTGTAGCTTCTTTCGAAGTTCCAGAAGTTTATCAATTCGAACGAAAAGTTCTCGTTCTTCGAAAGGTTTGGCCAGGTAAGCATCAGCTCCTTTTTCTAGTCCGCTGATTTTGGAGTCGATATCACTTTTTGCCGTGAGGAGAATGATCGGAATGTGATTGGTGCGTTCGTCCTGTTTTAAAATGTCAGTCAACTCATAACCATCCTTTTCTGGCATCATCACATCACTAATGATGAGATCAGGGATGGTTGCTGTCGCTTTTTCAATGCCAATGGCACCATTCTCAGCCAGATCAATATCATAGTAATCTTCCAATGCTGCCACGAGGTATTGCTGCACATCTATATTGTCCTCTACGATCAATAGTTTCTGCTTAGCTACTCGATCTGATGTAGCAGGTATAGCCCGACTAATTTGCTGAACCGGTTTAGCTTCTAATAGTGGTACATCTCCTAGCTGATCGTCCAAATGTTGATCCTGGAGAAGGGCTGTATTGGTGATTGGTAGCAGAATTGTAAAGACACTCCCTTCTTCTAGTTCACTGGTAGCTTTGATTGCTCCCCCCATCAGTTTTACCAGTTCTTGACTAAGCGCTAATCCAATACCTGTACCTTCTCCCACCCGCGTAGCCGAGTCATCTTCCTGATAAAAACGATCAAAGATATACGGCAGGTTTTCTGGAGCAATGCCAATACCGGTATCCTCTACTTCAATTTGCAGGGCCTCTTGCTTTTGAATTACACCCCGGCCCAGCCGAAAGTGGATATGACCACCCGTTGGGGTAAATTTTACCGCGTTGGATAACAGATTTGAAACTACGCGCAATAACTTCTCCGCATCGTAATCCATCATTAAATTGTCCACTTCGGTCTTAAAGTGGAGTAGGAGTCCTTCTTGTTCGGCATGCGAGCTATGCGATTCCATGATGTACTTCAAATACGCAACAATGTCCCCTTGCTGTTGATTGAGCTTGAGCTCTTTAGATTCCAGCTTCCGCAAGTCGAGGATTTGGTTGACCAGGTTAAGGAGATTCAATGCGTTTCGTCGAATCATCGGAACGCCCTTCTTCAAGTGCACCTCGGGTTTGTCCATTACCCTTTCACTCATGCCTTTGATAATGGTCAGTGGCGTTCTGAATTCGTGGGAAATATTGGTGAAAAAGCGAGACTTACTTTCGTCTAGTTCTTCCAGCTTTTCTTTTTGCGCACTTATTTCGGCGTTAAGCTTACTCAATTGCTCGTTGGCCTTCTGTTTGTTGCGGAAGTACATGATAGCGATAAATAGAAGGATTAAGGCCACGGCTAATGCCCCCCATAGGATGCGACGTAGATTAGATTGTTGTTCCAATTCCTGAGCTTGTGCATAGGCTAGTTCTTGCTTTTCCTGCTCAAACTCAAAGTCTGCCTGCATGCGCGTAATCTCTTGGGTGTTCTTCTCGTTGAACAAAGAATCTTGAATAGACTTCGAGACTTCTAAATAGCGTAAGGCCTGCCGATCATTACTTTCTCCCTTAAAGATGCGATAGAGTCCAGCGGCGGTCTCCATTTCAATCTCTTTTGCATTGATTTTTCCCGCCAATTGGTAAGCCCCTTGAAAGTAAGATCTGGCCTGATTTAAACGTCCTTGGTTTTCATTTATACGTCCCAGCCCTAGTTGACTTTTCGCAATAACGAACTGACTGCGGCTGAACGGTGAATTTTCTATCGCCAGATTATAGTATTGTTCTGCTTGCTCATACTGCTCTAATTTTTCGGATGATTCCCCGATATGCCAATACCAATCACCATCCAGGAATTCACCGGCAGCATCTTTGAGTTCTACCGCACGGAGAAATGCAGTACGGGCATCTTGATAGGATTCTTGTAGGAGTAGAACCCGGCCTTTTTTGAATAATAGGTCGGCATTATCTTCATCATTATGTGCTGCTTGCCAAGACTCGATGGCTTTCTGCCAATAGATACCAGCATTATCATAATCTTCAATCGTAAAATAGACTTCTCCCAGAAAATCGAGATTCGCCACTTGGTCGTCATGCAGCCTTGAACCTTCCAAAAGCTTAACGGCCTTGTGCAGAAACTCTAAAGCTTCGGGATAACTCCCACTGTAGTAGTGAGCAGTGGCAATGCTCCGATAGGAGTGGCAGATACCATTGCTATCCTGCTCTGCCAGCATCAAGGCCAGTCCTTTTTCAAACTCCTGAATGGCCTCTTGTATTTGCCCTGATCGACCGTAGTTATTCCCGATGTTGGTATGTAGTTCAAAGATCTTTCTGGCGTCAGCTTCTAGCTCCTCTCGCTCAATATCAATAGCTCTCTGGAGATACATGCTGGAGGAGTCAAATTCAGAAACAAATGAGTAGCTGCGTCCAAGACTATTGACTACCCGGAGTAGCACTTTAGGGTCATCTGCTTGTTCCGCAATGCTCAAGGCTTGCTTATTGAGCTCGAGGCCTTTCTGAAAGTCACTCTTCTTGCTATAGTGGTACCCCTGTTCCATTAAACTGAGCGCTTCGTACGAATCATTTTTGTATTGCTGAGCCAGGATTCGGGTTTGCTCGTAGGCATATACTGCACTATCTACTAGCTCCCTCAATTCGTATACTTTAGCAATGGAAAAGAAGAGCTCAACCTGGAGTGGATGGTTGGCCGCGTCCGCCTCCGCATATGCTGCTTGCAACAACGCAAAGGCGGTATCCGTTTGCTCTTTCCTAAGGAATGCTTTAGCTAAGTGATTGGTGTTTTCAAGCCGTGTTGTTTGATCGGCACTGGCGTCGATAATGCGCTGCAGGGAGTCAATGGTATTTTGCGCGTCCAGCTTGATGAGCGTGGGCAGCAAGGCGCAAATAAATAAGAATACTAAGACAAGGCGATTCATACGGCTTTTGGGTACTAATGCGGATGGTGTAAGTTACTCCATGTCTGGTAAATTTCAATTGGAAGCAGCTCTTTACTAAGAGGATTTTACCTTTGGCATACAAAGGAGTATAAGAATAAAGTTACCAAATACGCCGTAATTCAATTAAGAGGGAAAAGAGGATCTCAGTATGAAGAAATATTTAGCCATTTTACCTGTACTCGTTTTCACTGCTTGGAATCTTAGCGCGCAATGTCCAGAAGGCGCTGTCCAATTAAGAACCCAAGCGGAAATAGATGCTTTTGGAGCCACTTATCCCAATTGCACCGCACTTGATGGAGGCTTATATATTGGTCCCAACTCCGGATCATCCGATATTTCCAACCTCAGTGGATTAGCATCGCTTAATTCGGTGGCGGGCGATCTGCAAATAGCACTCACTGCAGGCTTGCTCAATCTGGACGATATAGCTGGTCTTGACGCTGTTAGTGGAGACTTAACAATTTCGGCCAACCCCGCTCTGGAGAATGTTGACGCGCTAGCAGGTATTACCACACTGGGTGGCGATCTTAGAATCGGTTACAATGAATCCTTAACGAACCTCGACGGACTTTCTGACCTTACGTCTGTTGGTCGGAATGTGTTCATTACAAGCAACACAGCGCTTACGGATCTGGATGGATTAGCAAGCCTCACCTTCATAGGTGATAACCTCGGGATATACAGTAATACCGTCTTAGAAAATGTAAATGGACTCTCCGCCCTTGACACGATTGTTGGCGGGCTGGAAATTTCGACTAACAGCGCCCTGACAGATCTTAGCGGCATCACGGGTATAGTTTATCTTGGAGAAAAGCTGAGAATCACGGAAAATGACCTGCTTACCGCAATCCCCGGTCCCCTCTCAATCGACTATGTACCTTGGGGAATATGGATATCAGATAATGCTGCCTTGACTAGTCTGGAGGGACTGTCTTCTCTTACTGCGGTAGGAGGAGAACTTCTAATTATCGGCAATTCTTCTTTAGTTGATTTAAACGGACTAGAAGGAATTACCACTATAGGTGGAAATCTCGAAATCGGCTCTAATGATATCCTCGTCGACCTGAGTGCACTGTCTGGTCTCCAATCAATTGGTTACAACTTGCTCATCGGCTACAACGATGTGCTCACAAACTTGGATGGGCTAGAAGGACTTACGTCGGTAGGTATAAACTTAAAGATCTTCTACAATAATGCTTTAACGAATCTGGACGGATTGTCTGGTGTCACCTCTATGGGCGGAGAATTGAGTTTGTTCAGTAACGAGACCTTAACGGATATCAACGGTCTAGCCAATATTGCAGCCAGTTCCATTACCGAACTACAGATATCATTCAATGACCAGCTTTCAGACTGCGCTATCCAGAGTATTTGTGATTATCTTGAGGTAGAAGACAACGAGACTTCCTTTTTCCTCAATGCTCCCGGTTGCCAACTTCGTTCTCAGGTCGAAGAGGCCTGTCTGGTACCAACCACTGACATAGCAGAAACGGATATTGAACTCTTTCCGAATCCGACGAGTGACCGTTTGCAATTAAAGAACATCGTGCCAGAACGGGTAGATGTGTTTACCGCAGCAGGACAGCGGGTAGCCCATTTTCAAGGTGGAACGTCAGAAATAGATTTGGGTCAGCTACCCGCCGGATTGTATGTCATCCACTTGATTGCAACAGATGGTACTTACGTGGCGCGGGTGGTGAAGGAGTAGGGGAGGGACGCCTATTTTTTCAAAGTCAAATTAAAGTAAATGAGCCAGGCTTTCCGAAGTCCTGGCTTTCTATATATTGACCCTAATTGTGGTGCGGAATAATAATCCAATAACAGTTTTAAGAAAGAGTATCAGCCCCCACTTCGAACCATCCGATCCATCTTCCTACAGAACTTCGCAGTCACCTGAGTGTATCTCCATAGGAATACAAAAGTCATAGGTTTGTACCTAATTCGGGAAATCTACGAATCCCACCTTTAACAAAAAATAAAAAAAATCTGCCCATTGAGTCACGTTTCACCTGATGGTGATGGTATATAAATGAACGAATTCAAAAAATCGGATAAGTATTCAAAGCGCGATTTCTTTGAAGCAGCCCGCCTGCGGCAGCAAGTGGTACAATATAATAGCAAAGCTACCTGAGAGAATTGCCTCTTTCGGAATCTCAGCTACTTGTACCAAGAGCCGTCGCAGGTACAGGCTGCTACTCCACAGCTAAGGCTGAGCAGTTCGAAGAAGCTCGCCAACGCCTACAGATTGTACAGCCCAAAACATTGCGCGGGCAAGGAGCTAGTGCTTTGCTCAAACCTTCGGTACAGTATTAATTAGAAGTGAATCAGAAGGTGTCTTAAAGGCCTGAAGCCATTGGCTTCGGATAAGATTGTGATGCCCTGTTTTACCAATCTGATTTCCTGTTTACCAACATCTAACCGGAAAATATTTCACTAAATCTCTCACTTACGTGAGGTCAGAGTTAAAATTTAATATTATGCGTGCACTCAGTTACTTAATAATGTTTTTCCTATTACCCGTTTTTGCGTTTGCGCAGAACACCTTTACTTGTGGCACTACTACGGAAAGTGGCTTTGGTAGTGGACCACCCCCTAATCAAGGTTGCTTCGGACAGCCACAGGCCGGACAATTTGTTCTAAATGACCCCGCATTATTAGATCAATATTTACCGATCCCATCAGCGGGTGGAGACGAAATAGTAGAGATTAAAGTAAAGTTTTGGGTCATGCAATTTAGTGCAGCGGACCCGCGTAATTTTACCCAAGCCGACGAACCTTATTTGGAATCCCTAATCGATGTGGCTAATGGTATTTTGGGCAACTTAGTGGAACCACTTAATGGAAGCCCAATTCCGGTTAGTTATCCCAATGGGGCAACTCATATTCCTGATGCCGGATTTAGATTGGTATTGGAGGATATTGAATACGTCCAAGATCCTGTTGGTTGGAATAATGCCAGTAGCACCTGTGGAAACTATGCCTATAATGCCTACGGAAGTCAGGATTGTAACTACGATATATTCTTCTTAGGTGAGGGACGATTTACCGGTTGTGGACCGCTAAATTTTTCCACACTTGTTAACTTTTACCAGCAATATATTGATAATGAAGCAACTGGATGTTGTTTCAATGTATTTAATCATGCTTTCACCCTCCTGCATGAATTAGGGCACAGTTTCGGGCTGGCACATTCTCACAATCCACAATTTGGCGATATCTATTGCTCACCCTGCGTTACTAGCAACTGTGATCCAGAGTCAGACCAAAATTGCATTAATAATATCATGTCCTACGCTGGAACGCGGATGCGGAATTTCACGCCGCACCAGTTAGCGGCCATGCGAATGCGTTTTTTTGCCCCCAATAACAGCCCATACGTTCGCTCAGCTGAAAGTGGTACTACAACAATAAGTGGCCACCAAACCTGGAGCACCGCTCGCCTTATGCCAGGTGATATTATTGTACCAAGCGGTAGCTCGCTCCGAATAGAGTGTAAGGTGCTTATGCCTGCTAACAGCAAAATCGTGGTTCAAAAGGGTGGCCGATTAATCGTTAACAACGGGCACATTACGACCAATGCTCCGAAATGCGATGGCTACTGGTCTGGAATACTAGTGGAGGGCGATAACAATGGTATCTCTAGCTCACTTGTACAAGGATACGTGGTACTACAAAATGATGCGCTCATTGAATGGGCGAATACTGGCATCAGTGTTAAAGGTGGAGGTATTGTACGAGGGAGTGCCAGCACGATCCGAAACTGCCGTTATGGTGTGTACTACTTTGGGTACCCACGTTCGCAAAGAGCCAGAATAAACTTAAATTATTTCGAGGGTTGCTATTTCGGATATACAGATGAGCACTTACTTGATGTAAATCCACTGGTAACTTTAAATAATTTAGGCGGCATCCGCTTCAATAATTGTGAATTCAAGGATGAACGAACTGCTCCCACTCCGGGTGTTAACGCTGGTCTACAATACGTTACGGGACTTCGAACGAATTCCGCCAATTTCAGAATAACAGATGGTACCCTATTTGAAGACCTTTTCATAGGTATAGAAGCAGGTGCTACCGGACGGAATATGAACTACGCGGTGCGTGATGCAGTATTCCAGCATTGTTTTGGTGGCATTGTAAGTCGTGGCATTAATGATGCCGTGATTATGAATAATAGTTTTACGATGGGTAGCTTCGATTTAGTACCGATTCCCGGTGACGGTAATCCTGCTCCCCAAACGCATTGGGATGGCTTTGGCATAAGCATCCAGTCTGGCACCAGCTATAAAATTGAAGCGAATGCCTTTACCAGAACTCCCTTCACTGCCTCTACCCTTGGTATTTACCTTAATGATACGGGGACACAATACAACCGTATTCTGGGCAATTCTTTTAACGCCATTACCGTCTCCAATTATGTGCAGGGTATAAACGGTGAAGCACACTCGACAGATACTGGTTTGGAGTTTTTATGTAATACGAATACTGGCAGCACAACGGGTGCTTCATTTGACTTCTATGTGGAACCAGGAGGTCGAGTGAAACCAGAGCAGGGCAGTAGTACCAACCCAACTGGGAATACCTTCCGCAACCTTGGTTTTGCTGCGGGGAATGACTTTCATAATGCCCCCGACAGTTACGAGCTTAAATATTTTTACGATCAAAATAGTCCCACCGAGGTGCCAGATAATGGTAACCCCACAAATGTTGATGAGATCGTAAATGTGTTACCCATCCCATTGAATCAATCCACCGAATGTGGTGGTGATGACGGAAATGAAGAAGATAGAGAAAAACTTACGCCATCAGAACGCATAGCCAGGGAAGGCGAGTTCACCGTGGCCCACCAATCGCTGGTGCAATCAATCAACCAGTTCTTTGCACTACTAGACGACGGTGATACCGATGCGCTGGTGGAGCGGGTTCGGCAAATTGCCAGCAGTGGAACCCCAGCCGAACGCATACAATTGGCTAATGATTTACTCAATACATCCCCTTTTATTTCGACAAAAGTTATCGAAACACTTGCTGAGGAAGTAGGTATTCCTAAAACAGTAGTTTTATCGGTTGCCCATATTAATCCAGAGAGCATTAAGAGCCCCAGTGTACAAGCGTATATAGCAACCGAAAGGAACTTAACAAACGCCGAGGTTGCTGCCTTGGCCGCTGCCGCACAACAAACCAGTGCACGTACGCCGATGGTTGCTGATCTAAGTGCAAAACATCAAGCTTCACAGTTACTAGGACATCGCTTGCTGATCGCAGCAAATGCTGATACGCTCTTTTATACGGAGGCTTATGAAGAGCAAATGCTCACACAAATGGATGATGTCATGCACCAGTATCAACTGATGGATTTGTATCGTGATCAATCCAATGCAATTCAATTGGCACAAACCTTAGCTACTACAGAAGCCACCTACCTAAGAACTGATTTTGAAGAAGAGCAACATCAGGCCTATCTTGATTTTCAGAACTTAGCCAGCGTCGTACAGGCTGATCAGCGCGATTGGTCACAGCTTACCCAAGTTGAGTTAGATCAGTTGAACACAATGGCCATGGATAATGCTGGTTTAGGTAGTGCAATGGCCCGGCAAGTGGTAAATTTTGCGCAAGGGCAAACCTATCTTAAGCTGCCAGTCTTTCCAACTACCATGTCAGTACAGCAATTCAGTCCGGGGACCACTACGGCTAATAATTCCACTCCGTCCTTAGTGATGGACGATTTAATGGCCTACCCGAATCCGGCTACTGATATCGTTACTTTCCGCTTGCCCGAGCTTGAGGAAAATGGCTTTATTGAAGTATTCGATTCGCAATCCCGCAGCGTAGCTAAGCTACCTGTATCCGCACAACAATATAGCGTGCAATGGCAGCCTGCAATCAACTTAGATAGCGGACTCTACTTCTTCCGCTTGGTGACCGACACCCACCTGGGAGGCTTAAAGAAACTGGTACTACTACGCTAGGCCCATCTTAACTACTCAGGATGAGTGGCCTACTATTTTTTCAAACTCAAACATTCCGCTACGCACTCTCAGGTAACCTGAAATACCGCAACACTATTCGTATCCACTAGGAGGCCACTTTTCAAAGCCAAAATATTGATAAACGTAGCCGCTAGATGGTCCTGACAATCACATTTCTTTTCATCATTTAAATTCATGTATCATGAAAAGCATGCACGTGCTCTATGCCTTGTTTTTAATGCTCTTTCTCGCTACTGCCTGCGAGAAAGATGAAGTGTTCACCAGTATTAATGATCCACTACTAGAAATCCGCCCGCTTACCTATGACCCGCTCTCGAGTGAGGAAATGGACGACTGGCTGCGCAATCAATCAGATGACCTAAAGGATTATCGGGCATCTTTTGAGACTTTGGAGAAAATCAACCCTTTTCTGCAATTAATTAACACCCAGCTTCCCGATGGGCAGGCGGAGGATATCTTTGGTGCCTATCACCCTATTTGGTCTTTAGGGGAGCATCAGGAGTTTGCTGATGGTGAATTGTTGACGGTCCCCTTATTTACGGATGAGGAGGATTTGATGCCTGACAATTTCCTACACCTGCTGCATTTAAGCGATGGCGGCTTCCGGGCAACGATAACTGCTGAAGCAGATTTGCACGAGTATGATCTTCGTCCCAGATATTATTTGGCCAAAGCCTTAATCAATGCCCAAAACCTTGAATCAGAGGCAGGTCAAATTGCTGCACGTGTAAGTCCTGAGGATAACGGCGCACGGACCTGTAGAATTTATGGAGTGCAGGAAACAGCAAGTGGCTACTCGATTGGAAGCTTGATTTACATCGAAGTATTTGGCCAAGTTACCCCAGAATATGCAGAATTTGTTGCTGCTAACGATGAGTATTTCTATATCCTCGACTGCCCAGACGGTGAAATTGATATCGACTTCTGGCAAAACCTTTTCCATGGGATGGATGATGAATTTGACCGCAGAAGCTATTTATTTCTTTGTCCACAATCCGTTGTTGTAACTCCAGACGCCTTGACGGGAAATATTAACCTCGCTATGGGTGATTTTACGCTTCATTTTCAACAAGCTTTAGGAACTGGGGCGATTATGTTTCCAAGTGGCTTATGTCTGGGGCACCTTCCTGCCCAGTATACCTTCAGTGATCCTGCACTGGGTACTTACACCCCCTCTGAGGCAGATTGGGTATCTATTTTTCAAGACACATGGCGTTTTAGTGTGATCCAGTATCTTTCCAGCTTCAATCTAGATCCTTTTGATGTATTGGACTATACTACTTTAACCCCAGTAAATCTTGTTCCAGGCATCATACCTGCTCCAACAGACCCCCTTGAGTTTTACAACTTTTTCCTGTCCTACTTCTACAATAATCTAATTGATACTATTCGTGCCCGCGCCATTGATCAAATTGATTGGGCGAATCCGGATCTCACCGATGAGGATATCTTCACTCAAACCCCTGCCGCACTATCACAGGGCCTCCTAGATGATTTTCCTTCTATTGACGATCTCTTCACGGACGACTGCCACGAAGACAACCTGCCGCCAGCTGAATTTGGTTGCGAATAATATTATTGGTCGTAACTGATAAGGATAGCCAAGCTTGTTGCAGGAGTTGTCTCGCAAAAGTCGAAGTAGTTTGACCTTGAGCCTATTGGTCAAAGTCGCCTACGTGTGGTGAGACCGGACAAGTATTGCTCCACGACTCCTGCAACAACGCTATCGTTCTATAACATTCTTTCACAAAATTCTCTCTTTGAAATGAAAAGTCTAAAGCTTTTTTTTCTCTCGGTATTCCTGTCCTTCTTATTATCAAATTTCTTACTTGCTCAAAGCTGTACACTCAACTACATCATCGATGGAAGTGATCAGATTTGTAACGGAGATGGCCAGTTGTGTCTCCTAACTAATCCGGATATTTCTGGCCCGTTCGATCATTGCGCCAATTATGCGTTCGAGCTTGAATATCCAACGGGCGCTTATATCTACACGGATTTAGGAGATTTCTCCCTATTTGAGTTCGATTCCAGTAGTACTCGATTGCGCACAGTAGCAATTTTCCCACTGAATAGCAGTGGGTACACCTCTTTTTGCTTAACGCTGATCCAACAGGCTCCAAATGCGGTACCCATTACCATCAGAGTTGTGAACCTAAATGACCCCAATGATATCCTTAGTTCAGAATCCTACCTTGCTGATGAGGTTAGAGAAATTGATGGCCTGACCAACGGTCCCGTCCTTCTGAGCGATCTCTATGACGAGCCAAATGATGTCTTACTAGATTCAGCTGATGCTGCCATACAGGGGCAGCGTGTCAAAATTTCTGGCACCTTGATCATTAATGATAGCTACGTCTTTGGAACATCTGGTGGGTTCGGATCAGGGGCGTACACCAACTCGATTGCCATGCTCCCTGGTGCTAGAATCGAGTTTGCTCCCAACGCATCACATAATTTGGATTTCATTGATGCAACGATTGGGGGCTGTGGTTCAAATTGGGATCAGATCCATGTATCTGATGGGCAACACAAAATTGGTTTTTTACGCTCCACCATTAGTGATGCTGATGTTGGGGTAAACTTACAAGATGGGGCATCAATTTTTATGCTGGAAACACTCTTGGAAGACAATGTAATTGGTATTGGATCTCTCGGCCCATCACCCAAGAATATAGCAATCGAGGACCTTCTAAACTTCAGTAATCTCCGTTTGAATACCATTAGGAATTGTGATAAGGGTGTCTCTTTGGAAAATATAAATGGAGACGTTGTTACAATCGAAAATATCACCTTTACAGACAATAACATTGGTGTACAGTTGAACAACGTTTTTCAATTTTTGATGGACGGCCCCCTCATTGCAAATAGTAGCTTGTACGGTATTCGTGGTATTGGCAAAAACAATATTGTTACCATACAAAACACCCTGCATGTCAATAATCGAGTAGGAGTGGAATTTAGATCCTATGATCAATTGAATTTTTATGATAATGAAATTAATGGGGGACAGACCGGTTATCAGCAATATTTTAGCGAGCCGGGAGGTTATGCTGAATTTTTAAGGAATACTTTCCGGGGACGAAATGGCATAGTAGGTCTAGTTGCTCCGTCTCGAGCAGATATTAGAGAAAATGTATTCAACAACGAGAACTTAAATGTTGGCCTGATAGGGGTTGGAAATGGTTCTCATTTTTGGGCGGTTCAGCATAACACCAGTATGAGTTCCAGTGGGCAAAACGTGGCGCTGTATAATATGGACGATGCGAGGATTTTCCGCAACCTGAATATGAGTTCTACTGGTGCGCAAAGTGTATTAGTCCAAGGTGGCAGCGATATTAATATGGGTTACAATATTCTGACTGGCGGACAAGAGGGGCTTCGGATCGACAATTCGACAAGCAATAGAATATACTGTAATGATATTTCTGGGGCCGCTATTGGGTTGCAAGTTTTGAATAACTGCCGAAATGCCGATATCCTTGGTAACTTACTTGGTGGAAATACGATCAATTTACGTTACGGCACCCCTGATAATCCCATGGCATTTAGCAGTGACCAGTATCAGGCTGGCAATTGCTTTGATCTCAGTAGTCCAGGGAATCCGGTTGCCATCCATTTAGGAACTGCCGCAGAAGCGGAACAGAGCCTTTACAATGTCCCTACCTTTTACACCCAAGGCGACACCAAATACCCCTACTTCCTATCGGCATTTCCACAGTGGTTTGATGCACCTGGTGGCCCCTTGAATGAGTATACTTGTCCCAATGGTACTCCTCCTCCAGCACCTCCAGGCGATGAAGAAGCATGTATTCTGGGAAAGGGGGTAGATCTTATGGCGACGCTAAAACCAGATTTGACAACAAGCTACGGTCATGACGTAGGCAAAAATATTGATGTGGAGCTGTTACAGGATGCAGTCAAAATTGTGTCCT
The DNA here is from genome assembly GCA_039816955.1 of Bacteroidota bacterium. Taxonomy (GTDB): domain Bacteria; phylum Bacteroidota; class Bacteroidia; order Chitinophagales; family Saprospiraceae; genus Lewinella. The sequence continues at coordinate 20,478 of JBCBWU010000052.1, forward strand.
TGCCTCCTTGTTCCACTGGGCCTCCTAGTGTTTTACCTCAACTACTGCAGCATCCTGGCTTAGTGAATGCAAAAAAGTTTGGTGAGTGGCGACGAGATGCGCGCACTAACCTGAGTGCATTGTGGGTAGGTGATGCTTTATATCAGCAAAAGCAGCAAGAGATGAAAGGGTTGGTGGGTCAATTCCAAGCAACTCAGCCTTACGTTTGGGATGATAATACTCAGACGATTATTTTCGACCCCGCTGAAGCAAGCCAACGTGCATCGATTCAGCAAGTAATGGATCAGGTGGAATCAGATGTGACTCAACAGAAAAATCTATTCCTGCAAAGTTGGGTGCCGGGTGTACAAATCCTAAAAACAGAAATCCTCACTTTATCAACGGGCGGTAACCTCAGCTTAGAAGTACTAAAAGAAGTGAAAGCTATAGAAGCAGATTATTTCCTCGGAACGCCACTTTCTAATAGCCAAATCACTCAGCTTGAAAATCTCGCAGATCTGTGTCCAGCTGAGGCAGGAGATGGTGTCTACGTCGCTAGAGCTCTTCTGATCGCGAATTCGGGTGAGTTTGAGTGGAATTATGATGATGAGTGTGTCGATTCGGGTATACAAATCAACGCGCTGATGTCCACGGAGAACGAAGTGTTCGCTCCAACCGTATACCCAAATCCTGCCCAACAATTACTACAAGTGAAATGGCCAGAACAGGATTCATTTACTGAACTACAGGTGGTAAATGTAAACGGTCAGGTATTGATGAGCCAAAAGTTGGATCTCCAGCAGCAATCTCAAGAATTGCAGATAAGTAACCTATCTACAGGCACTTACTTGGTACGGCTGGTTGGAGAAAATAGGAGTAAGACTGTACATTTTATTAAGCAGTAATTCCATTATCCATCCTAATCGCTATGGCCTAAGTTCTCGGAGAACTTCAAAAATTCTCCGAGAACTAATCCAGTCTAATAATTCCCCCGGAAGAAAACATCATACCCATCTACCGAACGGTTACGCAGTACTTCGCGGTAGTTACTTTGGGTGATGGGGAACATTTGGAAGTCGACTTCATTCGCATTAATGAAATCGCCGGCATTCTTTTCTACGCCATTGTAGTAGGACATGGCAGCAGCTTTATCCTTAAAGCGGCGCAGTACCAAAACGGGTACGTCATTACTCTGGCCCAGGTAGACATTAGAAATACGCAACTTATCCAGGCTGTGGTAACTTCTGTTATAATCTGAGACCTTAATCTTATTCTGATTCAGATCAACATCATCCGAGCCAAACACGATGATGATGTAGTGCAACTCGTTCTCACCTACCTTGAAGTTGCCCGTATCTTCGGACGCCTGTCCGGGAAGGCTCGCTCCGGCACCGCCTAGCAGACGCAGAATTTCCTTAGCCCTTACTTCTTCTGGTGTACTGGGGTAGGTAGCGACTACCTTCTGTAGTTCCGAGATGTAGGTGTCTTTACCTTGCGTACTGCCGGTGCTCATGGCCATCAAAAGCGCGTAGCGTGGCTTCAAAGGATGCTTACCCGTCAGGCGGCTTACGTTGGCTTGCCCTTGGGTCAGTACCTCCTGAAATTGACCCTCTTCAAAAAGGCCGTATACTTCTTCGTACTTGCGGTTCTGCTGTCGCTCTTCGTCCAGGTATTCCTGTGCGTAATTTGGATTCTGCAGAATCTGTCCGTAGGTAGAGGTTGGGTATTTTTGCAGGATCTTATCCCGGTAGGTATTGGCTTTGCTGATATTGTTCAGATCTGAATGCGCCAGATAGAGGTAGTACCAACTATCCAATTCGTGAATATGGCCAGGGAATCGCTCATTGAGCTCTTCTAGAATAGCCACACATTTTTCGTTATTCTCTAATCGATCACGATATAAGCGACCTAGTTCATACATCGCTTTCTTGATCTGCAAACGCGCCGCCTCCTGACCGCCCTTATCTTTGGGCACATCGGCCAGTATATCGTCGATTTGTTTTTGCGTCAGCAGGTTAAGATCTATGGGTTCTGCTTCTTCTGAATCACTAAAGCCAGCATCCGGGCGGTTTCTTCGGCGCCAGTTATCTTCTAGTGGACGTTCACCCCAGCGGCGATCAAATTCGCGTTCTCCGCGTTTCATAGCCCGATCATCGTAGGCAAAGAAGTCCGACTCACGTTGCAGGGCTGGATTTCCTCCTGGGCGTCCCGGTCCATTGATCTGCACCGTATTGCCTCGATTGAACTTATTTTGCCCGGAGCCGCCTTCGGTTAATACCCCGGCCTGGCGTTGCTCGTACAGTTGTTTAGCAAGTTCAGCTTGCTCTTCCGGGCTCATTTCAGAAATGACCAAGAGGCTATCTTGCAGCGCAATAGTCTCCAGGTTTTTAGCAATATCCACCAAGTTGTTGCGCAGGCGCTCGGTTGGTAGGTAGCGCTCATCCGCTGGTCCCATTACCGATAGGGTATTGTCAAAGTACCCCTTAGCGGTTAGGTAATCTTCCTTCGCATAGAACAGCATACCCAAGCGGTAGTAGGCTTCCGTTTGTTGCGCCCGATTAGAGTTACCACTGGACAAGCTCTTTTCCAGATACTCCACCCCTACGGTCTCGTTTCCGCGCGCCAGCTCAATACCGGCCATGGCGTAGTAAATCTGATCGTGGTAAGGAAGGTTCTTATCGTCTTTCAATAGACGTTCCAGATTACCTAGGGCGTCATCCGCGGAACCTTGTCCAGATAAGTAGGCGTTTTGCGCCATGTTGAGGCGGGCCGCAAATTCCATTGCGTAGTCCTGGCTCAGCTTGACCACCTCCTGATAAGAGGCATAAGCTCCCTGGCTGTTGCCCATTTCCTGATACAATTGCGCCTGAATAAAGGAATAGCGTGCTTTGGAATTGCGGTTTGCTGCACGCTCGATCGCTTGGTCTAGTGCCTGTGCCGCTACCTCATAATCTTTCTCTTGCATGGCTAGGTGCGCCATGGCTACTGACACCTCTCGACGGATATCGCTAAAGGTAGCAGGGCTTTGCTCCAGTTGAGCAAGGATACGACGAGCAGCAATGTAGTTATCCCGCTCAATCAAAGTACGTGCCAACCACAGCTGACCTTCCTGGAAAGCGGGGCGATGCTTTAAAAAGTACCCATCTGGATCGGTATCGGCTTGGAGTGATGGATCATCAGATAGACGGATCAGCCCGGTACGTGCGGGCTCTGTTTCTTCGGCGGTAGGTTGCTCCGGTTCCCGTTCTGGTTCCGGTTCCGCTTGCGCAGGAGCAGTAGGTGCGGTATTCTCTTCTGTTGTCGGCGTTTCATTGGTAGCCTCTTCGCGTTCGCGGGCCTGTTGCGCTCGGCGTTCTTCCGCCGCTTTTTGCCGCTCACGTTTGCTCATGTTAGTGGTAGAGGTCGTACTATTGCCCTTTTTCCGATCCCGTTCCCGTTGCTTCTTTTGCTTAGCAACCTCCCGGTTGTACTGCTTACGGGCTTTGATTCGTTCCCGACGACTCAGCGGCTTTTCACCCTCTAGGCCCGCAGAGGAGGTACTATTCTTATCACGTGAGCCACTGCTGCTAGCGTTTGACTTACCCCGCTTCTTCCGACTACCCGATTTGGCCTGTTTGTCCTCTTCTGTTTCCGGAGGATATTCTCGCAATAGGAAGCGAAATGCTTTCTCCGCACCTTCGTAGTCTTGTTTGAGGTAGAGTGCCTTACCCGCTAGCAAGTAACAATCGTCAGTCCACTGACTGTACGGGTGAAGATTAACCACTACCGTAACTTTTTTCACCGCTTCGTCTAACTGTTCGGCTACGGCTTGTGGATTGTCTACTTCAATGTATTCGTAGATGTCTAAGAGCTGGAGATAATTATCGTCGTGCTGGTCAGAAAGCGCAACCGTGCTTTCTGTGATGATCTCATTGGCGTTAAAGTAGCCATTGTAGTGGGCAGTAGTATTGTGCCACAGCTTGCCAAATTTTGAGAGCTCACCACGCTTTTTCTGTGTGGTACAAGCAGATACCAACAGTAGGCAGAAAGCCAGTAAGAGGAGCTTGTTAATCTGTTTCAAGCCAAATATTTTTTGTGAAGGGCAATGAAATTATCAGTTATCTTTGCCGCTGGTTTCGCAATCTTCCCGCAAAGGTAATTCTTAATTACTCATACTTCAAACACCTGTTGCGAACGTTACAGTACGCCAGACTACCTTTTTAACGGCCTGGCACCAACGTCTGGGGTATTAGTTAACCCATCTCATTGAACGCATTAATCTGGCCAGAAGTATAGATTAGAAGCTGAAATATGGATCAAATAGAAGGAAATAAACCTATGTCTCCCTGGCAGCGTTGGCGAGCCAGCCTTAGTAATCGCTACCGCTTGCAGGTAATGAACGAAGAAACCTTCGAAGAGGTACGCTCGTTCCAGCTCAGTTTGATGAACGTCTATCTGGCGCTGAGCAGCATTGTGGTCCTGGTGGCGGTGGTGGTCATCTTGCTGATCGCCTATACTCCCCTTAAAAAGTATTTGCCTGGTTTTGGTAACCAGGTCGAGCGGGAGGAACTGATGGAATTATACGGTGAGGTAGAAACACTAGAACGAGAGTTGGAAGCACAAACTACCTATGCCGATAACTTTCGTAAACTCTTACTAGGTGAATATCAATCTGTGCTAGAAGCACAAGAACAACTTGACTCTTCCGCACTAGCCAATCTCGAAAATATTGAAGAAGTAACCATCTCTGCGGAGGAAATAAGCCTGCGGCGAGATGCAGAATTGGAATCAGTGGGCCAAGCTGCGCGCAGCAACTTTCAGCAGCCGATCTCCGGAAGCCGGGATGTCCCTCTGGAACAGTTGTACTTTGTGCCACCCATCCGAGGTGAAATCATCGGTCGCTTTGATGCAGAAATAGATCACCTCGGGGTAGATATCATTGCGCCCAAAGGGACCGCTGTGAAGGCCGCTATGGACGGCTTCGTCATTATTTCCGATTACACCTACAATACCGGATATACTGTTGGTATACAACACCAAAATGGCGTTATCAGCTTCTACAAACATAATGAAGAGCTCCTCAAAACAGTAGGTAGTTTTGTCAAAGGCGGAGAAGCCATTGCCATTATTGGAAACACGGGGCACCAGACCACCGGTCCACACCTACATTTTGAGCTGTGGTGGCGCGGAGTGCCAGTTGATCCAGTCGATTATATTCGGTTCTAGGTAAAACGTTACAATAGGTTTTACTGCGTTTATGTGACGATATTGGTGTTTTGTCACCAATAGTGCGATGTTAGTGTCTGCAAATAGCATATATTTGTAAAAAATCAATATATTTGCTTCTAATCTGATGAAATCGTCCTTTCCCTTGTTACAGACACATGTAGCACGCTATAACACAACACAAGTAGAGCAGACTACACTTTCCATCTAGTAGTCGCACCTTCCATCTGATACGCGAGGAATCGGGAATTAGCCCGTATTCCCACCCAAACATTTATAATACAGAACTATGCGACTTTTCGTATGGCTCAGTTTGGTATGCGTATTTGTTCAAGTTGCAGGTGCTCAAGTGAACGGTCCAATTTTTTTGAATAACGAGCGAGTTCCCAGTACCACACTACAACGAAACACTTTACCGACTGCGTGGCCACAAAACAATTGTTCAACTGATGGTCAATGTTACGCGATCATTCAGTTTGACCACATCCTTACTGATGAAGAAAAAGCTCAGTTTTCTGAGCAAGGTGTACTCCTGCACCAGTACATTCCTACCTACGCTTATTTAGCCAGTTACGATGGGCCAGCTGATGTTCAGTTGCCTCCATCTGTTACTCAATTACTACCCTTAGAGCCTCAGCATAAAAGGCCAGTTGGACCTTTGGGAACTGGTGAAGGCAGTGAAAATGGAGATGATTACGAGCTGGTTGGCATTCCTTTTCCAGGCTTAAGTCTGTTGCAATTGGCACAAGATATCGGAGTTCGGGGTGCCGATATTATTAGCATTACGGAAAAGTGGGTACACTATCGGGTGTCGGTAGAATTTCTACCAGAGATTCTGGCAAGTCCGGCCTTGCAATACACCGAGTCGGCTCCTACCACACCCTTTCCGGAAGGAGATCGTGGCCGTAGCAGCAGCCGGATTCCTACAATCGACCCTGGGACTGGCCTAGGATACACCGGCGAAGGTATTGCTATTGGCATTGGCGATGATGGAGCCGTACGGCATCTGGATTTCCATGGCCGTATGGTAGATCACACCCAATTTGACACTGGCGCACACGCTGAAATGACTAGCGGAATGGCTGCTGGGGCAGGTAATATAGATCCTTCCACCAGAGGTTCCGCCACTGGGGCCACAGTTCACCTTTTTGATATTTCCACGAATAATCATATCGACTGGGCCCCACTTCATTTTAATGATTTCGGTATTGCTATTACTTCTACTTCCTTCGGTGAAGGTTGTGGCGAGGTATACGAATTGAGTACCAGCGAAATCGATGAACAGGTGTATGATTATCCTTATCTAGCCCATGTATTCTCGGCGGGTAACCATGGTACTGATCCTTGTTTCAATGCTTACAGTTGGCTGGGGCCAAACAGCAATGGTAATTATTACGCTACCATCACCGGCGGCCGCAAGGCGGGCAAGAATGTCCTTGCTGTAGGTAATGTCGAGTGGAATGACTTGCTTTTGGCTAGCAGTAGTCGTGGACCCACCCCCGACGGGCGGATTAAGCCAGACTTGAGTGCACTTGGTCAGTTTGATCGCACCACGGGTCCCGAAAATACCTATCGTTTCAGTTCCGGTACCTCAGCGGCCGCGCCTAATGTAGCGGGTGCCATGAGCATTCTGTACGAGCAATATCGTGAGGTTAATGCCGGAGAATACCCTTCGTCCGCCTTGATCAAAGCAATGATTCTCAATACAGCTGATGATATGGGGCCGGCTGGTCCGGATTATCATTACGGTTGGGGGCGCATGAATGCTAGTAAGGCCCTTACCGCCTTGGCTAATAATCAATATTATACTTCCACCATCCAGAACGGCCAACAGCAGCAATTCGACTTGAACGTGCCAGTTGGTGCGCGCAATCTAGAAGTGATGTTGTACTGGCATGACCCTGCGGGCAGCGTTTTGAGCAGCCGCGCACTGGTCAATGATTTGGAGTTGAGAATGGTCGGTGCGAACGGGCAAACCATCATGCCTTGGGTGCCTAGTTCGGTGGCTAATCTAGATAGTTTGCAACGCGATGCACTACCCGGTGCAGACCACATCAATAATGTAGAACAAATTTCAATCCCTGAACCTGCGCTTGGTACGTATCAAGTGCAAATCACTGGCTTCCAAGTCCCGGAAGGGCCGCAAACCTACTTTGTTGTCTATAGCTACGAGTTGTCCGAAATGCAAATGCTAAGTCCACGCGCAGGAGCAACTTATTTACCCGGAGAGCAAGTCCTTCTGACTTGGGACGCCATTGATGCACCGGCCTCTTTTAGCCTGGAATATTCACCCAATGGCGGCGAAAGCTGGCTAAATCTAGCGACGGATATTCCCCCCACAACGCGCGCTTTCGAATGGACAGTTCCGCAAATCACGACTGATCAGTTGATGATTCGCTTGCGGCGTTCCGGGCTTACTTCCACTTCTGGACATCAGGCGGTAGTGGCAGCGGAGGTGGCTTTTTCTACCACTTACCAGAATAGTCAAGTGGCGCTTTTGGAATGGGACTTGAACCCCGCTGCCAGTAGCTATAAAATCTACGCACTGGGCGATCGGTACATGGAAGTCATTGATAGTACAACCTCCAGTGAATATCACATGCCGGCGGTAGTCGGCGATGATTACTGGTTGTCAGTTGCTCCGGTATTTCCAAGTGGGCGTGAAGGGCGGAGAGCTATAGCCCAGTATTATGAGCACTTTGGCTGTGAAAGCAATGTTACCTTGGCTTTCCAATTTGATCGTTACCCGGGTGAAACATCCTGGTACATTCTAGGTTCTGATGGGTCCATCCGGGCTTCGGGCGGGCCTTACGGCCAATTGGCCTCGTTTTCGTACCAGGAAGAGATAGTCTGTCTACCTCCCGGTTGCTTCACGCTGGTGGTGCAGGATGCCTACAACGATGGGATGTGCTGCAGCCATGGCGATGGTTGGTACCAACTGCGCGACGCTGCGGGCAATATCATGGCCAGTGGTGGTAATTTTGGTAGCATTAGCTATGAGGTGTTCTGTGTTGACCCCAACGCAGCTCTACCTTTGGCGGTTACTGCATCTGTTCTGAACGATGTGACGTGCACCGGCGGCAGCAATGGGGTTATTCAGGCAGCCGTAAGCGGAGGTAATGGTAACTACAGCTTCAGCTGGAGCAACGGCGCTACTGGACCCACGGTTGGCGGACTCCCGAGTGGTGATTACGTCGTCACCGTTACAGATGGGGATCAAACGGCTACTGCCACGGTTAATCTTCAGGCTCCACCCTCTATTCAAATTACCTCTTTTACCACACCTTCAAGTTGTAGTGATGGCAGTATTGTACTGAACGTGACTGGTGGTAATCCGCCTTACAACATCAGTTGGGCCGATGGAGGAAGCGAACTCGTGCGGCAAAACCTAACAGCAGGACAGTATTTCGTACTAGTTATCGATGCTAATGGTTGTCAGCTCACAAATGGCGTGCAAGTGGCGCAGGCCAGTCCACTGGTCGTTAACCTGGAAACGATTATACCAAGTTGTAGTAATTCACGCAGTGGAACAATTACTGCCAATGCACAAGGAGGTAATGGTAACTATCAATATCAATGGAGTAGTGGCCAGACTACGGCTACTATCGATAATCTCACAGCAGGGACCTATTCCGTTACCGTAACGGCGGGTAATTGTAGTAGTGAACAATCAGAAACCCTGGTCAATCCTACGGCAGTACTGGTGTCAGAAGCTAGCGCCAACCCGCGTTGTGCCGGTAGCAACGACGGCTGGATTGCCTTGACGGCCAGCAATGGAGTACCCCCTTACACTTACAACTGGTCAGACGGTGCTACTGAAGCTCATCGGTTTAGCTTAGGTGCTGGGGTGTACGTGGTAACCGTAACCGATGCTGGAGGCTGCGCTTCGATCCGCGGTTTTCCGCTCACAAGTCCTGATGAATTACAACTGAGCGTAGAGGTAACCCACGTAACGGATGACCACAATGGTACCATAGATGTGGCCATTGATGGAGGTACTCCTCCGTATCAGGTACAATGGAACAACGGAGCGGAGTCGACCACCATCGAAGACCTGGCGCCGGGGCAATATGTGGTGATCGTAACTGATGCCAATGCTTGTTCCGCTACCACTGTAGCTACTATTGACGATCAGTCAGGTAATGAAACACCTGAACTGGAGTACTGTGAGGTACGCGGAATTAGTACCACGTACGAGTGGATTGATGCCCTGAATGTAAACGGGAATAACTACGCTAGTGGGGATGATGATGGCTTCGGGGACTACACCAGCATTATTCTACCTATGACCGTTGGAGAAGAACAGCAAATTGAGTTAGTACCCGGCTACCAAAGTAGACCCTACAACGAGAATTGGAAGGTGTGGATCGATTACAACAAGGATGGCGATTTTGAGGATGCCGGGGAGCAAGTAGCCGCAATGGGCCCCGTTTTGGGAAGTACCAGTTTCAGCTTCGTGCCACCCGATGGCCTGAGTGGGACCACCCGCTTGCGGGTAGCGATGCGTTACGGCACGAGTCCTGCACTGTGTAGTAATCTTAGCTACGGCGAAGCCGAAGATTATACCATTGAGTGGATCAACGAAGACAATGGAGATGATGAACAGCAGGGCCTACGTATAGTGCCAACCAGTGGATCGACAGAGGAAGAGATGCCCTGGAAGGTTTATCCAAATCCAACGCCTGACCTGGCTCAGGTGCGCGGCTGGAGCCCTGCGGATACTAGCGTAGAATTGCTAGTAATGAATCAAGAAGGGCGAATCGTCCAAAAGCGGGCCTTACAAATGGATAAAGGTTACAACGAAATTACCGTTGATCTAGGAATACGACCACCCGGTTTGTACCAATTGCTGATCGTTGGGGATCAGTGGAAGGAACACCTGCGGGTGATCAAGAAATAAAAACCAGATGAAGAAAGAAGCGGCTCAGTAGTGTACACCACGGGCCGCTTCTGATTTTTGAGAGATGGCAGTGCTTAGGCCTTCTCTAGATACTGAGCGTATGCCTTCGCAAACTTCTCCACTTTCGGGCGGCTTACGCGCTGGATATACGGATTGTCGGGGTGCGCAGGATAGTAGTTTTGGTGGTATTCCTCCGCCAGATAAAACGTACTTGCTGCCGTAATTTCAGTGGCAATCTTACTACTGTATTTACCCGAATTATTCAGTTTTTCCTGATAAGCCACCGCTTTGTTTTTCTGCTCGTCATCGAGATAGAAGACACCCGAGCGATACTGTGGACCTACATCTGGTCCCTGGCGGTTGATCTGCGTGGGGTCATGGCTAGCGTAGAAGAACTCCAGCAATAGATCGTAGGATATTACCTCTGGATCATAATAGACAATAACCGCTTCTGCATAATCGGTAATGCCGGAGCTTACTTCCCGGTAGGTAGGATTCGGATCGTTACCACCAATGTAGCCTGAATAAACGGCGTGCACTCCTACGACGCGCTCGTATACCTCTTCGGTACACCAAAAGCAGCCGCTGGCAAAGATGGCTTGCTCATAGTCGGCTAGTGATTCTACCAGTTGAGCTTCTTCCAAACTAGGTGTTTTGGAGGCACTGTAGACGGGTTTAGGTTCCGTGCTCATAATGCGCTCTTCCGCTTGTGTGGTTTGCGTATTAGAGGGATTGCAGGCAAATAGTGCCAGGACAAAAAAGAGATTCCAATATATGGTTTTCATATGCTTAATTATTTTCGAATGTATAACGCCCTTAGAACGCAGTTTTCATCCGTAAAGATCATTCATTTGCTGGAAACTGACCGCACACGGACAATGCCACGCCAAGCTTGAAAACGGCACTCGCTAAAAATAGTTGACGAAGCCTGCTTACCTTTGTGTAGTCAAAGCAATAAACACACGTTACTGTTCATCAGAGTTACCCCTATACTGAATTATGCGCTTTTTAACATCTTTCCTTTTCCTGTCATTGTATACAGCCTTCCTGTCTGCTCAAACTGCGCCTACTATCGGGATTCCCACTTTTGAAAGTGTTGTTCCCATTGAGGAAGGTAGCTTACTCCTTTTGGGAGAAGCAGCTGAGCGGGGTCTGAGCCAACAGCAAGGCCTGCGCCTGGTAGATCGCCGGAGGATGGATGCCGTGTTCTTCGCTCGCGAGGAAGTCCGACACGAGGACTACCTGGCCAGTGACCGCGAGCAAATTGCCGCCCTTGGTGCTGACTATATTCTACTTGGTCGCATTTTGCAGCGAGATCCCGACGCCCGTCAATGGGTGAGCGAGGATGGATTGCCTCGTAAGTCAGTGAGTATTTTCTACCGTATCAAAGTGAGTTTGTACAATGTAAGTACCGGCAACTTGATGCGTTCGGAAGCGATAGAACTTAGTGCTTTTGTCCAAACCCAAATGGGGGAACCCGAAATGAATCTTCCACCCGATGCCTTTCTGGGTCAGGTGGAACGGCAGGCGGCCGAAAAACTATCTGGTATTGTAAGGAGCTTTGCTGCCAGATCCTTCCAGCGTGGGATGCAAATGGTGGATGCCATCAAGGAGAAGGGGAAGCGCATCACAGAAGTATTGGTGGTGAGTACAATGGAGACCAAGAGGGGACAAAACTTGCGACTTTACACCAACGAATACTATCTGGTAAATGGGGACAGCCTGGCGCGTCCCATCTTCATTGCGGAAGCTCGAATTAGAAAAACCGACGGTCAATTTTTAGAATGCGATATTCTGGATGGTGCCCGCGACACCTATGACGCTTTCCATTCCGGGCAAGAAATATTCGCCATAGCCGGTGAGCAAAAATTACATTGGCTGTTCCGCTTCATGTCAATGGGCATGTTGGAGTAGAAACGCACCCGAAACCACTAAACAGAAGAAAAGCATGATGAATCGAATTTCGATTTTACGATTATATGGACTAGTACTCAGCGTTTTGGTACTAGCGCTAGCTTCAAGTGATTTGCAGGCGCAAGAAGAAATACGCTTGGATAGTACACCTACCTACCTGCCCACTATTATGGTGATTCCCTTTGCCAAGGAAGGAGTGGATTGGCGTGATCGCCTCGAACGGGATAAGGTCATGCGTGCAGCAGTGACTGCCGTCCGCGAAGGTTTTCAACAAGCGGGCTACAGTACGGTTGATTTACGAGCTCGCCTCCGGCAATTATCCAACGATCAAGCGATAGAGTGGGGGAACCAAACCAGCGTAAAGCAACAGGTCATTGAAGTATCCGGTGCGGACATTTACGTAGAGGTAGAGCCAGTGGTGACCGAATCCTTTAATGGCGCAACAGGTGGGGTCATCCTCACTGCCTACGATGCGGTTTCCGGAATTTCCCTAGCCAATCATACGGATCATTCTCCCAGTTTTTATACCAAGCAGTATGACCGCCTGGTGCTAAAGGCGGTAGACAAAGGCTTACCTGAATTTATCCCGCAAATGACCGCTGGTTTTCAGGATATGATGATGGCGGGGCGAATTTTGTCGTTAAACATCTCCTTGGGGCCCATAGCATCTTATGATCTAGACTCTCCCGTAACTGGTGGAGATTTACTGCTGGCGGAAGTGATTGCCAATTGGCTCGGAGAAAACACCTTACGCGGACAGTATCACCTACAAGGCATGACCGCCACTAAGATGATTGTTGATCAATTGCGCATTCCTTTCTTTCACCCAACAAATGGTCAGCCTTACCGGGCTTATCTCTATGCGGTAAAGCTTCGTAATTTCCTGCGTGGACTGGGTTACGATTGCGATCGCGATGTGCAAGGCAACAAGATTTTCATTACCCTAAACTAATTTCCTGTGCGATCTACTTTATGTATACTGCTGACCTGTGCTATTGTCACCTCGCTTAGCGCACAAGAATTAAAGCCCACCTTTCGCTTTGCCGATGGGGTAGAGGAAGATTTGCAGCAACAATTCACCGCTTTGCTATACCGAGAAGGCTGTACGGTTGACACGCTCTCTGGGGTGATGCTTTCGCTACGTATGTCGCCCGTGCAAGAGGGGATGATTGATGGCATGCGTCGTTTGCATACGGCCGCTTACCAACTCTACATAGAAAGTCGAATCAGTGGGAGCCAACGCATACTGACGGCCGAGGTAAGCCAAATTATGTCAACCGGTACCAGCGCGGAGCAAGCTCGGCGTGCGGCATTGATGCAATTGCAAAATGGTACGTCTCAGCTCAGCATTATCATCCAAAAAATGGTTGCCGATTATCGGGAGGCCTTTGCGGGCCCCTGTCATGCACTAATGGCGGATGCCGTAAAACTGGCCAATAATGATGAACCACTGGCAGCGCTAGCCTTGGCCAATGCTGTACCGGCTGATGCAGATTGCTATGATTTTGCTCAGCGCCAACGAGCTCGCTACTACGATCAATATCAGGAAGCCTTCTGTGCTACTCATTTGAGTACTGCCCGGGCAAAATTGACTTTAGAGGAGCCGAAAGCAGCAGTAGAAGAGTTGGCAAAGATTGATCCCCAATCTACATGTGCAAGTGAGGCTCAGCAGCTACTGGAACAGGCGGCAGCCTTACTCAAGGAGCAGCAGTCGGCGAAGGCCCGTTTCTTGCGTCAGGTCTACCAAAACCAGGTGCAGGTGGAACAGGCCCGGAATCAGATAATTTCGGATTTAGTACGGGAGTAAGGGCTTGCGTACTTCTCAGAGAACTCAGAGTTCTCCGAGAACTATCATACGATCAACGCAGCAAAACCACATCTCCCGTGATGAGTTCACTTTTCCCGTCGGTGAAGAGGATTTCAGCGTAATACACAAAGACGGCTGGGTTTAGGGGCTCACCCCAGAGCGTACCGTCCCAACCCAAATTAGGATCATTAGGGCTGAAGTTCTCTTGCTCGAAGACCATATTCCCCCAGCGGCTAAAGATGCGCAGACTCTGTATGATCACTACTTCGTCACCGGCGTAGATGGTGAAGCGTTCGTTTTCCCCAATACCATCCGGAGAGAAGGCCGTAGGAATAAAGACATCACGATCCGTATCCACGAAGATGCGAATGGTATCGGTAGCGGTGCAGTTGTTGTCATCAAACACGGTAAGCAGGACAAACTGTGTTTCGGTGGGCGTTACTACGGGTTCAAAAGGAGCGTTCGCCGAAAAGAAATCGGAGGTCCACTGCCACGAACTAATCGGGCGATTGGTCAGCGGCTTCAATTGAATGCTATCGCCTAGTTCCACTTCCAGGTCGGGGCCCAGGTCTACTTCCAGATCAAGTGCTTCGGGCAAGATGATGATTTCTGTCCAGCTACAACCATTGGCATCCTCCACTTGCAGTTGATAATTTCCCGGTAGGAGGTCATCAAAGAAAGAGAATGGACCCATTATGCCATTATTGAGGGCGTAGTTGAAGGGCGGGGTTCCACCCACAACTGCATCGACGCTAATACTCCCAAAAGTGCCACCTACGCAGGGTGGCCCCTGAGCAGCCACTTCGAGGCCAAGAATCGGTTGACCATCTTGGGTAACCACTACTGATTCATCGTTGGTACAACCTGTGGTCGTATCGGTAACCAGGAGCACATAGCTGCCTGGCATACTGGTGCTGTCTATTGCTGCCAAGCCATTACCGAGCAGCGTTCCATCAGGAGAACTCCATTGGTAGCTAAAGTTGGGGCCTTGTGAACTCATGCTACCATCTAAGGTGACCGAACTTTGCTCACAGGTCAAGGCCGGTGGCGCAGCAATAATGACGGTCGGTAGTTCATCATTGATCAGTACTTCCACCGTGGCGGTGCTGGTGCAGCCATTGGCTTCGTCGGTTAGAAGCAGACTGTAGAAACCCGGGCTAGTAGCTTCAGCTGTAGCGTTGGTACTAATAATCTGATCTTGCTCATCGCTCCACTCAAAAGTAAAACCGGTAGAATCTGCGGGTGTAGCGGTGCTGAGCAGGGTGCTCATACTGGCACAATCCAAGGGCGCTGGATCGGCAATGATAAGTTCAGGTGCCTGGAAGTCCACATCAACAAAGAAAGCAAGAGTATCCCGACAGCCGTTGCCTTCGTCCTGAACAATTAAGCGGTAATTACCGGTGCGATCCGTGAATACGGTAGGGGCAGATAAATCCGGGAAGAGATTGCCTGGCGGAGTAGCTTCCCAGCTGTAAGTAATGGCTTCGCCGGTCGCACTGAGCGAAGGGCTGGCATCTAGTAGTAAAGTGTCCTGTGCGCAGGTGAGTAACAAGCTATCGGGCTCAAAAAGCAAGGCGCTTGGGCGACGGAAATCCGCATCTACAAACACCGTGTCTTGAATACTACAGCCGTTCCCACTATCCGTTAGCGTGACAAAGTAAAAGGCAGCATCCCCAACCAGCGGCGTAGGCTGGTCCGCATCCGCTAATATCATACCCGTATCTGTATCCCATTGCCAAATGGGATCACCATTAAAGGTGCTGCCACTGGCGTTGAGACGAATGCTTGTATTAGCACAATTCAGTAAAGTATCCAGCCCCGCATCCAGTACTGGTGTATTGGCATCAACTAGAATTTGCACACTATCTATAGCCATACAGCCATTATCCGTAGAGGTGGCCTCCAGAAAATACCAGCCGACGGCATCCACGGTGGGTGTGCTAGTGTTGGGATTTAAAATGGTTGCTCCCATTGGGCCTGTCCAGTTCAGCGTGGCATCGACAGGTACCTGCGCATTGAGTTGAATACTGTTGTCATTACAGCCCAGGGTATCATTCATGCCGGCGTCAATGAGTGGTGGCATGGTGTCAATGCCTACGGTAACCACAAAGCTGTTGGCACAACCTGTATCGTCGTTCACTACCGTAAAGCGATACTGCCCTGGAAGGTTCACAAGCGTATCGGTTTGCCCCAGGGCACAGGCGGTACTAATTTCATCTCCCATTTCATCGAGTGGGCACCAACTCGTAGTGAAGCTTCCTCCACTGGGAGGCGCACTACTCAGGAGTAATTCTTGAATATTACAAGTGAGTATAGTGTCGGGAAAGGCTTGTACTTCGGGTACGTCCTCATTGATGGTAACCCGAACGGTATCCTCGGCGGAACAGCCATTGGAAAGGTCGGTCACTTCTAGCGTGTACAAGCCCGGGCAGGTGGCTAGTGGGCTATTTGAATCTGCTCCCGTTAGGCAGGCATCATTAGGGCCTGTCCAGGCGAAGCTCACGCCACTTAGCGTTGAGCCGCTTCCGTCTAGGACGACTACACTGCTCTGGCAAGTGAGTACTTGATCGGGGCCAGCCTCGGCGGACGGGTCTTGGCGGTCATCCAACACTTCTAGCGTGTCGGTAATCGAACAACCGCTTATCATATCAGTGAGCTCAAGCACGTAGGTGCCAACCTCACTTACCTCCAGGCTTGGCCCGGTCTCCGGTAATACACCAAGCACCAGTTCTGACCACCGATAGCCTAGTGGCTGATCAGGGGCGTTGGCGATTTGGTTGGTAATGGTAACTGTCGTGCTATCGCAAGTTAAGATTAGATCCGGCCCTAAATCTAGTAGGGGAGGGTCATCCAACAATACCACGGTGGTACTCACGCTACTGCTAAAGCCTAGGGTGTCCGTAGCAGTAAGGGTATAAATTCCTGGAGTCGTTACATTCAAGTTCAGGCTTTCCTCACCGGGTAACTGCCCGGACTCATCGAACCATTGTAAAGTGCAGTCCACGCACGGGCGGCAGAAGGTTGCGTCTAACTCAAGGCTGGTGATTTGGCAGTCCAAGGTATCCATTTGCGGTAGCTCCAGACAGGGTATGCAGGTCTGTTCAATAACCAAAATACTGTCTAGCGCATCGCAACCCGTTTCCGTATTGAGTACCGAGAGCGAATACATGCCTGGCCCTGTGATCCACACGGCCGCACTATCCGTCAAGGATTGAATAGCAGGCCCAGTCCAGGTGTATTCGTATGCTGCTTCGGGACTAATAAAGGCCTCCAAGAGGAAGGAATCCGCTTCGCAGGGGTAAACGCTACTACCAAAGGCTATGGTAGGAGTGGCATTGTTGAGCGTCACCTGAACGATATCACTTCCCACGCATCCGTTATTGCTATTGCGAGCGAAAAAGCGGTAAGTACCTGCTACTTGTGTACTGAAGG